>CAVRZY010000111.1:0-29032 GCA_963725415.1 uncultured Acidobacteriota bacterium | reverse complement strand
AGCGACAACCTAAACTGTGAACAGAACCTTTTCAATCCCTAACTTATTGAAAATCAAAACCTAAATGAGAAACTTTCAGTTATCTTGGACAGCAATGAACCTAACTAGAGACGTAAGCCACAGGTCTAAATGGTATGAAAATTTTTCAATCTCTGCCGCTATTCTTTACACTGGGGACGGAGCAGAGATAAGAAATCCCTTTTTGGGCTCGGATTATGCGCGATTTTGCCTTGTGGATCAAGGGTAAACTCAATGAAAAAATGAGAGGCGAAAGGCTAAAGGTTTACCCGCCGGCAGTGTGGCGGGCGTTAGGCGAAAGGGAGGAGGATTAATCCGTGTAGAGGAGGTAGGTGGCGCGGAGCTGGCGGAAGGCATCGAGCGACCTCTGCCAGGATGATGTCCCGGGGATCTTGCCTTCCCGGATGGCCTGGAGCGTCGTCCGGGAGCCGATCAGAGAAAGGGCTTTATGAGTTGAAACGCGTCCGGGGTAGAGGCGAAAAAGCCCGCTCAGGATTTCAATCCCCAGAAGACCCGCGTCCAGCACCCGGCGCTCGGTCAACGCTATCCGTACACCATGACAGACCTTTCCTTTGAAGGGGCTCGCGACGGGCACGAACGTTGCGGCCTCGATTGACACCAGCAATCTTGCGCTGTCGCAGATACTCGGCGAGCTGCGGGCCGTTGACCCAGGGGGCACCGAGCAGTTCAAAGGGCGTGTCTGTCCCCCGGCCCACGCTGACATTGGATGCCTCGGCCAGAGCCACCGCAGGGTAGAGGGTCGCTTGAGAGAGGGAACGCAGATTCGGGGACGGGTTCACCCAGGTCAGGCCGGTTTCATCGAACCACATGCTACGCCGGTAGCCTTTCATGGCGATCACCGTGAGCTTTATACCCATGCGCTTCTCAGCGTTGAACAACTGTGCAAGTTCGCCCGTGGTCATGCTGTGGCGGATGGGCAGCGAAAATAGCCAGTGAAAGATTTGAGTGGCCACCCCACCAGTCTTCGTAGAGCGAGATCAACACCCAGTGCAACGCCACGATAACCACCAGGTACCAGCGCAGGCGCTTGGCCTGTGTGCTGGGCGGTGCCAGCAGCATCCCGTAGATCGACAGCAGGAACACGGGCACGAACGTCAACAGTCCTCGGGCCGGGCTGATCCAGTTGCCCAGCAACGCCTCGAAGAAACGCGGGTGCAGGGCGAGACCGGGCGCGCCTGGTCTGGCAGTGAAAAAGTACGGCGCCAACACCGAACCGTAAACCGCCAAATCATAGGCCACAAAAAGCAGCGCCACGGGGACTGCCCACAGAAGGTACGAAATGAAACGCCGCCGGTGGTGCACCAGCACGAACAGCGAAAGCGCCGCCAGCGGCACAATATTCGTGGGTCGGACGAAAAATGCGAACAGCAAAGGAACGCCCGCGAACCGGATCAGCGCCGGCCGGCGCTCCGCTCGCAACACCAGCAGTAGCGCGATGGCGAGCATGAGCATCGAGGGCCCGTGTTGCCACAGCCCGCGGCTGGCCGTGGACCACGCCGGAGTGCAGAAGGCGAACAGCAGGCCCAGGACCACCGAATGGATCCGTGGAAGAAACTCCCTCGCGATGAAGTACACCACCACCGTCGCCGCCGCGATGATCAGTGACGCGATCAGGATCTCGACCAGCGCAGAACTGCCCACCAGGTTGCCCTCCAGAAATGTCCGGCGGACTCCCACCGGCGTTCGCTCGATTAGGGGGCGCAGCAAGGGCTGCGCAACCGCCAGGCCCTTCTCGGCAACGAACACGGCAGGGAGGGCCAGCAAAGGCACCGCCACTGGATAGAAGTTGTACAAGTGTCCAGGAGCGCAGGGCGATTGGCGCCTCACAGGATAGGTGCGCCTCCCGTCGGCCCCCACGCACTCGATCCCGTAGAAGCCGTCCTTGGCGAGGAGATCGCGGTACTCATCCAGGTCCGTGTTGCCTTCTCGCAAAATGCTGAGCGCCGTGTGCACGGTCCAGCGGGAGTCGAACGGGGTCGCATTCGGGCTGAAGGTGTGGGTGATCCATACCAGCAAAAAAAGCGCCAGGACCATGGCGCGATCAGGGTGTGGCTTTAAGAATCTCCAGACCTTCGAACTGGTCACTGTCAGATTATAGCGGGTGCGCCGCTGAGACTTGCCGCGCTCGGAAACACCTGCTACTTTCAGGGTATGCTGAAGCCCACCATTTTCCGCGAATACGACATTCGCGGCGTTGCCGAAACCGAGTTTCAGAGCGCCGATATCGAGTACCTGGGACAGGCGATCGGCACCTATCTCCAGCGCCACAGCGGCAACAATCTCACTCTGGGAACCGACACCCGCCTCAGCTCGGAGCGCCTGGCCAATGCCCTCGCAAAAGGATTGCTGGCGACTGGCTGCGACGTCACCGACGTGGGCGTGGTCTCCACGCCCCTGCTGTACTACTCCGTATTCCATCTCCAGGCCACCGGGGCGGTGATGATCACCGGCAGCCACAACCCGCCCGAGTACAACGGCTTCAAGGTGGTCTCGGGAACCACCACCATCTACGGCGCGGAGATCCAGGAGATTCGGAAAATCATCGAAGCCGGCGACTACCTGGCTGGGGCAGGGCACGCGGAAGACAGCCGACGTCATCACGCCCTACGTTGACGAGGTAGCCTCCCAGTTCCAGTGGACCCGCCGTGTCAAGGTCGTGCTCGACGCCGGCAACGGTACCGCCGGCCCCGCCATGCACCGCCTGCTCGAGCGGCTCAACTGCGAGGCCATCGAGCTGTTCTTCGATATGGACGGCACCTTCCCCAACCACCATCCCGACCCCACCGTCCCGGCCAATCTGAAGGACCTGATCGCGGCCGTCAAACAGCACGGCGCCGAACTCGGAATCGCATTCGACGGCGATGCCGACCGCATCGGCGCCATCGACGAGAACGGCAATGTCCTGTGGGGCGATCAACTGCTGCTCATCTACGGGCGCGAGATCCTCACAGCGCAAGCCGGGAGCGACCTTCATCGGCGAGGTGAAGTGCTCGCAGGTGATGTACGACGAGTTGCGCCGCTTGGGCGGCAATCCCATCATGTGGCGCACCGGGCACTCCCTGATCAAGGCCAAGATGAAGGAGGCGCACGCCGAGCTGGCCGGCGAGATGAGCGGCCACATGTTCTTCGCCGACCGCTACTACGGCTACGACGACGCCCTCTACGCCGCCTGCCGGCTGATCGAAATCGTGGCCAAGTCGGGCCAGCCTCTTTCGGCCCAACTCGCGGGCGTGCCGGTGATGGTCTCGACTCCGGAAATCCGCGTGGACTGCTCCGACGAAGCTAAGTTTGAGGTCGTCAAGCGCGTCGCGGACCACTTTCGAAAGGTTCACCAAGTGGTCGACATCGACGGCGTCCGCGTCCTGTTCCCCCAAGGCTGGGGCCTGGTCCGCGCCTCCAACACCCAGCCCGTGCTGGTCCTGCGTTTCGAGGCCGCCAACCAGCAGCTCCTCGAGCAATACCGCCGCGAGGTGGAAGAGGTGCTGGCGCGGGCCTCCTTGCCGTCCTCCCAGTGAGAACATGAGTCATCCCAAAGCTCGCCTGGTTTGGCTGCTCGCGCTGGCAGCCGCTGTGGCCGCGGCGCAAACCTTGTACAACGGCATCCGGTTGTCCGCGCCGTGGCCGCCGCGGCTGGAGAGCCTGGCCAGTGAGCCTTCTCCGCCGCCCTACCTTCCCTCGCCTCCCGAGGTAATCCCGATCGATACGGGACGCCAGCTTTTCGTGGACGATTTCCTGATCGAGCGGACCACGCTGCGGCGGACCTTCCATGCGGCGGAGTACTACAGCGAGAACCCCGTGCTGAGGCCGGACCAGGCCTGGGAGCAGAAGGGCGGCAACCCGACCGCCATGGTCTTCAGCGACGGCGTCTGGTAGGACCCTAAGGACCGGCTGCTTCAAGATGTGGTACATGTGCGGCTACACTGAGGGAACCTGCTACGCAACCTCGCGACGACGGCATCCACTGGGTCAAACCGTCGCTGGATGTAGTGCCGGGCACGAACCTGGTGCATACCAGCCGGCGCGACTCGGCCACCGTGTGGCTGGATCTGGAAGAGCGAGATCCCGCGCGGCGGTACAAGTTCCTGTACTCGAGCGGCAACAACCGGCCCCTGGTGCTGCATTACTCCGCGGACGGCATCCACTGGGGCGAACCGGTGGCGCGGACACCTCCGGCGGGGGACCGCTCGACGCTCTTCTGGAACGGGTTCCGGAAGGTGTGGGTGTACAGCATCCGAGATTACGACGCGCGGCGGCATGGGACGGTACCGGCGCTACTGGGAGAGCGCCGACGCGGTGGCGGGCGCGCAATGGAAGCCGGGTGAGCCGCCGCTGTGGTCCCGCGCGGATGCGCAGGACCCGCGTCGCAAGGATCTCGATATCCAGCCGGAACTGTACAACCTGGACGCAGTGGCCTACGAGAGCGTGCTGCTGGGGCTGTTCAGCATCTGGCGCGGGCAGCCCAAGGATCGCGACAAGCCCAACGAGGTACTGCTGGGATTCAGCCGCGACGGATTCCACTGGGACCGACCGCAGCGGCAAGCCTTCATCGCCGTGTCGGAGAGATACGGCGATTGGAACTACTGCAACGTGCAGTCGGCGGGCGGCGGCTGCCTGGTGGTGGGTGACAAGCTGTACTTCTACGTAAGCGGCCGTGCGGGAGTGCCGGGAGTGCGGGCTTCCGGAGTATGCAGCACCGGCTTGGCGGTGTTGCGGCGCGACGGCTTCGCTTCGATGGACGCCCCAGAGAGCGAGGGCACGCTGACCACGCGTCCGGTGCGGTTTTCAGGCAAGCATCTTTTCGTCAACGTGGCGGGTGAGCTTCGCGCCGAGGTGCTGGATCGCGACGGGCGGGTGATTGCGCCCTTCTCGGGCCAGAGATCCATTCCCATCCGCGGCGACAAGACGCTCCAGGAAGTGCGCTGGAGAGGGCCGAATGATCTGTCGAAGCTGGCGGGCCAAGCGGTGAGGTTCCGGTTCCATCTGAGAAACGGGCGGCTGTACGCCTTCTGGGTCAGCCCGCAGCGCTCCGGCGCAAGCCATGGTTTTGTGGCCGCGGGCGGGCCGGGCTTCACCGGCCCCACCGATACCGTGGGATTGACATCCCCCGAAGCTTTGGCTTCGTCCTTGAGGGCGAAGTGAAGCCGCACACAGCGCTGCCGGGCGTCGAACGAATGCCTACCGCAGGCGATAGGCGAAGATGCCCGGAGCGTATTCGAGGAGGAAGTCGCCGTTCACCCGGCCCAGCGGTGCGGTGTTGAGGACGTTGCCGCTCTCATCGAGGGCTTCGGCTTGGCGGGGCTCGGGGAGCTTCCAGGGCAACTGGCCCCAGCGCAGGAGCACGCGGAAGGCCCCACTGTCGGGGGCCGCGGTGACGCGCAGGGCCTCCCCTTCAGGGCTGAGCCGGCAGGCGCCGCTGGTTTCCAGGGCCCCCAAACTGACGGACTGCCCGCGCGCGTTCGCATAATAGAACTGGGGTGAACGGGCCCACTCGACAGTGCTTCCGGCCCGCTTCTCGACGGCGGTCTCAATCAGCCCGTGTGGGGAGGGCACGCGGGCATAGAACCCATACTGCGGCAGGATGTGATCGCCCGCCTGCCAGTCTCCGGAGCCGCGGTTGACCCAGACTTCGGCGCCGTTGTCCCAGCGGACACGCTGGCGATGCAGGTTGCCGCCGGCGAACTCGACTTCCTCGATGCGCCGCCGGGCCAGCCCGCGCATCACATCGTGCAGCAGCCAGTACTTGCGCACCACATCGCGGCCAAACGGCATGGAGACCATAGCCGGACGTCCGGTCAGCACCTCCGTGGCCATGTAGTCGTCGCTGTACATTCCGTGGGTCTTCAAATCCAGGCCTGCCGCATAGCGATCCTGATAGCCGGCGCCGTGGAGGATGAACCGGTCGTGATAGGCGGCGTCGATCCACGGGATGCGCTCCGCATCGGCGCTGCGAATGTTCCAGGTGAAGCCCCGGCCATTGGGATCCACGCGCAACTGGTTGGCCTGCGCGCCATCCAGCCAGCCGATGAGCTGATCGTGGCCGGCCTCGGAAATCTGCGGCGCATGGTCGCCGAGAAAATCGCGAATCCAGGCAAAGCTCTCGCCCCAGACTTTGCGGGTGACCGATCGCTCGATGAACTGGCCGTCGTGGGTCCAGTAGTCGTAGGGGGCAATGGAGGACCACACGTCGATGAAGTAGGCGGTGGGGTTGAAGCCCTCCCGGATCAGGCGCAGGTTGCGCTCGACGAAGGGACGCACGCGGTCGGCGCGCCCGCGGTAGGATTGCGCCTGGCGGCCCATGTTGAACCAGGCCCGGCGCGGCTGGCCGTTCGGGTTGAAGGCGATGTTCTCGTAGCTGAAGCCTTCCGCGTCGGGATAGAAGTCGATGTAATTGTCGTGCGGCGCGAACAGCACGCCGTGCTCGCGGCAGACCCGCACCAACTCGCGGAACTCTTCGAAGGCGCCGTACTGCGGGTTGGGCGGATAGATGTCGGGGAGGCGGAAATCGTAGCCCCAGCGCTGCCAGTTGTGCCAGATGACGACGGAATCAGTCAGGCCGTAGCGGAAAGCCCGGCCGAGCGCTTTGGCACTCTCGCCATAGCGGCCCGACCACAGATCGAAGACAAAGCGCCCGGCCAGCTTCTCCACGCCGCCCGAGGCGCCCAGGCCGTTGCGGTCGCGCCACAGTTTGACGGCGTCCCAGACATTACTGGTGGGCAGGAAGGTCATGGTCTGCGTGTGCGGTGTGGTGAGGCTGTAAATGCGTGCCTGGGGATCGACCTCCAGGCGGTCCGGGGTCGCGTCCAGGCCCTGGAGAAGGGAAACGCCGTTGGCGAAATCGAATCCCACGAAGGAGGTGGCCAGGTTGTGGCCGTCGAAGCCCAGGCGGAAGGCTTGCGGCTCTTGGATCACGTTGCCTGGCCCGCCGTAAACGCGCAGCGCACGCTCGCTCCAGGGGCCCGCCGCGACTTCCTCGAGATAGACGTGGAGCCAGGGGCGAGGCGGCGGGGTGTTCTCCAGCCAGAAGCGGGCCTGAAGGCCCTCCTTTTCAACCCACAACTCAGCCAGGAGATCGAAGCCGCCGGCCCAGTTGCGGAAACGGTGCCGGACGCGGTAGCGACCGCCGGCGGGCTCCTCGCGCGCCTCCAGCAACTGGCTGGTCGAGCGCCACTGCTCCAGCGCGTCGCCTGCTGCGGTAGCGCGGAAGCCACGGAACAGCAGGCGCTTGGGCCCGTTCACGAAACCGACAGCCGCATCCAGGACACCGCGGTTCCCGGGCCACAAGCGCACCTGGTAGCCGCCCGCGGTTCCCAGCAGCCGGGATTTCTGAGCGCCGGTAGGCGGAAAGGCCGGCGGCGCCGGGGCCGTCCCCGCGATAACGGCCGGTTCGGCCCAATAGACCTCGCCAGTGGAGGCTGCGCGCGCCTCCAGCCCCAGACGGATGCTCTGCCCGGCGAAGCGGCTCAGATCGACATCCACGTCCTGCCACGCTTTGCCGGTGACGCGACGCTCGAGCAGCACCGCGCCCTGCTGGCCGGCCGGGGCGTCAAAGGCAAGCGCGCGGACCGAGAACACGGCGCCCTCTCCGACAAGCGGATCGCTCACTGCCCCGGCGAACTGGAGTCGCAGAGGCGGGTTTTTCGGCAGAGCCAGGGGATACTCGATCAGCGCCGCATCCACGCGTTCCCGCATCGAGGGCGGGCGCATCCCCAGGACCATTCTTAACCCCTCGCGCGCCTGGCCCGCCAGCGCACGGACCCCGAATTGAATGGCCGGAGTCGATTCGAAAATCTCGCGCCCGGTGGCGCCGGCCTGCGTCTCTTCGGCGGCGATGGCTGCTTTCTGGCGGTGCACCGGGAGGCGCCAGAGGCCCAAAGCGCCCTTCTCCGGGACTTCTACCGGTTTCCAGGCGACAGGCAGCGGTGCGCGCGGCGGATTGGGCATCCTGGTGGTCAGGATCAGAATGGGATGCGCGACCAGGCGCTGGCCCTGGTACTCGAACTCAGCGAAGGCGTGCACCGGATAATGAGCGTTGAAAGTGCCTTGTCCGAACCTGACTACAAACTCCAGCCGGGTCCTGCTTCGCGGTCCCAGCGAAAAGGGAACCGGGCCGGCAGGCTCAGCCCGCCAACGATCCACCACGGCAAGCCGCAGGGTTCCCTGGAGTGGGACCTGGCCGGTATTCTCCAGTGAGACGGGGATGGTGAAGGGGGCGTCGGGCTGGGCCAGCTCAAGGAATCCCCCGCTTCCAGTAGACCGCCGCCGGCGCCTGGATGCGAACCGTGAGCGGCCCGGCTGTGTCCACGGGCGGTTCGTAAGCCTTCAGGCACAATCCCGCCAGCAGGATGGCAAGTACCACTCGATGTCTCATAGCATCCTCCGGTTTCGACACTCAAAGCGCTAATCGTACTACGGAGGCGGCGGGCGTGTAATGCCTCAGAAGGTGTGAAAGAATGCCAGGGCAGGTCGGAGACCTACCCCACAAAACTGGCAAGTTGTTGAGGTGGCGCAGGTCCCCGACCTGCGTTGCCGGCAGGCCAAATCGAGGCGGGCATTTCTTGACACCTTCTGAGGCATTACCCTGGCGTGGCGGATGTCGGCTCAGCGGGCGTCCAGGCCCACAGAACGAACCAGCAAGTAGGAGACCCAGGCCACGGCCGCGGAGGCGGGGATGGTCAGGAACCAGGCCCAGATGATGTTGGCGGCCACGCCCCAGCGCACCGCTTTGATGCGTTGGATCGAGCCGACGCCGGCGATGGCCCCGGTGATGACGTGGGTGGTCGAGACCCCCACTCCAATGACGGTCGAGAGCAGGATGGAAGTCGCAGCCGCCGATTCGGCGCAGAAGCCGCCACGGGGCTTCAGGCGCGTAATTCTGGAACCCATCGTGTGGACGATGCGCCACCCTCCGCTGAGCGTTCCCAGACCGATGGCCGCGTGCGCCGCAAGGATAACCCACACCGGCACGTGGAAGGTGCGCAAGTACCCTGTCGTCACCAGCACGCCGGTGATGATGCCCATAGTCTTCTGCGCGTCATTGGTCCCGTGAGAGTAGCTGAATGCCGCCGCCGACAAGAGCTGCAGCTTCCGAAAGTAGACGTCCATTCGTTTGGGGCTGGAATTCCGGAACAGCCAGTACACGACGATCATGAAGACATAGGCGGCCACCAAGCCAATCAACGGCGCCAGCACCATGAAAAAAAGCGTTTTGATCCAGCCGCTCCAGATCAGTACCTCCAGGCTGTGGTGCCATCCCTTCTCAAAAACCGTCCGCGCCACCGCCGCGCCGGCGTAGCCGCCGAAGAGTGCGTGCGACGAGCTGGTGGGCAGGCCGAACCACCAGGTGATCAGGTCCCAGGCGATGGCCCCAATCAGGCCGCACAGGATCACGTACACGGTCACGGCGCGCAAGTCTACCATCCCCGTTCCTACGGTCTTGGCGACGCCGGTTCCGAAACTGAACGCGGAGACGAAATTGAAAAACGCGGCCCAGATGACGGCCTGAAGCGGGGTCAGCACGCGTGTTGCCACCACCGTGGCGACCGAGTTCGCCGCATCGTGAAAACCGTTGACGAAATCGAAGCTCAGCGCAACCGCGACAATGACGATGACCAGGATCAATTCAGCGGACATATCAGAGTTGGGAGTCAGCCGGGGCGCTTGAGTCTTCAGGCGAGTCCTCGGCATCCGGATCCCTCCGGATTCGGTCGTTCGCATCAATCGCGGATCCCAGCAGCATCGAAAAGAGCTGCCATTTCGGATCCGGTCTTCTGCTGCGGTGCATCAGATAGACCAGGGTCGCCATAACGAGCAGCCCACCCGAGAAGAGCACCGCATCTTCGGTGGAAGCTAACATCCCCACGGCTTAAGACTAACTCTGGAATGTTACCCAGCGATTACGTTTCTGTTACAGGGAGGTTAAAGCGGGGCAGCGCTGAGATCCTGCTTCGTAGAATCCGGCGTTTCGAAGGAGTAACCGAAACCGCGCACCGAGCGGATGAAGACCGGGTTGGCCGGGTCGGCCTCGAGTTTTTGCCGCAGGCGCAGGATGTGAACGTCAACGGTGCGGTCAGTGACCGCCCGGCCATGTCCCCAGACTGCGTCCAGGAGCTGCTCCCGGGAGAAAACCAATCCTGGGCGGCTCATCAGGAACTCCAGCAAGCGGAATTCCGTTGCCGTCAGGGACAACGGGTTTCCGTGCAGGCGAACCACCCGGCGGGTGGGGTCGAGTTCCAGGCTCCCGGCCTTGAGAACTCGTGCCGGGGCAGCCTGGATCCGGAACTGGACTTTGATTCGCGCCAGCAGCTCGCGAACCGAGAAGGGCTTGACGACGTAGTCGTTGGCGCCCAACTCCAGGCCCAGAATGCGGTCCGCTTCCGAGGCCCGCGCCGTTAGGAAGATGATAGGGATGCGCGCCAACTCGGGATCGTTGCGTATACCCTTGCAGATATCTACGCCGTCAGAATCCGGCAGCATGATGTCCAGGATCACCAGGTCGGGGCGCTCCCGGCGGCACCACTCCAGGGCGCCTCTGCCGGTTTTCAGGCCTGCGAACTGATAACCCTGCTTTTCCAGGTTGTACTTCAGCAAGGCGAACAAATCGGAGTCGTCCTCGATGAGGGCGATTTTCTTCACAGCCGTCAGAGCCTCTTCTTCGAAGATAGCGTGTTCCTGGGTTATAAGAGCATCACAGGGCGTCCAACTCGGGTCCACACCGGGATGCGCGGCAAGGCCCAGGTTCCGGGAGGGTAGGGTGAAGGCGAACAGAGAGCCCTTGCCAGCTTCGCTTTGAACGCGGACTTCTCCGCCTTGCGCGTGGACCAGGTGCTTAACGATGGCCAGGCCCAGGCCGGTACCGCCCAATTCTCTGGACCGGGCCTTGTCCACGCGGTAGAAGCGTTCAAACAGGCGGGGCAGATCTTCGGCCGGGATGCCGATGCCTGTGTCGCGCACCCAAATCTCGACGCTGTTGCCCACTGGCCTGGCTCCCACCGTGATGGAACCGCCTTCCGGCGTGTACTTCACCGCATTGTCGAGCAGATTCGTGAGAACCTGAAAAGCCGCTTCGCCGTCGCAACAGACCTGGCTTGCATCCGGGGCGGGATCCAGCGCGATGGCAATGTTCTTTTTCCCGGCCATCGGACGCATCGAGTCTCGAACGTCTGTGAGCAGCTTGTTCACGTCGTGGAAGGCAAAGCGGAACACGCGGGTCTTCAGCTCGATCTGGGAGAGGGTGATCAGGTCGGCCGTCAGCCGGGCCAGCCGTTCGGCGTTCTGCCGGATGATGGTGAGGAAGCGCACGTTGTTCTGGGGGTCATCCAGAGCGCCGTCCAGGAGTGTTTCGGTGTAGCCCTGGATGGAAGCTAACGGCGTCCGTAGCTCGTGCGACACGTTCATCACGAAATCCTTGCGGATGCGTTCGGCCCTTTCGAGCTGGGTGTGCTCGCGTTCCAGGTGCTCTCCGGTTTCGTTCAGCTTGCGGCCTAGAACTCCCAGCTCCCCGCCGCCGGCGCGGTCCAGGCGGGCACGGTAATTCCCTCTAGCGAGCTCGCTGGCATAACCGATGATGCGTCCCAGCTTCCCCGAAACGTGGCGCGCGAAAAGGGCCGCCAGCAGCACCGCCGGGAGGAAGGCCAGCACCACCGCCACCAGCATCTGGCGGCGGATCGCGTTCACCTGCTGGTCAATCTCCGAAAGCGGCACCGCGAGACGAAGCGCGTAACCGGAAACCGGCACGGCCACGTAGAGAAAGTCAGCGCCCAGGGTCGGGCTGCGGCGGATGCTGGCCCCCTGTGCGCCGGCGAGAGCCTGCATGATCTCGGGGCGATGACGATGGTTTTCCAGTCTCTCCGGCGGGGTCTCCGAGTCCAGGATCACCCGGCCATCCGGCGCCACCAGGGTCAGTCTGGCGTCCGCGGCCTGGGCCAGCGCACGGACCGCCTCCGGCTTCATGTGAGGGAGCTCTCCTCCGTAAGTCCGGGCCAACAGGCGCGACTTGTCGGCAAGCTCACGCGTCAGGCTCTGGATGTACTTCGAAGCTGCCAGGCGCGACGCCAGGATGTCCACTGCCACCATGGCCACAATCAGCAGGCACAAAACGGCGCTGGTGAGTTTGAGAAATATCCTGGCAGTCAATCCAAGCCTTCTGGTTTCGGGGGTCAATCCCATTCTACTTCACAGAGGGCCGTCGGCCCGTCGGCGCTGCCGGTTCACGCAGGTCCGGCCGCTAGCCCGGATTTCTCATCGTGCGGGACCCTGAGTGCGCACTGAACTTCGTGGCGCAGCCTCTCCAGGCTGCCGTCTCGGCACTCGTGCCGAGAGATGCTGTCAGTGGCGCAGTGGAGCAATCGCGTCGAGACGAGTCTCGACGCGGCAGGCTGAAGCCCGCGCCACAACTGGATCAGACCCGCGGTCCGATGAGAAATCCGGGCTAGCGCCTGACCCCCTTTATCTTGTAGCATCAGGAAGAGGCGAGGTTGCCATGGCGATGGTTGCAGAGATTCGAGCAGCTTACTGCCCGCCCATGCCGGAGACCCCGGAGAAGCTGGGGATCCCCCGGAGCCTGGTGATAGACCTGGTGATGCGGCGCGTGTATCTGTCGGGGCTGAGCAATTTCCAGTCGCTGAGCGAAGCCCTGAAGCTATCCACTTCCGTGATCGAGAACATCTTTCGGGAGCTGCGTCAGCAGCAATTGATCGAAGTGAAGGGGATGACCGGCAATGATTACAACTTCACGCTGACGTCCGCGGGGCGGGACCTGGCGGCAGAGCGCTACCGGATCACGCACTATGCCGGGCCGGCGCCCGTGGCGCTGGAGGATTACCACGCCGCCACCAAAGCGCAGGCCGCCAAGATCCGGGTGGATCGCAAGAGCCTGCGCCAGATGTTGTCGGACCTGGTGCTTACCGATCATCTGCTGGACCAGCTTGGACCGGCCATCATCTCCCAGACCTCGATATTCCTGTACGGGCCCACGGGGTGCGGCAAGACCAGCCTGGCGGAGCGGCTGCTGCGCGTCTATCAGGATGCCATCCTGGTTCCCTACGCGGTGGAAGTGGACGGGCAAGTCGTGCAGCTCTACGATCCGGTGGTGCACGAGGCCATCGAAGGAATCGAGCAGGAATTCGACCCGCGCTGGGTGCTGTGCCGGCGCCCCTGCGTGATTGCGGGGGGCGAGCTGGTGACCGGCATGCTCGACCTGCGGCTGGACGAAGCCACCGGCATCTACGCGGCGCCGGTACAGATGAAGGCCAACAACGGCGTCTTCGTCATCGACGATTTCGGGCGCCAGCTCGTCTCGCCCCGGGAGCTGCTCAACCGCTGGATGGTGCCGCTGGACCGCCGCGTGGACTACCTGGCGTTGCGCTACGGGGTTAAGTTCAAGATCCCCTTCGAGATTCTGGTGGTGTTTTCCACCAACCTGGATCCCCGCGAACTGGCCGACGAGGCCTTTCTGCGAAGGTTGCAGAACAAAGTCTTCGTCGAGCCCGTGGACGGCGCCACCTTCGACGAGATTTTCCGGCGCGTGGTGACGGCCCGGAACCTCTCCTGCGATCCCGACAGCGCAGAGTACTTGCGCAAGCTGTGCATGCGGGAAGGCAGCCTCGAGCTGCGGGCCTGTTATCCCAACGACGTTTGCAACATCATCGTAGCCATCGGCAGGTACGAGAACCGCCCGGCACGCGTGACCAAGGCCGACCTGGAGCGCGCCGTGACGCTGTACTTCGCCCAATCCTGATCCCCGGCGCCAATGCTTGCGCTGCGCCTCAGCGCGTCAGGAACGGCCAGTGGGGGACCAAGTGGTAGCCATACCTGGTGACGGCGATCCAGAGCACCCCGGCAATCAGCACTGCGGCCACTAGCAGCCAATAGAGAGCCTTCCGCCACGGAAAGCGCCGCCCCTCCCGGTGCAGGATCAGCAAGTAGCTGGCGAAGATCCCCACAAAATAGAGCAGGCACATGGGGGTCGCGAACAACATCAGGTTGAAAACGTCCGGGGTGGGCGTGACAATGGCCGCGATGATCACGATGATCAGGATGGCGTAGCGGCTGTTGCGGAGCAGGAAGCCGGGATTGACGATCCGGAGCAGGGTGAGAAAGAAGATCAGCACCGGCAGTTCGAAGACCAGCCCGATGCCCAGCATGACGTTGACGAACAGATCGAAGTATTCCGACACCGAGACGATGGGCTGGATGCGGATGTCCCGGCCGATCCCCAAAAGGAAGACCAGCCCATAACGGAAGGCGACAAAATAACCGAACAGGCCGCCTATGATAAACAGGCCGGCCGAGCCGAGCACGAACGGGCCGGCCCAGCGGCGCTCCTTTCTGTACAAGCCGGGCGCGATGAAGCCCCAGACTTGGTAGAGCACCCAGGGGGAGGCCAGAAAGATAGCCGTCAAAATGGGAAGCTTGATCCAGACGATCTGGAAGACTTCCATGGGGGTGATCTGGGCCAGCCTGGGATCTTTGATGCCGAGCTGCAGAAGGGCATCGTGAGCTGGTTCTTCGACGATCAGCCACAACTGGTTGGCAAAGATCAGGCTGAGCAGGAAAGCGACGCCGATGCCGGCGATGCTGCGGAGAAGTCGCGAACGCAATTCTTCCAGGTGCTCCAGGAAGGACATCCGGAGCATGTGCTCCTCCTCGTCGGTCTCTTCGTCTTTGGGGGGAGGGGAGACCGGTGGCGGAGGCGCCTGGCCGGAGGCGGGCGGGGTTTGCTGGACCTCGGTGGGCGCCCCCTGGGTGGAGGGGGCCTCCTGATCGCTGGGGGACGAGTTTGCACCCTCCGGGGCGCGTGCTCCGTGATTGTCTTCCTGAGACGCCATTCGATGTGTTGACTGCTTTAGGCTTTAGATTTGGAAATCAGCAGCCGGCACGCTTCTTCCCGCCTGGGCATCGACCTCGGATTGCTCGGCGGCGAGGCCCGTCCCATTGGAAGGGGTCCCCGCCGCCTCATCCCCAAGGCTGGCGGCTAGCGTGCCTTCCGGCGCAACGCCGGAGGCTCGACTCAGCGCCCTGACTTGCGGAAGCGCCTACAGTGGACGTGTCGGTCGCGGTGGAATCGGACGAGGCGGAACTGCCGTATTCGCCGTCGTAGTAGGAGGAGTCGTAATTGTAATCGTAGTTGTTGTGGATATCGCTCTGAAAACTACTGGTGACTTCCTTGAGTGATTCGTTTTCCCGCTCGATGGAGCTCATTTCCCGGTCAAAAGTCGCTTTCAGTTCGCTCGATGCCCGGCGAAACTCGGTCAGCGCTTTGCCGATGGTCCTCCCCAGTTCGGGAAGTTTCTTCGGCCCGAAAATGAGCAAGGCAAGAACGAAAATGAAGACCGTTTCCTGCCAGCCCAGGGGACCCATGGATTTCCTCCTTGTCGAGATGAGACGCTTTCATGATAGCCGCCTCCAGTCTGGGCCGTCAACCGGAATACAGCCGTTAGCCATTAGCCGCTGGCCGCTAGCCTTGTCTCCAGCGGTTGAGGCCGATGGGGTTGAACCGCTGAGGCGAGTGGTGCGCTCCCTGGTCTCGACGAGGCTGCCGAGTGGCTAATGGCTAAGGGCTGCGGTTGAGTCCGCCTGCCGGAGTGTGATCTACTGGGTCACATGAGCAAGGCATCCTTCTTATTGTTGCTGTGTACTCTGCCTCTGGCGGCCCAGGTCAAAATCACCCAGGGCTCGGACCGCATCACGGCGGATATCGATGGCAAGCCGTTCAGCGCGTTGTTCATCAGCGCCGATACCACCAAGCCGTACCTGCATCCGTTGCGAGCGGCTTCCGGGACCGTGGTGAGCCGCTTCTATCCCATGGAGCTGGTCGAGGGCGAGACGCGAGACCACGTCCATCAACGCGGCCTGTGGTTCAGTCACGGCGCGGTGAACGGTCTGGATTTCTGGTCCAACGACCCCACGCAGCAGGGGCCCAAGAAGGGGCGGATCTCGCTGAAGAAGGTCCTGGCCCTGAAAAGCGGGAAGAAGTCGGGATTTCTGGAAGCGGCCTTCGACTGGACGGATGCAAAGGGAAAAACGCTGCTGACAGAAACCAAGAAGATCGTCTTCTATGCTCAGCCCGG
Organism: uncultured Acidobacteriota bacterium; assembly: GCA_963725415.1. Taxonomy (GTDB): domain Bacteria; phylum Acidobacteriota; class Terriglobia; order Bryobacterales; family Bryobacteraceae; genus CAVRZY01. Next base: position 12,926 of record CAVRZY010000111.1, on the reverse strand, counting down.
CCTGCGGATGATGGATTTCGATATCACGCTGACGGCGCTGGAAAAGGTGGTCTTCGGTGACACCAAGGAAGGCACCTTCGCTATCCGCCTGGCGCCCTGGCTGGAGGAGCCTGTCAAACGGTCTTTGGAGAAACCCAAGCGCACCGGCAAGATGGTCAACGCGGAGGGACTGGAAGGGGAGAACAAGGTGTGGGGGAAACGTTCCCCCTGGGTGGACTATTTCGGGGAAACCGGCACGGAGAAGCTGGGAGTGGCCATCCTGGACCATCCCGGCAACCCCCGCCACCCCACCTTCTGGCATTCCCGGAGCTACGGCCTGTTCGCCTGCAACATTTTTGGAGTACGGGATTTTACGGGCGACAAATCGCAGGACGGCAGCCTGACCCTGGAGCCGGGCGGCAGGCTGCGCTTCCGCTATCGGGTGATCATCCACGCGGGCGATTATCAGAGCGCCGACATCGCCGGCCAGTACAAGAAATACGCGGCGACCAAGTAGGGGCCCAGGGAGTTGCCGGGAATCTCCAGCACCGTCTAGGAAGAAACGCGGGTGAGCCGCTCCATGGACCTGGTTTCGAACCTGTTGCTCCAGTGGGATTCCAGGGTGACCCTGGCGGCCCTGGCCGTAGCGGCCGGCCTGGCCTCCGGCCTGGCAGTGCGCAAGCTGCTGCGTTTGCGCAGCACGCCTGCCGAGCGGGAGCGCAAGCGCAGGCTGGCGGTGAACAGCAAAGGCCGGCTGTGCGATACCACTATTGTTGAAGTCCGCGACAGCACGCTCTACTACTCGTACGTGATTGCCAGGGTCAACTACATGGCTTCTCAGGATCTCTCGAGCCTGCGGGACCTGCTGCCGGCCGACCTCGGCACGCTGATCGGTCCGGCCAGCTTGAAATACCTGCCGCGGAATCCGGCCAACTCGATCGTGGTTTGCGAAAACTGGTCCGGCGTGCGCACCCGGGTGCGCGCCCCAGGGGCGTAAGCCCGGGCGCTGAGCTGTCTTGGCGCCGGCCTCACACTTTGACTACGTTCTCGGCTTGCAGACCCTTGGGCCCTTCCTTGACCTCGAACTCGACCTCCGTGCCGTTATCGAGCGTGCGATATCCGGTCATCTGAATTGCGGTATAGTGCACGAACACGTCCTCGCCGCTGGCGCGCTGGATGAAGCCGTAGCCCTTGGCGGCATTAAACCACTTTACGAGGCCTTTCTCTTTCACTCGCCACTCCTGGATCTTGGTCGATCTCGCACGGATTGCGGAGGCCGGCCCAGAAGCAACTCAAAAACACAAATAGCTACGGAGAGATTCCCCGTAGCCAGGTCCAACCTACCACTGCCAACCACATGCAAAACCACACGGCAAATCAAACAACCTTGGCATTCTCGCAGAAGGCGGGCGGCGTGGTCAAGGCAAAAATGGGGCAAGAGCGATCCCCTGTCGCCAAACCCCGTGACGGCTACTTCCTCGCCCGCAACTCCGCGGCCAGGGTCTTGATTTCGGTCAAGTCCCTCTGCATCTCGCTCCAGCCGTACCACAAGGCGTAGTCGGGGCTGGCGTGGAAGGTGCCCTGGAAGGTCCGCATGCGGTGCTCCAGGAACATGACAAAGAGCTTCTGCTCGATGACGGTCGGGGCGTCGTGGAAGGTCAGCAGGTCGGGGAAGGCGTGCGCGTAGTTGTTGGGCTTGGCCAGCACGCCGTCGGTGTAAAGGCCGGCGACGGTGCGGATGGCTTCGGCCATCAGCCGGTCGGCCTCCTGGATGATACGGTCGCCTTTTTCGAGTTCGGCGCGAGCAAAGTTCACCGAGTGGCAGCGGTTGCAGGTCTTGAGCATTTTGTCGCGCTCGCTCTGCCAGTCCTCCTGGCTGAGGCGGGCAACGCCGGCCTGCTTGACCACCTCCAGGCGGGCGGTCGGCTTGCCGGATGGGTCAAGGACGCCCAGGGCCTGGAGAAGGGTGGCGCGATCGGTGGCCCACTGCTGGTCCTGGGGCATGGGCAGGCGCACCGCCAAAAAGCCCCAGGCGGTGCGGACGGCGTGATTGCCGTCCTGGAAATGACAGCTCTGGCAGGTGGGCGCCGCCGCGCTGGGCGGCAGGGCGTTGCTCTGCTTGAGCAGGTAGCGCACGCCGTGCTTCGAGGAACTGTACATCTCCCACTGCGGGTGATCGAAGCCCATGTGGCAGGTCTGGCAGGCCTGCGGCTGGCGAGCTTCCTGAATTGAGAAGGTGTGGCGCGTGTGGCAGGCGTCGCAGGAGGCCACGCCGAACCCGGGGCCGGTCCTCTTCAGTTCGCGAATCTCGGCCTCGGTTTTCAGGCCGATCTTGTGGCAGCCGCCGCAGCCCTTCATGCCCTCAGTGAGGGCCATAGGCTGCCAGTGGATGGTAGGCATGGCTTTCATGGCGGCCCAGGCTGCGGCGTGCTTTCCGCCCTTGAACTGTTTCACCTGGGTCTCATGGCAGGTGGCGCAGGTTTCGGGCGTGGGAATCTTGGCCTTGGCGACGTCTGTGGCGGAAGTGTGCTCCTCGCCGTGGCAGACCGAGCAATCGACCTCATTCTGGCGGTGCTTGCTGAACTGCCAATCGGAGACGATGCTCGGCGTGACCTTCTTGTGGCAAGCCACGCAGACCTGAGCGGAACTGGTCAGGGGAAATAGTGCGGCAAAAAACGGAGCCAGGAACCTGCATCCCATGGGGGAGAGTATAACGCTTTGCGAGGGATGCGGCCGCACCCAGGGAACGGGTTGCCAGGTTAGCTCTTTCTACCGCGGCGCGTGGCGGCGGCCCATAGAAAGCCGGCGCTACAGGCGGCCTGCGTGGCCAGCAGCAGCAAGCTGAGAACCAGGCCGCGCGGGCTCCTGTGCGCTCGAATGCCGGAGAGGACCAGGTTGAGATACCAGGAGGGCGGGCTCAACTTGACGGGGCCCAGGACATTGGCGGCGCAGCGTCTGCGGAACTGGAAGGTTCCTCCGCCGTAGGAAAAATGGAGATGCAGGAAGGAGCACAGCCGCAACTCGTTGGCATGATAAACGATGGCCTCCGGGGCGAACACGAAAGGATAGCCGCGGGAGGCCCAGCGATAGCAGAACTCGCGGTCCTCGCCGAAGCGCAGCGCGGGGTGGAAGCCGTCCAGGTCCAGAAAAGTCTTTCTGGGCACGGCGAAGTTGTTGGTGGCGAAGAAGCCGCCGAGCTTCTGGGTGGGGCTGTAGTGTTCGCGAAGGTAATCCAACAGGAGCTGGCTGGCAGCAGAGTAGGGGTTGTTAGGAAAAGCGCTGATCGTCCTGCCCCCGCAGATGGAGGCAGGCGAATCCTGGAAGCGACCGGCGAAGGCCTCGAGCCAGCCTGGATCGGGACAACAGTCATCGTCGGTGAAGGCCAGATAGTCCCCTTGGGCGTGCGCCGCGCCGTAGTTGCGGGCTCCGCCGGGGCCGGTGTTTTCCTGCCGCAGCAAGGTCAGGTTCAACCGGTCGCGGAAGTCGGAAATGGCAGGCTCGATGGGGACCCAGCCGCCGTCGTCTACAATGATCACCTCGAAGCGGGCTAAGGGATATCTCAAGCGAGCGAGTGCAGTGAGCAGATTCGAGAGGCGCCGGGGCCGGCTGTAAGTGGGAACGACGATGGAGAAAAGAGCAGGCTCACTCATAATCCGGACAGCGCCTCCAGGTCCCGGGGAGTGAAGGTAGTGTGCCGGTTGCGCACGAACCTCATCAGGCGCTCGGCGGCGCGGCGATCGCCGAAGGCGTAGCCCAGCGCCTCTCCAGCCGCGCCGGCCAGCAGGGCCAGCGCCAGGGCCGGGAAAGCCCGCCGGAGGATGCGTGCCGGCAGGGCGGCGCGCGTGGCATCCTGAACAATCCGCCGCCAGCGAATGAGCGGGATCAGCGGCGAGCCCAGGGCGTAGAGTATCCTCCTGGGAATCCCCCAGGCCCGTGCGCGATTGGCGGCGAACACACGCGAGGACAGGTAGTACTCGAACAGCATCGGGCCGTACCGAGAGTAGTTCAGATGATACACTCTGGCGGCGGGTTCCTGGTGAAGCCTCTGATTTCGGGCGAGCAGGTCCCAATGGAGCACGCTTTCCGACTGCAACATCTCCGGGAGGCGTGAACCGTATTCGAGGAGCACGTTGCGCCTGTAGCAGGATTGGTTGGCGGGGAGGTGGCGGACCTCTTGTTGAGGGCGCGCCGCCATCCAGGGGCCATAGAAGACCAGGAAGCAGCCCCAGCTCACGGCGCTGCCGGGGTTGGCATTCAGCATGACGGGGCCGACGGCGGCGAAATCGCCCCGGCGGTGGGCCTCGATCAGCGCTTCAGCCCAACAAGGATCGGGGTAGGAGTGGTCCTCCATGAAGGCCACCAGGGGCGCCGTGGCGGCGGCCACGCCGGCGGCCTTGGCGCCCCCCTCGCCCTCCAGCGGTCCCAACTCCAGGATCTTGTGTGTGAAGAAGCCTTCCAGTTCCTCCGGAGCCAGGTTCAGTTCTTTCCGGGATGGGGCAACGATAATGCACTCGAGTGCGGAGGCGACCGTCTGAGCGCGGAGGCGCGCCAGCGCCAGGCGGAAGGCCTCCGAACCGCATTGCAACACCACAACCACTGATATCTGTGGGAAGAGACTACCGCCCATACTTAGAGCTTCTAACAAAACCAGCTTCGGCGGATTGCGCTATTCGAGGGAAGCTGGTCAGGTGTATACTGACGGCTTCCCGGGAACCCAAGATGCAAATCCCGGCTGGGATGAGACAGGAGCTGCCTCTCGTCACGGTGGTCATGCCCGTTTACAATCAGGCAGAGTTCGTCCGTCAGGCTGTGGATTCGGCTCTTGGCCAGACCTTCACCAACCTCCAGGTAATCGTGATCAACGACGGGTCGGCCGACGGCACGGGGGAAGTATTGCGTGGAATCACCGACCCGCGCCTGCTGGTAGTTGAGCAAGCTAACGCGGGCCCCTTTCGAGCTACCAACCGAGGCCTGCGGTTAGCTGCCGGCCGATACATCGCCTTCCTGGATGGAGATGATGTCTGGTTGCCGGAGATGGTAGCGGAGCATGCAGGGGTGCTCGAAAGCCGTCCCGGCATCGATCTGACATTCTCGTCCTCGCGGATCATCACAGAATCCGGGGACGATACGGGGCACATCATGAGAGCGAAGGCGGGCCCCGTTGCTTTCCGTGACCTGCTGATAGAGAACGTGATTGGCAATGGCTCCGCCGCGGTGGTCCGCCGGGAGGCGCTGGAGCGCGGGGGGGTGACGTTCGACACCACTCTGGGAGCTGCGGCAGATAGCGACTTCTGGGTTCGCGTGGCTCTGCTCCGACCCAACAATGTCTGGGGCATCCCCCGCGTCCTGACCCTCTATCGCAGGCGTCAGGGGCAGATGACCAAGGACTGGCGCGCGCTGGAGCAGTCGCATGCTCTGGTTCTGGAAAAAATGCGGCGGCTCGCGCCCTCGCAGTTCCGAACTGTCGAGAACTCCTGGAGAGCCAGCCGGCGCCGCTTTCTGGCTGTCGTCAACTATGAGCAGGGCGACTGCAGTGCCGCTCGGAAACTGCTGTTTGAGGCTTTCAGAAAGGCGCCGCTGTTCCTGCTGCGGGATCACCGGGCGTGGTCGCTGGCAGCGGCTTTGGTCTCGGCAGGAATGCTTCCCCAAGCCGGACATCGCGCTCTTCAGCGTAGCTTCCGAACGCTGCTGGTGAAGCGGGAACGCTGGAGATCCAGGCCAACACGCTGTACAGGACTTGAACAGCCCAGGCGTTGGTAAAGGGGAGCGATTCTGTTCTCCGCGAAGCACCAACGCAGGCCGGGGGCCTGCGCCAGCTTAACAACCTGCCAGCGTGGTGAGGCAGGTCCCCGACCCGCCCTGGCATCTTTTCATATCGCGGCATAGCCGCCACCAAACACCCCAGCGAGCGGCGTCTGCTCTGAGACCGGCCGTGCCGAGGAAATTGACGATTGCGGGATTGCCGATTCACAATTGCTGTGTCTGGCGTCGCGGGACACTGAAATCATCAATCGTCAATGAGCAGATCGTCAATTGGCCAGCCACACCGCAAGCGCTTAACACACGGAATCTTCCCGCGCCGCCAGGAAACGGGGCTATAGTAGTACACCTTCTCAGGCGTTGCGCCTCGCGCTGGAGAAACCCTCCAAAGAGAGACGGCCAGATGTATACTGTTGGCCAGCGGGAAACCCGAAATGGAAATCCGTGCGCCGGGATAAACCGGCACGAGGCAGAGAATGCAAGAGTCTTACGAGAAAGGGGTAGCGACCCGCTCGGCCTCGAGTTTTGCGCTGGGTACCGCGAGGTATCTGGCGAAGCGTAAACAGAGGTACAGGTGGGCTGGGTATCGAGCTTCGAAAAATTGCAATCAGGGCGCCGACGCTGTGGATTTGGCGGAAGGCAACATGACCGAAGACGCTAGCGCGAGCCGGCGGTCAGTCCTGCGTAGTCGCAGACCCCAGACACGCCTAGAAGCTTCGTGCACGAGAACCGGGAGACCTCGGGGATGCCTGTCGGGAAAGTAGACGGCAGGCCGGCGGGAGAAGGCGATAGCCACACGGCCCGCATGCACGTCCTTGAGGAGTCGGACAGCGGAATAGTACCAATGAATCACTCGAACAAAGACGGGGCACCGTTGGCGGAGGGTGAGGAGGGAAGGCCGCTGGTCAAGGAGAACACTCATCAATCCGGCACGCACCCGACACAGAGCGGGGCTCGCGTATCCCAGGGGTTGGCGGGTGTACGGAAAGCAGCGCAGGAGGGAAGGGAGCAGCAGTTCACCGCTTTGCTCCACCACTTGACGGTCGGATTGCTCCGGGCAAGCTTTTACGCTCTGAAGCGAAAGGCAGCCCCCGGCGTGGACGGCATAGGGTGGCAGGAGTATGAAACCGGGCTGGAAGATCGACTGATCGATCTCCACAGCCGGGTACACCGCGGGGCGTATCGAGCGAAGCCATCCAGAAGGGTGTACATCCCGAAAGCCGACGGGCGACAACGCCCGCTGGGAATCGCGGCGCTGGAAGACAAGATTGTCCAACAGGCGGTGGTCACCATTCTCAACCAGATTTACGAGGAGGACTTTCGAGGCTTCTCGTATGGTTTCCGACCGGGGCGGAGCCAGCATCAAGCGCTGGATGCGCTGACGGTCGCGCTCAAGCGGAGGCGGGTGAACTGTGTGCTGGACGCAGACATCCGTGGGTTCTTCGATCATATCGATCATGGATGGATGATGAAATTCGTCCAGCACCGCGTTGCCGATCCCCGGATCCTACGGCTGATCCAGAAATGGCTGAAAGCCGGGGTGATGGAGGATGGGCGGTGGTCGGAGGCCGAGATGGGTACGCCGCAAGGTTCGGTGATCTCACCGCTGCTGGCCAATATCTATCTGCACTACGTCTTCGACCTCTGGGTGGAGGCCTGGCGCAAGAAGTGCGCCCAGGGAGACGTGATCGTCGTCCGTTATGCGGATGATAGCGTTGTAGGATTCCAACACCGGGCGGAAGCAGACCGTTTTCTGGAGGATCTCCGGAAACGGCTGGGGAAGTTTGGGTTGGAACTCCATCCGGACAAGACGCGCCGGATCGAGTTCGGGCGGTTCGCCGAACAGGACCGGAAACGAAGAGGGGAAGGCAAGCCCGAGACGTTCGACTTTCTGGGGTTCACGCACATCAGCGGGAAGACCCAGAAGGGGTACTTCACGGTGAAGCGCAAGACGGTGGGCAAGCGCCTGCGAGCCAAGCTGGAGCAAATCAAGCGGCAACTCCGCGCGCGGATGCACGACCCGGTGGCGCAAACGGGAGAGTGGCTCAAGTCGGTCGTGCAAGGCTACTTCAACTATCACGCGGTACCGGGAAACCTTGACAGCCTGGGTGTGTTTCGGGAGCGGGTGACTCGGCTCTGGCGAAGGACCCTGTTGGACCGCAGCCAGACGCACCGAGTTCCTTGGACCCGCATGCACCGCTTGGCGGTGCGCTGGATTCCCCAACCGCGTGTGCTCCACCCGTATCCTGAGTGTCGCTTTGCCGTGAGCTATCCTAGACAAGAGCCGTATGCGCTAATGAGCGCCCGTACGGATCTGTGCGGGGGGTGCTGAGCAATTGGCATCCCTACCGCGACCGGCTTGAAGCAGGCTCAGATGTGCCGCATCGCTCTCCTGTTCGTGCCGTTGTTTGCCCTCGCCCAGCCGCCTGCCGGACGCGACCTCAGCCTGGCGGAAGCACAGCGACTCGAGGATTCGCTCCAGAAGAATCCCGACGACACCACCGCTCATACCACTCTGCTTGCTTATTACTTCCGCAACGGGCTGCGCGACATGGCGCCGGAGAAGGTGAAGGAGGCGCGCCGGAGGCATATTCTCTGGCTGATCGAACACCACCCGGAAGACCGCCTTGCGGGCGCCCCGGAAGCCCGCGTTGACCTCGTCGGCGGCAGCTTGGCCGATCCCGAAGGCCATGTGCAAGCGGCGGCAGCCTGGCGGAAGGAGGCTGCAAAGCCGGAGGCGAGTTCGGCGTTGTTAACCAACGCCGCCCACTTCTTTACTCTGACTGAGAATGAGTTTGCGGCAAGCCTGCTTGAGCGCGCCTCAAGGCGGATCCCAAGGACGCGGATGTGGCCAGAAATCTGGCGCGCAACTACCAGATGCAGGCGCGCCGGGCGAAGGACGAAGCCGGCAGGGCGGCACTCGCAAGAAAGGCATTCGAGCAAATGGAGTCGGCAGCCAAGCTGGCCACCAGACCGGAGGAGCGGTTTTACTTGCTGGCAGACCTGGCCAAGATGGCGCTCGACGCTGGCGACCCAGGGAAGGCCCGGGGCTATGCCACGGAGTTGCTGGAGATGGCCCCGCAGTTTCCCAAGAACTTCAACTACGGCAATGCGATCCACCACGGCAACTTGGTCCTCGGGCGGCTCGCCGTGCGGAGTGGAGATCTCGAAAAGGCCAAGGAACATCTTCTGGCCGCCGGCAAGACTCCCGGCTCCCCGCAGATCAAATCCTTCGGCCCCAACATGGCCCTGGCGCTGGAACTACTTCAGAAAGGGGAACGCGACGCGGTCATCCAATACTTCAAGCTGTGCGGCCAGTTCTGGAAGATGGACCGAGGCAAGCTGGACCAGTGGAAGGCGACGGTTCGCGGCGGCGGTATCCCCAACTTCGGGGCCAACCTGCTCTATTGAACCTGCTCTCACCCTCCAGCCGGCCCCGCGCCATTCCGGTTTGTCGTCTTCGGGGATACGCGCTTAGAAGAACAGCGCCTCGGCATTGCTCTCCCGGCCCACGTCGCCGCCCTTGAAGCCGGAGGGGCACTCGCCGCACAGGAGGAGTTCCTGCCAGCGCTTGCGGAAATCCCGCCGGAGCTTCCGGTAGGCCTCGCCCCGCCAGATCTCTCTGAAGCTCTGCTCTCGTAAGCGGCCCAGGGACGCTCCTCGTTCCAGTCCATGAAGCAGGAGCAAACGGTTCCGTCCCAGTGGATGGCGGGGCAATTCCAAAGGTTCTTGCAGGGGTTACTGGCCACGCGAACGGGCTCCAGGTCCTCCGGAGAAAGTTCGGCAACTGGTATCTGGGCTGGCTGGGGATGAAGGCACTTTCCTGAGGGACGCCGCCACGCCGGTGGTCGGGAACGGAATAGAACTTTCGCAGAGTGAGCGCATCGACTCCCAGGGAGCGGGCAAACTCGGTCAACTGCGGAATCTCCTGCTCCCCGTACTTCATGACGATGAATCGGAAGTTCACCAGTGGGGTCCGGGAGTTCAGGCGACGCTTCTCGGCTACCACCTTCCGGATGCCCTCGAGGACCGCCTCGAGGCGGCCGGCGGCGCGGAAGCGCTGGTAGGTCTCCTGGGTGATGCCATCCACCGAAAAGACCAGCACGTCCAGGCCGGATTCGACCACCTCGCGAGCGTGGCTGCCAGAGGCAAAACGTGCCCGTTGGTGCTGCACACGACCTTGATGCCGGCGCAGCGGGCGTAGCGGATCATTTCGTAAGCGTGCGGGTTGAGGAAAGGCTCGCCCCAGTCCCAGAACATGATCAGCAGGAGATACTCGCCGAGTTCGTCGATGATGCGCTGGAACAGAGGGAGATCCATGTCGCCAGTCGGGCGGTCGAGGCCCATGCCAACGGGGCAGACGCGGCAGTGCAGGTTGCACCGGCTGGTCGGCCTCAGCTGGAGGACAGTGGGCATGCCCCACGGCATGGTGGGTTTGAAGGACACCGAGCCTTCGGTGAGGATCCCGTTGGCGACCTTCTTCAACGGCAGGCCCTCGAAGTGGAGGGGGATAAGATAAGCTCGAAGGAGACCTTGCGGGTGATCAGGTCGCGGACGGCCTCGGACAGCTTCGAGATCATTTCGCGGGCTCGTACCTGCCTTCCGATTCCTCGTTCGGGGAACCAGCGGGGCGAGCCACCGGAAGAGGCGGTGGACACGGAGGCTTTCCCTCGTATTGCAGCAATTGGCGCAATTGCAGACCTGACCCAGCCCGGCCAGGGTGTCGGGATTCGAGCTGCGCCGGCGGAACTCCCGGTACTCAGGGCCGTCCCATCTTCGGGCGAAACTCCGCTGGTTGAGGTTACCCATCGCTAGGTGACAATGGCTGCAAGCCAGAACAGTACCATCCGCCTTCACACAGCAGGTGTACCAACCGGCGTAGCGGGGTGGCCGGCGCCCACCTCGGGGCCTAATCGCACACGGTCCAAGTAGTCACCGACATTGTGGCGCACGCCATGCGCTTCCAGAATCCTCTTGACTGCCATCAGGCCGGGGAGGATGGCTTCTGTGTCCTCCGGCAGTAGTCCCAGATGCTCGAACTCCCCGCCCCAATCGCGGAAATACCCAAAGGTCACCTCGTCGCACCCGCCGGCCAGAGCCAGTTCAACCCGTTCGTTGATGTTCCTGAAGTTGCTTCGGTGAAGGGGCACTTGGAGATTGAGCAAGGGAACCCGTGTGCCCAACTGTCGCTTGGCCTGAGTGACCAGTTTCAAGCCCTCGGTCCTCTTGTGGAAGAAGGTGGGGTTGATGCCGGGGTGCCGCTCCGCGTGCTCGGTTGGATTGGTGGCCCACAACGTTACGTGGAGAACGTCGAGCTTGCTTTCCACGATTCGGAAGGCCACGGTTGGATCGGTCAGGGTGCCGTTGGTGAAGGCCTGGACCTGGAAACCGGGCTTGAAGGCCCCGACGAAATCGAAGACCTGGGGATGCAGAAACGTCTCTCCCTCGCCTGCAAAAACGATCTCGCGGGTGCCCAGTTCGGGGAGTCCGCGCACTCTTCCGGACCAGTTCTGGGAGAGGTCCTGCACCTGGTGATCGCCGGGTGAAGGCTGGCGCGGCTGGATGCAATGAAAGAAGCAGCCCGGCAGACAGTGTTGCAGCGGCGCGTAAGGTCCAGCACGACCCAATGGGGCCCGGTGTAAGCGGCCCCGCCGTCGAGAAGACCCCTCACAAGCTCAAGCCTTCGTTTCAGTGAAGCCATGTCAAGCCTACTGCGGCATTTTGGGAGACGACGCTGCCCAACGCCTGTAATCCGACACGCGGAAGACCGATCAGTCTACCAGGATACCGAATCAGGGAGCCGGCGGCGTCTTGCCGAGCGCCCAGTAGATGGCATTGATGAGCAGCTTGCGGAAGGGTTCGACCTGGAAATCCTCGGGATGCCCGAGCGAGGTGTAAAAAACACGACCGCCTTTGTACGTCTTGGTCCAGGCCACCGGGTTCGGGACACGGTCCGGCCGCTTGCTCTCGCCGACGGATACTCCCACCAACAGCGGGCTTACGGAGGTAGGCAGCGGCAGAACGTGGTAGAGCCAGGAGCGGCAGTGAAACTCGCTGGCGACGCCCCGCAGGATAGAATAGCCCGCAGCCTCGGGGATCACCTTCACATCAGTGCTGGAGGTGGAGCCGTAGTCATAGTGCCAGGGCGCGCCGAGCACCTGCTCGCCGAATTCCTTCCAGTTATCGAAGGCCTGAATGCTGGTGCGCAGCCCAACCAGCGGCTTGTCGGCGTCCAGGTAGGCCTTGATCTGGTTGAGCTGGCTGGCAGGCAGCGTCAGGGAGATCAGGTAAGCAACCGCCAGGTCGGCGTCTTCGAGTGCCTCCAGGCCGGGCAGGTCGGCCTTGCCCGAGGCCACCACAACGGTGCACCGCATGCCGTGCTTCGATTCCAGTTCCTGGGCGATCCGGGGCAGGGTGGCTTCCGAGTTGTACTCGGTCTCTCCGGAAAGGAAGACCACGTAGGGTTTTCGGGGCGGTCTCTCGCGCACCACGCCCTGGGCCTGCGCCATGCCGGCCAACAGAAGCTGAAGCGTCTCGCGGCGTGTGCTCATCAGGGCCTGAGCGGAGCTGCCTTTGGCAAGGAAGGCAGTCTGATCTTCTCAATAAGATCCTGCGTCATCGCGTCCGATAAGTGCTTTCTGGTATCGACGCGCAAAACGGGGACAGGGTCCAATTGCGCAGTGGGCAATTGGTTGCCTGTACCCGTTTTGCCCCGAACCGGATACTCCAAAGGACTAATCGGACGATGCACCAGATCGACTGCCATCCAGATATCGACGCGCTTTTGCCTGAATTGATTCCCGATTCTTTGGAGCTGCCCAGGCGGACCTGAAGTCTGCTCAGTTTCTTCAGGGCAAAGATAAACGAATCCACTGCCGCGAACCATTGCTTCTCCTCTGGAGTGGGCGGCTCACTGGTGTGAGGCATGCAGTGGTAGTAGTAAGTCCGCAGTCTCTCCATGGGGCCGGCCAGTTCGCTGCCAGCCTTCCGATGTCGACGCGCAGCTTTCCAAAGTCGTGTTCCAGAACATTGTTCAGATAAGCGCCGTCAATCAGAACCGCACACCTACCCACCGAGCACCCCTGGAACGAAAAGAGGGCACCGTTTGCCGATGCCCTCCGGAGATACTAACCCACCCTCCCGATGGAAGGGCGCTGGTAATGACTCCAATTTCAGTATACGGTGGG
>CAVRZY010000110.1:0-10852 GCA_963725415.1 uncultured Acidobacteriota bacterium | reverse complement strand
GAAATTCGTGCGCCGGGATAAACCGGCATGAAGTAGAGAATGCAAGAGTCTCACGAGAAAGGGGTAGCGACCCGCTCGGCCCCGAGTTTTGCGCTGGGCGCCGCGAGGTGCCCGGCGAAGCGTAAACAGGGGTATAGGTGGGCTGGGTATTGAGCTCCGAAAAGTTGCAATCAGGACGCCGACGCTCTGAATTTAGCGGAAGGCAACATGACCGGAGGCGCTAGCGCGAGTCCCCGGTCAGTCCTGCGTAGTCGTAGACCCCAGACACGCCTAGAAACTTCATGCACGAGAACCGGGAGACCTCGGAGACGCCTGTTGGGCACGAGGGCAGCAGGCCGGCGGGAGAAGGCGATAGCCGCACGGCCCGCATGCACGTCTCCGAGGAGTCGGACAGCGGCATAGTACCGATGAATCATTCGAACCAAGACGGGAAACCGTTGGCGGAGAGTGAGGAGGGAAGGCCGCTGATCAAGGAGAACACTCATCAATCCGGCACGCACCCGACACAGAGCGGGGCACGCGTATCCCAGGGATTGGCGGGTGTGCGGAAAGCAGCGAGGAGGGAAGGGAGAAGAGTTCACCGCCTTGCTCCACCACCTGACGGTCGATTACTTCGGGAGAGCTTTTACGCCTTGAAGCGGAAAGCGGCCCCCGGCGTGGACGGCGTCACCTGGCAGGAGTATGAGACCGGGCTGGAAGGTCGGCTGGTCGACCTGCACAGCCGGGTCCATCGCGGGGCGTATCGAGCGAAACCATCGAGGAGGGTGTTCATCCCCAAGCCGACGGGCGACAACGTCCGTTAGGGGTGGCGGCGCTGGAGGACAAGGTCGTCCAACAAGCCGTCGTCACCATCCTCAATCAGATTTACGAGGAGGACTTTCGGGGCTTCTCGTATGGTTTCCGACCGGGGCGCAGCCAGCATCAGGCGCTGGATGCGTTGACGGTCGCGCTCAAGCAGAAGCGGGTGAACTATGTGCTGGACGCAGATATCCGAGGATTTTTCGATCACCTCGACCACGGATGGATGATGAAGTTCGTCCAGCATCGCGTCGCCGACCCCCGCATCCTACGGCTGATCCAGAAATGGCTGAAAGCCGGAGTGATGGAGGGAGGCGATGGTCGGAGAGGGAGATGGGTACTCCGCAAGGAGCGGTGATTTCACCACTGCTGGCCAATATCTATCTGCACTACGTTTTCGATCTCTGGGTGGATGCGTGGCGCAAGAAATATGCGAGGGGGGACGTGATTGTCGTTCGCTATGCCGATGATACCGTCCTCGGTTTCCAATACCCGGCGGAAGCCGACCGTTTACTGGAGGACTTCCGGGAACGGCTGGGGAAGTTCGGACTGGAACTGCACCGGAGAAAACGCGCCGGATCGAGTTCGGGCGGTATGCCGAGCTGCACCGGAAAGGCAGAGGGGAAGGCAAGCCTGAGACGTTCGACTTTTCTGGGCTTCACGCATATCAGCGGGAAGAACCGGAAGGGGTACTTTACCGTGAAGCGCCAGACGATCGGCAAGCGCCTGCGGGGGAAGTTGCAGGAAATCAAGCAGCAACTCCGGCAGCGACGGATACGATCCGGTGGCGCAAACGGGCGAGTGGCTCAGGTCGGTCGTGCAGGGCTACTTCAACTATCACGCGGACCGGGAAACCTCGACCGCTTGTGGACCTTTCGGGACCGGTTGATCCGATTGTGGCGAACACCCAACTGCAGGCCACGCAGCCACACGCCACCGCCTCAACTGGGACCGACTGGGTAAGCTCGCGGCCCGCTGGTTGCCCCTTCCGTTGCGTCCATCCTTGGCCAACGCAGCGCTTCGCCGCCACGCGATCCGAGCTAAGAGCCGTATGCGCGACCCAGCGCCCGTAATCAGATCTGTGCGGGGGGTGCCGGGTAACCGGTATCCCTACCGCGACCGGCTTGAAGCAGGCTCAGATGTGCCGCATCGCTCTCCTGTTCGTGCCGTTGTTTGCCCTCGCCCAGCCGCCTGCCGGACGCGACCTCAGCCTGGCGGAAGCACAGCGACTCGAGGATTCGCTCCAGAAGAATCCCGACGACACCACCGCTCATACCACTCTGCTTGCTTATTACTTCCGCAACGGGTTGCGCGACATGGCGCCGGAGAAGGTGAAGGAAGCGCGCCGGAGGCATATTCTGTGGCTGATCGAACACCACCCGGAAGACCGCCTTGCGGGCGCCCCGGAAGCCCGCGTTGACCTCGTCGGCGGCAGCTTGGCCGATCCCGAAGGCTATGTGCAAGCGGCGGCAGCCTGGCGGAAGGAGGCTGCAAAGCCGGAGGCGAGTTCGGCGTTGTTAACCAACGCCGCCCACTTCTTTACTCTGACTGAGAATGAGTTTGCGGCAAGCCTGCTTGTGCGCGCCTTAGGTCCATCTCAAGGACCCGGACGTGGCCAGAAATCTGGCGCGCAACTACCAGATGCAGGCGCGCCGGGCGAAGGACGAAGCCGGCAGGGCGGCACTCGCAAGAAAGGCCTTCGAGCAAATGGAGTCGGCAGCCAAGCTGGCCACCAGACCGGAGGAGCGGTTTTACTTGTTGGCAGACCTCGCCAAGATGGCGCTCGACGCTGGCGATCCAGCGAAGGCCCGGGGCTATGCCACGGAGTTGCTCGAATGGCCCCGCAGTTTCCCAAGAACTGCAACTACGGCAATGCGATCCACGACGGCAACTTGGTCCCGGGCGGCTCGCCGTGCGGAGTGGAGATCTCTAAAAGGCCAAGGAGCATCTCCCGGCCGCCGGCAAGACTCCCGGCTCCCCGCAGATCAAATCCTTCGGCCCCAACATGGCCCTGGCGCTGGAACTACTTCAGAAAGGGGAACGCGACGCGGTCATCCAATACCTCGAGCGGTGCGGCCAGTTCTGGAAAATGGACCGAGGCAAGCTGGACCAGTGGAAGGCGACGGTTCGCGGCGGCGGTATCCCCAACTTCGGGACCAACCTGCTCTATTGAACCTGCTCTCACCCTCCAGCCGGCCCCGCGCCATTCCGGTTTGTCGTCTTCAGGGATACGCGCTTAGAAGAACAGCGCCTCGGCATTGCTCTCCCGGCCCACGTCGCCGCCCTTGAAACCGGAGGGGCATTCGCCGCACAGGAGGAGTCCCTGCCAGCGCCTGCGGAACTCCGCCGGAGGTTCCGGTAGGCCTCGCCCCGCCAGATCTCTCTGAAGCTCTGCTCTCGCAAGCGGCCCAGGGGACGCTCCTCGTTCCAGTCCATGAAGCAGGAGCACACGGTCCCGTCCCAGTGGATGGCGGGGCAATTCCATAGGTTCTTGCAGGGGTTACTGGCCACGCGAACGGGCTCCAGGTCTTCCGGAGAAAGTTCGGGCAACTGGTATCTGGGCTGGCTGGGGATGAAGGCGCTTTCCTGAGGGACGCCGCCGCGCCGGTGGTCGGGAACGGAATAGAACTTCCGCAGAGTGAGCGCATCGACTCCCAGGGAGCGGGCAAACTCGGTCAACTGCGGAATCTCCTGCTCCCCGTGCTTCATGACGATGAATCGGAAGTTCACCAGTGGGGTCCGGGAGTTCAGGCGACGCTTCTCGGCTACCACCTTCCGGATGCCCTTGAGGACCACCTGAGGCGGCCGGCGGCGCGGAAGCGCTGGTAGGTCTCCTGGGTGATGCCATCCACCGAAAAGACCAGCACGTCCAGGCCGGATTCGACCACCTCGAGAGCGTGGCTGCCAGAGGCGAACACGTGCCCGTTGGTGCTGCACACGACCTTGATGCCGGCGCGGCCGGCGTAGCGGATCATTTCGTAAGCGTGCGGGTTGAGGAAAGGCTCGCCCCAGTCCCAGAACATGATCAGCAGGAGATACTCGCCGAGTTCGTCGATGATCCGCTTGAACAGAGGGAGATCCATGTCGCCGGTCGGGTGGTCGAGGCCCATGCCAACGGGGCAGACACGGCAGTGGACATTGCACGGCTGGTCGGCTTCGAGCTGGAGGACGGTGGGCATGCCCCACGGCATGGTGGGCTTGAAGGACACCGAGCCTTCGGTGAGGATCCAGTTGACGACCTTCTTCAACCGCAGGCCCTCGAAGTGGAAGGGGATCAGATCAAGCTCGAAGGAGATCTTGCGGGTGATCAGGGCGCGGACGGCCTGGGACAGCTTCGAGATCATTTCGCGGGCTCGTACCTGCCTTCCGGATTCCTCGTTCGGGGAACCAGCGGGGCGAGCCACCGGAAGAGGCGGTGGACACGGAGGCTTTCCCTCGTATTGCAGCAATTGGCGCAATTGCAGACCTGACCCAGCCCGGCCAGCGTGTCGGGATTCGAGCGGCGCCGGCGGAACTCCCGGTACTCAGGGCCGTCCCATATTCGGGCGAAACTCCGCTGGTTGAGGTTACCCATCGCTAGGTGACAATGGCTGCAAGCCAGAACGGTACCATCCGCCTTCACACAGCAAGTGTACCAACCGGCGTAGCAGGGTAGCCGGCGCCACACCTCGGGGCCTGATCGCACACGGTCCAAGTATTCACCGACATTGTGGCGCACGCCATGCGCTTCCAGAATCCTCTTGGCTGCCATCAGGCCGGGGAGGATGGCTTCTGTATCCTCCGGCAGTAGTCCCAGATGCTCGAACTCCCGCCCCAATCGCGGAAATACCCAAGGTCACCTCGTCGCACCCGCCGGCCAGAGCCAGTTCGACCCGTTCGTTGATGTTCCTGAAGTTGCTTCGGTGAAGGGGCACTTGGAGATCAAGGGAACCCGTGTGCCCAACTGTCGCTTGGCCTGAGTGACCAGTTTCAAGCCCTCGGTCCTCTTGTCGAAGAAGGTGGGGTTGATGCCGGGGTGCCACTCCGCGTGCTCGGTTGGATCGGTGGCCCACAACGTTACGTGGAGAACGTCGAGCTTGCTTTCCACGATTCGGAAGGCCGTGGTTGGATCGGTCAGGGTGCCGTTGGTGAAGGCCTGGACCTGGAAACCGGCGCGCTTGAAGGCCCCGACGAAATCGAAGACCTGGGGATGCAGAAACGTCTTCCTTCGCCTGCAAAAACGATCTCGCGGGTACCCAGTTCGAGGATTGTGTACATCTTCCGGACCAGTTCTGAGGAGAGGTCCTGCACCTGGTGATCGCCGGGTGAAGGCTGGCGCGGCTGGATGCAATGAAAGAAGCAGCCCAGGCAGACAGGGTTGCAGCGGCGCGTGAGGTCCAGCACGACCCAATGGGTCCCGGTGTAAGCGGCCCCGCCGTCGAGAAGACCCCTCACAAGCTCAAGCCTTCGTTTCAGTGAAGCCATGTCAAGCCTACTGCGGCATTTTGGGAGACGACGCTGCCCAACGCCTGTAATCCGACACGCGGAAGACCGATCAGTCTACCAGGATACCGAATCAGGGAGCCGGCGGCGTCTTGCCGAGCGCCCAGTAGATGGCATTGATGAGCAGCTTGCGGAAGGGTTCGACCTGGAAATCCTCGGGATGCCCGAGCGAGGTGTAAAAAACACGACCGCCTTTGTACGTCTTGGTCCAGGCCACCGGGTTCGGGACACGGTCCGGCCGCTTGCTCTCGCCGACGGATACTCCCACCAACAGCGGGCTTACGGAGGTAGGCAGCGGCAGAACGTGGTAGAGCCAGGAGCGGCAGTGAAACTCGCTGGCGACGCCCCGCAGGATAGAATAGCCCGCAGCCTCGGGGATCACCTTCACATCAGTGCTGGAGGTGGAGCCGTAGTCATAGTGCCAGGGCGCGCCGAGCACCTGCTCGCCGAATTCCTTCCAGTTATCGAAGGCCTGAATGCTGGTGCGCAGCCCAACCAGCGGCTTGTCGGCGTCCAGGTAGGCCTTGATCTGGTTGAGCTGGCTGGCAGGCAGCGTCAGGGAGCTCAGGTAAGCAACCGCCAGGTCGGCGTCTTCGAGTGCCTCCAGGCCGGGCAGGTCGGCCTTGCCCGAGGCCACCACAACGGTGCACCGCATGCCGTGCTTCGATTCCAGTTCCTGGGCGATCCGGGGCAGGGTGGCTTCCGAGTTGTACTCGGTCTCTCCGGAAAGGAAGACCACGTAGGGTTTTCGGGGCGGTCTCTCGCGCACCACGCCCTGGGCCTGCGCCATGCCGGCCAACAGAAGCTGAAGCGTCTCGCGGCGTGTGCTCATCAGGGCCTGAGCGGAGCTGCCTTTGGCAAGGAAGGCAGTCTGATCTTCTCAATAAGATCCTGCGTCATCGCGTCCGATAAGTGCTTTCTGGTATCGAGACCGCGCAAAACGGGGACAGGGTCCAATTGCGCAGTGGGCAATTGGTTGCCTGTACCCGTTTTGCCCCGAACCGGATACTCCAAAGGACTAATCGGACGATGCACCAGATCGACTGCCATCCAGATATCGACGCGCTTTTGCCTGAATTGATTCCCGATTCTTTGGAGCTTGCCCAGGCGGACCTGAAGTCTGCTCAGTTTCTTCAGGGCAAAGATAAACGAATCCACTGCCGCGAACCATTGCTTCTCCTCTGGAGTGGGCGGCTCACTGGTGTGAGGCATGCAGTGGTAGTAGTAAGTCCGCAGTCTCTCCATGGGGCCGGCCAGTTCGCTGCCGAGCCTTCCGATGTCGACGCGCAGCTTTCCAAAGTCGTGTTCCAGAACATTGTTCAGATAAGCGCCGTCAATCAGAACCGCACACCTACCCACCGAGCACCCCTGGAACGAAAAGAGGGCACCGTTTGCCGATGCCCTCCGGAGATACTAACCCACCCTCCCGATGGAAGGGCGCTGGTAATGACTCCAATTTCAGTATACGGTGGGCTCTTTCGCACACGCGCGTCTCGCGGGTAAGCGGCTGAAAACAGACGCAAAAAAGAGTTGACAGAGGTGCTAAGCACCCCGGTCTCTTACGCCGTCTGACCTATCGACCGGATCGGCCTCTCCGCCTTCCAGCAAGAGTGGAAAAGCGTGGCGGTGGGTCATTGGGGTGACGATGCCACGTGTCACGGTCCTTGGTAGCCC
This sequence comes from uncultured Acidobacteriota bacterium, assembly GCA_963725415.1. Taxonomy (GTDB): domain Bacteria; phylum Acidobacteriota; class Terriglobia; order Bryobacterales; family Bryobacteraceae; genus CAVRZY01. Next base: position 3,898 of record CAVRZY010000110.1, on the reverse strand, counting down.
TTCGAGCGCAGCATCTCGGCGATGAGGGTTCCCCTGGCGGTGGGCGGAGTCAATTCCACATCCACCGGAATGAGAGCTTCGGCGGCCTCGCCGTAGGGGCCCTGGGCCAGCACCTTGCCGCCGGGGCCGACGGCCAGGGAACAACCGATGCACTTGCGGCCCTGCCAGGGTCCAGCCGTGATCCAGCCGACGTTACTGACGCCCACCACGGTGATGTCGTAGAGCTTCGCCAGGGTGGTGTAGGAGCCCAGCCACAAGCTGCCATAGGGATCCTTGGCGTTGTCGTGATCGGCCTCCATGGCCCAGGCCGAGGGCGACAGCAGCAGTTGGGCGCCCATGCGCGCCAGCGAGTGTCCCAGCACGAGCGCGTCGGGGAAATTGTCGGCGCAGATCGGGATGCCGATGGTTCCAATCGAGGTGCGCGCCACCGCCAAAGAGTCGCCAATCGAGTAGACATCGTGAGCGATATCGAGCTCGTTGATCTTCCGATGTTTGAGCAGAATGTCGCCGGAGGGGGAAAGCAGGACCGCGGCGTTGTAGAGGCGGTCCGCGGCGCGTTCGGTGAGTCCGGCGACCACGTGAATGCGGGCCTGCTGGGCGGCTTCGGCGAGGGCCTCGCTGAAGCGGCCGGGAATGGGCTGAGCTAACTCGCGAGCGGCAGAGGAGGTCCATCCCAGATCGAGGCATTCGGGCAGGACCACCACTCTCGCCCCCAGTTCGGCGGCGCGCTGAATCATCTCCCTGGCGCGGCCGAGATTGCGCTCCGCCTCTCCTGATTCGACCAGCATCTGGCCCATGGCCAGCCGGTAAGCCTGTTGGGTTTCCGTGTTCATTTCAGCGGGGAGGGCACGCTCATCAGGTCGGTCCGCGTGCGGCCGTTCTCGGTGACTCGCGACAGCGCGTAGATTGTGCCGTCCTTGCCCACGGCGATCGAGTTCACGTAGGACGGCCGTTGCCCGTCCGCGAAGCAAATAGGGCCGTGGTCGGTGTACCTGGCGGCGGGGATGTCGTAGGTGATAAGGTGCAAGTTCTCGGCGCCTTTGGATTCGCCCTTGCCGGTGCTGCTCTTCCCCTGGACTCGCTTGCCCGCTTCGTAGATCGGGCCGCCGGTGAGATAGTGCAGGGTGCGACCGTCAGGGCCCAGAGTAAAGCCCAGGTACCCGTAGCTGAACTGATCGTACATGCCGCTTCTCTTGGAGGGCTCCGAGGTGAGGCGTTCGAGTACCTCCACGCGCGGTGCGCGAGGATCGAAGCGGAACAAATATCCGGAATTGCCGTGCACTCCATAGACAGCCTTCTCGGGCGGGTACCAAACGGTTTGCCGCCAGTTGTAGCCCATGTGGCCAGGCGAGGTGGGATCGTAGAGGCCGAAGTAGTCCTTCCTGAGGTCCTCCCCCTGCACGGTTTCGAAGGCGTCCCTGTCATGACGGTAGCGGAGGATGAAACCATCGCCGGTGGTGAAGTAGACCCAGCCGTCTTCGGGGTTGACGACCAGCGACCGGCACAGGGTGCGGTAGGTCGGCCCTTTGCCGCTTTCGCCCTGCTGGGAGACCGGGCCGAGGTTCTTGAGGTCCCTGGTGGCGAGGTTGTAACGCAGGAAATAGCCGGTGGGCCAGGTCAGACCGCAGAGGCGGCCGCGCGCGGGGTCCATGGTCATGGCCAGAATGCCCTCGCCGAAGGGCGCGGTAGCGAGGTTCTCGAATTTCCCCGAGGCCATGTCATAGGCCAGGAAGTGTCCGCCGGGATAGGGCTTGAACCCCGGCGGCGGGATGCCCGGCTTCTCCATGCCGTCGATGATGCTGTAGTAACCGATGTGGGTGGCGAAGTAGAGCTTGCCGCCGGACTCGACGAAGTTAACGTGCGACTTTCCCTGAACGATGGTCTTGAGACCCTTCTCGCCGCAGCCTTCGGTGAGGTCGCCCAGGTGCTGGATCTTGTCCCTGGCGGGATCGTACGAGTACATCTGCGCGCCTGCTTCGAAGGACTCCGAGGAGAGCACGTAGTAGATCCTGCCGTTGGAAGCGGCGGAGATTCCGTTGTAAGTATCGTGGGCCAGCGCAAACCCGGAGTTATGGGCGCGGGCGACTAACTTCCGAGCCGGCTTGGCGGCAGTCGAGCCGATCGCTAGGCCGGCTGCGGACGCGCCGGTCAGAAAACTCCTGCGAGGCAGCATACACGTGTTGCGGCTCACCACAATCCTCCGGAGGATCAGTATAGCTTCAATCAGTAGGTGGCGCGGCCGCCGCTGGCGTCGTAACACTGCCCGGTGACGAAGGAGCAGTCGGGGCTGGCCAGGAAGTGGGCGACTGCGGCAATCTCTTCAGGGGTACCGGTGCGGCGCAAAGGGATGCGCTCAGTCATGTAGGCCACCTGCGCTGCGGTCAACTGGTCGAGGATAGGAGTGCGAATGACGGCCGGGGCAATGGAGTTGACGCAGATGCCCTCCAGGGCCACTTCCTTAGCCAGCGATTTGGTGAAGCCGATGACGCCGGCCTTGGTGGCCGAGTAGCCGGTCATATTCGGATTGCCTTCTTTGCCGGCGATGGAAGCAATGTTGACGATGCGGCCGTAGCGGCGCTCGCGCATGTGCGGGAGGACGGCGCGGCAGCAGTGGAACAGGCCGGTCATGTTGATGGCGATGATGCGGTTCCAGTCCTCTTCGGTCTGCTCCCAGAGTGGGGCGGCGCGGCCGGCGATGCCGGCGTTATTGACCAGGATGTCGATGCGGCCCTTCCAGGCGAGGATCTGTTCGAAGGCCTGGTGGACGGAATCGGCGCGGGTGATGTCAACGCAGACGGGAAGGGCCTGGGCATCGCCGGACTCGGAGATGGAACGGGCTACCCGGGTGGCGCCCTCCAGGTCGATGTCGGCGACGGCTACGGCGGCGCCGGCGCACGCGAAGCGCCGGGCGATGGCCTCGCCGATGCCCCGCGCGGCCCCGGTCACGACGGCGATCTGACCGGAGAGGTCAAAGAATGGATTCATTGAATCAGTCTTCTTTGACTACCTGCACGGTGACCTCAAGAGGGACTTCACGGTGCAGGCGGATGGTGACCTTGTGCTCGCCGAGCTGCTTGATGGGATCGGGGAGATGGATCTTGCGGCGATCGATGTGGTAGTTCTGCTTCTCGAGGGCTTCGGCGATGTCTTTGGCGGTGACGGAACCGAAGAGCTGATCCAGCTCGCCGGCCTTCTGGGCGATGGTGACGCTGAGGCCGGACATCATTTTAGCGAGATCTTCGGCGCCGGCCTTTTCCTTGGCCTCGCGGCGCAGGTGAGCCTGGCGTTCTTGAGCTCGGCGGCGATGCGGCGCCAGCGAGGCACCCGCGCGCCGTGCTTCCCGCCCTGCACGAGCTGGCCAGTCAGACGGCACCACCGCCGTTCCGCCCAGCTCGGTGGCCTTCTCCACGGCCCAGTCGAACGCCTGAGTGTGGAGCACCGCGAGCCCGAGGACCAGCGGCGCGGGGCGCTCGCCGCGCTCCCGAGCCACCTCCTGCACGTCCACCCAGCAGGAGCGGCCCTCCCAGCGCGTGAGGGTGCCAACGCCGACGAGACCGTCCAGGTTCAGCACCTCCACCGCCTCGCCGGGAGCGACGCGGTGGAAAAGTCCTGGGCGTGGTGCGCCGCCTCCGCCGTGATCCGAACCGACCCAGGCACGCAGCACCACACCGGGCAGAACGAGGCGGTGACGCTGATTGCCGTGCGGATCGGCTTCCTGTGCCTTCTCGGGGCCCGGAACCCGGAGCCCGGAGCCCGGCCTCACATACCAGCGCGACCCACTCCTCGAACTCGCGGTTGACTTCCACGGTCAGGCCGAACTCCGAATAGCCCCGCCTCCACCGGCGGCGCGCTCGTCGGCCATCAGTCCAGCAATACGCTGAACGAGGGACGCATACAC
>CAVRZY010000109.1:0-15336 GCA_963725415.1 uncultured Acidobacteriota bacterium | reverse complement strand
ACGGAGCAGTGCTGGTCTGGATGGAATCAGACTGGCTCCCCACACTGGATACATTTCGAACTCTTGCAGCATAAAACCGCCACGCTCGAACCACCAGAACTCCTTTTCGCCCAACACCAGTTCCGTCCAACGGCTCCCCATCCAGCCTGGGCACCCGAACCAGAACACTCTCGAACTAGACCATCAACCCCTCCACGGAGGATGCCCGCAACCGCAGCAAGCCGTCGGTTCGAAGTCGCCGGCCTAGCAACCTGGTTCAACATTGCAGGGCGCGCTCATTTCTCTTATCCTCATCCCATGACCCGTTGGTTGCCTAAGCCTTTGATTGTCAGCGCCGCTGTTTTGATGTCCGGTTTATCACTTGCGCAGACAACGCCTCCGGCCGATCAACCTGCTCCTCGCACGGACCAAAACTCCCAGACGGCGCATGCCCAGTTGCTGGAGAAAGCCCAAGAAGGCGGTATCGACATTTATTTTGAAGGCGACTCCATCACCCGCCGGTGGGGAACCAGCGACGCGCAATACAAGGACTTCCTTGCTAACTGGAACCAGAATTTTTTCGGCTGGAATGCCGCCAACTTCGGTTGGGGCGCTGACACAATTCAGAACGTTCTCTGGCGCCTCAACAACGGGGAGTTGGACGGCGTCAACCCCAAGATCATTGTTCTGCTCGCTGGTACCAACAATCTCGGCGGCACTCCGCCTCCAGGCGGTGATAAGGCCAAGGTTGAAGACGTGACCCGTGGCATCAAAGCGACGTTGGACATCATGCAACAGAAGGCCCCCGACGCCACCATCATCCTCATGGGCATCACGCCGCGCAATGACGGTGGCAGCACGGAGATCGTTGCCACGATCAACAAGATCAACGACACGATTTCCAAATTCGCCAACGGCAAGAAAATCCGGTATCTCAACATCAACGACAAGTTGGCCGACAAGGATGGCAAGCTGTTCGATGGCATGACCGTGGATCGCCTGCACCTCTCGGTCAAGGGTTATCAAGTCTGGGCGGACGCATTGAAGCCGGTCTTCACGGAACTGCTGGGGCCACCCGCCAAGACGGACCACGCTCCGCCCCCCACCGGCGACCCGAGCGCGCAGAGAGATCCCAATCCCCGTCCATAGAAAGGGCCGTCAAAATGGACGGCCCGATCGTGAAGCTGTGCAAAAGATGGGCGGTGCGCTACTTCGCCGACGCCGCGGCGGGAGGCGCATGCTTGATGAGTTTGTTGGCCCACGCGATGAAGTACTTCATGTTCGACCGGTCTTCATGTCCGCCGTCATGCTGACGCCAAGCGAGCTCGCCATCGAGCAGGCCGGTGTTCACCGGCGGCATCTTGGCTGTATGGTAGTCCCCTTTTTCGCCAATGTCCTTCACACCCAGAAGGCGGAAGACAGGCCCGGCAGCGACGGTGGCCATGTAGCTGCCCTGTTGGTCGAGCCAATTGGCATCGCCCTTTTCCGGTACGCCGTAACTGATGAAGGTGAAGCGGGGAGCGCACAACGCGATCAACTCATGAGCATCCACCGGCAAGTCCCCCGCCGTTTTGCTACCAAACGACGATTCGGCAGCACCGTATTTCAGAAAATTACCCGCCATCCAGTGGTATTCGCCAGAGCCGGTGAGATTCTCCACCGCTTCGCCAAAATTTCGGCGGTTCAGCTTGGCTCCACCCTGGCCGGAGGAACCCACCAACACCATGGCGAAGCGCGTTTCAAAGGCCATTGTTACGAGAGCGGCCTTACCGTAACGTGAAACACCCTCGATGCCGACCCGCTTGGCGTCGACGGCGGGGTCGGTTTCCAGATATTCCAGACCGCGGGCGACGCCCCAGGCCCACCCGCGCAGCGAACCCCAGTCATCTGGCTTCCGGGGTTGGCCTTTGTTGACCAGGCCGATGATCCCTTTGGTCAACCCGGCGCCATTGTCAGCCTGAATACTGGCAGGATTGATGGAAGAGTAACCCCAGCCAGCGGCGATGAGTTGTTGGGTCGAAGGAGGATCGCCACCAGGAGTGGCAGGCGCCGCGGCGGGCGCGGGCGAGGCTTGAGGAAGGCCGCCGCCACCAAACATCATCAGCACCGGGACAGGAGCTTTGGCATCCGCCGGAGTGACCAGTGTCATTTGAATATCTACATTGATCGCCGGATAAGAGGAATTGTCCACGTGACCAACCAGTCTCTTTCCGATGACTGGAAGGCTGCCGACTACTCCATTGACTGTCTCTGTCACCGTCCACATCACTCTGGGCACGTTCTTCGGCACGCGGCCAATGACTTCACGCTCGAAGTCTTCCACGATTTCCGGGCGGCGCTGGTTCCACCACATCGCAGCGCTCGTGACCTTCTTCCCGTTTTTCAAAGTGAGCACATCCGGTAGATCGGGATAAGGATTGGCCCTTGCCGGATCGTAATTGGCGGCGTTGGGCGCTCTCGCCGCGGCGTTGCCGCTCGGGCCGGGCCGGAGGGTCTTGATCCCCAACTGGTCCTTCATGTTTTTGTGATCCTGCGCTGCGGTCCAATTCTTGGGTTCGGGCATGGCGCCGTTGCTCGGTGCCAAAACTCTCTGACCAAACAGACTGCCCGGAGACATCGCCGCAGTCAGCCCGACCACGAAACAGCCGGACCAGAGGTTCATCGAACATTTGGCGCTTTTCATGATCTCCAGCGTAGTGGTAATACTTGCGTGATGCAACTCATCATCCGGCATCCACGTCCTGTGGGGCGCCTGATCGGTACGGTGGCTTCGATGCGCGTAGTGGAAGCGACAAAGCTGCCCCGCTTAAGACCTTAACCAAGTTGCGTGGACGCGGGTGCTGTCACAAACTACTCGGGATAGGCGTTGTGGAAACTTTGTCGCGATGGAGCGAGTTCGAGTGTCGAACTGGGGTCGCTTCTAAGCTACAGATTGCCAACGGCGACTTTTCGTGGCTCCCCGGCATGGATTCGAACCACGATTCGCGGCTCCAAAGGCCGATGTCCTACCATTGGACGACCGGGGAAGGCGGGCGGGCGGCCACCAACTGCGCCCGTTGTCAGTGTAGCAAACCCTCACCACTCCGAGTACAGGGTCCCGTCCAGCGCCGTCTTGCCCGAGCCGCTGCGCACGTCGAAGATCCCCGGCTCGGTCCGGTTGACGCTGGTCAGCGCTTCTTCCATGATGATCTTCCCGATCACGGTGCGCAGGGCAGACAGGTTCTGCCGCAGCGCGCTGGCCTTGGCGCGGATCAGCGACTTCTGCTACAGAGGCACAGCCCAATGTCACTCAGTTTTCGGCTTGGGCAGAGGTGGGACAGGCCGTTTGGCCTGTCCAAGGCCCTGGACAGCGAGAGGCAGGCCAAACCGCCTGCCCCACAGAAGGGCAAAACCAAGTGACATTGGGCCAGGGACCTGCGCCACCCCGAGCCGGAGGCGTTAAGTTAGCGCTTATGGGTCGGGGACCTGCCGCACGCGCTCGAAAGCGGAAGTCAGAGTCTTCGCGAGGTGAGAGGAAATGCAGGGGCTTTTCAGAGAGCTTGGCATAGCCGCCTGAGGAATCGACAAGCATTCCTGCTTTGCCTACCCCTGCTGGGACAGCTTCTGACACGAAGGGTTGCCGGACGAGCGCATCTCCCCCATAAACCATGTTCTACCAACTACTTGCGGGTACCAGGTTCGGCAGGTGCCACCCGGCCCGGGAATTCCATTTTCCATAATCTCGGCCCTGAAATCCCTCATTAAGATTCGTTTAGATTAATCCCGGCGACATCTCCCCACCTGGGCCACTCACTAGAGGGTTTTTCATTGACTTTTGCCCAGGTTGACCTTAACATCTGTTTCTTAGTTCGCACGACAGAACTGCTAAGGGCTGACTGGTGTACTAAGGGTCTTTTTGCATGACCTTCCAGATCGGAGAAAAAGTGGTCTACCCCAATCAGGGGATCGGGACCATTGAGAATATCAGCACTCGCTCTTTTGGGAGCCACTTCGAGAAGTTCTACCTGTTGCGACTCATGTACTCCAGCATGACCGTGATGGTTCCCTTCTCCCACGTAGAGGACGTCGGCCTGCGCAAGATCACCCGCAACGGCGAGCTCTCGCGCATTTTGTCATTCTTGGTCGAGGGGACCTGCAAGTCCAGTCATGACTGGAAAAACCGCTTCAAGGAGAATTCCGAGAAAATGCGGAGCGGCGGCCTGCTCCAGGTCGCGGAGGTGTTGAAAACCCTGCTCTTGCTCCAGTTGGACAAGCCGCTTTCCTTCCGCGAGAAGAAAATGCTGGACCGGGCCCGGCACATGCTGGTCACCGAGATCTCCATCTCGCGCGGCTTGCGTGAGCTGGACACCCTCCAGCTCTTGCAGAAGGCCCTGGCCAGAACCTGCCTCAGCTTGCCCCCTGCCCTTTAAGCCCAAGTTGATTTTGGATCCCGCTTCAGCGCTCGTGAATCACTCTGCCGTCGAAAATGGTCATGACCACCCGGGCCTTCTGGATCTCAACCGGTGGGATGGTGAGAATGTCGGTGGAAAGCACGGCCATATCCGCCAGCTTGCCCACTTCAATCGACCCCTTGATGCGCTCATCGAACGCGGCATAGGCCGATCCCATGGTGTAGGCGCGGATCGCCTCGGGCACGCCGATCTTCTGCTCCGGAATCCAGCCTCCGGGGCGTCGATCGTCCAGTGTGGCGCGCGTGACCGCTGCGTAGATACCCATCAGCGGTTCCATCGGCGCCACATGCCAGTCCGAGCCGAACGCCAGCGTCGCGCCCGCCTCCAGCAGCGAGCGAAAGGCGTAGCTCCCCTTGGCGCGCTCCGGCCCGATGCGCTTCTGGGCCCAGCGCCCGTCGTCGATCGCATGGTAGGGTTGCATCGAAGCGATCACCCGCAGTTTCCCGAACCGGGCGATGTCTTCAGACCGCAAGTGTTGCGCATGTTCGATGCGGAAGCGCCGGTCGCGCGGGCCGTTTCGCTTCGCGGCTTCTTCGTACATTCCCAGGATGATGTGATTGGCCCGGTCGCCGATGGCATGGATCGCTACTTGCAGCCCCGCGCGGTCCGCTCCCAGGATGTTTTCTAGCATCTTGCTCTGGGGAATCATCTCGTCGCTGGCTAGCCCGGAGGTGTCCGGCGCATCCGAATACGGCTCGAAGAACAACGCCGTGGTCGAACCCAGCGAGCCGTCGGCGAACCCTTTCAGGCCCCCGATTTTCAGCTTCTCATTGCCGAATCCCGCCAGTAGTCCGATGCCCGCCGGCCGCTGCCAGTTCCCGAGCGGCTGATGCCCGTACACCCGCACCGTCAACTGGCCCCGCGCCAGCAGTCTCTGGTACGCGGCCAGCACCTCCGGCGATGCCGACATGTCTTGCACGCTGGTCACCCCGTTTTCCGCCGCATAGCGCATCGCCGCCCGCAGAGCCGTCTCGATCTCCTCGGCGCTGGGCGCCGGGATCACGCGCTGGACCGCCGCCATTGCCGCATCTTTCAGCAGACCGGTCGGCTCGCCCCGCTGGTCGCGCACGATGGCCCCACCGGGAGGGTCTGGCGTCTGCCGCGTGATCCCGGCCAGCTTCAGTGCCACTGAGTTCGCCAGCGACATATGCCCGTCCAGCCGGTTGACAAACACCGGATGATCCGGCGTGACCCCATCGATCAGGGCGCGCGTCGGCAGCCGCGCCGGCGTCCAGTTCTCGTGGTCCCAGTCCCCGCCCGTGATCCACCGGCCCTTGGGCCACTTCACCGCAAAATCGCGGATGCGGTCCCGAAACTCGGCCTCCGAGTGCGCATCGCGCAACTTCACACTCGACAGGTGCGCGCCGCCCGTCACGAAATGAACATGCGCATCGTTGAACCCAGGCGCCACCAGCCGGCCCTTCAGGTCAATGACTTTCGTGCCCGCCCCAACCCATTTGCGAATCTCGGAAGTCGAACCCACTGCTACGATCCGCCCGCCCGCGCAGGCCACCGCTTCCGCCTGAGGCTGCGCCTCGTTCACGGTCCAGATCTTTCCGTTGATCAATACCAGCTCGGCGGCCCGTTGCGCCGCTCCCTGCTCGATGCCCCCCAAGAGAAACATAGTGAGCGCCAGATATCGCATCATGTGGTCAGCCAAAGACTCGGAATATCAGCGCGGCGCCGTCCAAACTGAGGGTCCACAGCCACCTCCCCAAACCCGTCGTGCTTATGGCCAGGATCAGCACAACGAAGCCGAACCGCGCCAACTCCTCGTAGACGACGCTGGGAATCCGGGCGACCAGCAGCAATTTCGACCCGTCCAGCGGGGGTACCGGCAGCAGATTGAAAGCGCCCAGATACAGACTCAGCAGAACGCCGCGAGCCGCAAATTCGGAAAGAGCCGGAACCCAGCCAGCCGTCAGCTCGAGCCACGGCCCCCAGAAGCACTGCCAGCACGATGTTGGCAGCCGGACCGGCCAGCGCCACCAGCGCCAGGCCATTCAATCCCCCGCGAAGCCACGCCAGGCTGGTCGAAACCGGCTTGCCCCATCCCAGGAACCCCCCGCCCATCAACGAGGTGACCGCCGGAAGAAGCACAGTCCCCAGCCAGTCCACGTGCGCCAGCGGGTTCAGCGTCAAGCGTCCCTCCTGCCGCGGCGTGTCGTCACCCAACCAGGTCGCCACCAGAGCATGAGCATACTCGTGGGGTGTGGTCAGCACCCAGAACAGGAATACGTTCACAATTGCGCTTTCCAGGTTCATCGAGGTCGGCGGAGGATCAAGGCCCACAGCACCAGCAGAACCACAACCAGTAAGCCCGCGCCTAGCGCCATGGCAAACCTCCATTGTAGCCGGAACTGCCCCGATTGATGGAATCGTTTTGCCGTGGAGCCGCCGCGCCGATTTGCCTCCTCATGGTTGCTCCCAGACTGACAATCGCCGGCGGGCCCAACGCCCCGCTGAATCCCCAACCCCGTAGGCCGGCCCCGCGGCCTGTCAGAAACCACAGCTCGGCGAACGCCTCGGTGAATCTTCTTATGGATTGGATCTATGAGTACTAGAACATCCGCTTCCCGCGGCTGTTATCCACTCGGCCAAAGCTCTCGATAACCGCTGGCCAATTCCCCAAGATCTTGTGCCGAATCTATCTTTTATAGTGGAAAATGGGGTCTAACGTCCCTATAATTGAGCGAGGGAACGGACCAATCGAGTGCCCTGCTCTTACTGTGGCAAGCGAGTGTCGTTAGTCAGGCAGCTCACCGATGCCGACTTCTGTTCCGAAGAGCATCGGAGGAAGTACCATGAGATTACCCGGGCTGGCCTGAACCGTCTCCTGGAAGCACACGATCAACTTGCCGCCGCAGCCCCGCGCCGAAGGCCTCGGCGCCTCCCAGGCATCGCAACCGAGGAGCCGTCATTCAAGGTACCCTCCGAGGGCCGGTTCCTCCCTTGCAACGCTTCGGCAGTGGCGATATCCGGGCGCCCGCATGGCGCCAGCGAGTTAGCCCCGCGGTGCCCCTCCTTTCTGCTGCCAAGCCTACTGCCAACAGTGGCGGCTTCCCGGCTGGGTGCGGCCCTCTTCCGAGACCTCCGGTTTGGTGTAACTGCGTCCAAGAAGAGCGCAGGGGCTCGAATTGTGCCGACTGACGGCGGCAAGTTCGCCGGTACCTTGCTTGGCCAGCCTCGTCTTGGGCGCCATTTCCAGTGGCGGGGTCCGGTCCCCCTCACCCGCCTCAGTCTGCGCCCCCTCATCTCTCTCGCCCGACTCTCCCCGCTGGCACTAGTTCCGAAATATCGACTGAGCCGCCGGCGGCCTTCCCGGCCCTTAGACCTCTGCTACTTAGCCCGTCGTTGCCCCGAAGTGCCGGAGCTGTTGCGGGAAGCCACACCTGCTATCCTGCCGGAACCTTCGTCCGGGATGGAAAACTCTTGACGCAGGCTGTGGGCTGGGAACTGCTGGGATATGCCCTGGATATCGCTTGGCGCCGCTCCCCGATCTGGGGACTTCGCACCGTAGGCTTCGAGGCCGGTCCGGTCCAAGAGTTTGCCCTTCCTGCTCTGGCTCAGCCCCTCCCTGTCAAGCCGCCGCAGGCCCACGTGCCACCCCTTTCGGTTGCCCGAATGCCATCAGCGTCCGAGTTTGGAATCGCCGCTCCACGACTCCTCGGGTGGCTCGGTGCTCCCGCCGAGGGCGGGCTCGCCTCGGCGACGCACGTCCTCCTAGGCTTGCCCAGGCCCGGTCAGTCTTCTTGGCGGCCCACAGCCGGTCCACCAGTCGCCACTTGGCCGGGCTCTCCGGCACGCGCTCCGTCGCTTGCGGGCTTTCCCCTGGCCCCGCTTTCCCGGCTTGCGCCAGCCGGGCTGCTCCCTTTGGTTTCTGAACTCTCGGCCGGGCATCAGCAGATCTCGGCCCGCACGGCAGGCTGGGAATCCCCTCGTGTTGGCCGGGATATCATTCGGCGCGAATCGCCGCTGAGGCGGCTCCGCACCGCCGATCTTGAGATTCTTCCTTCGGAAGAGCCGATTATTCCAGGTCTTAGCGAGTTCGTACCCCTGCCAACGCCAACCGCACAGACGCTGGAGACCGGGTGGCGCCCCCCATCGCTGCTCCCGCTGAGGGCCGTGGCCCTATGCTACGTGCATTGCGGAGGGACCCTCGCAGAGGTTTCCTTGACCTCGGCCACCCACCTGCCGCTCGCTCTACCTTCGGAGCGTCCTGCCCTGGTTGAACTACCGGCGGGCCGCACTGCCGCAAGGGTGGCTTTCCCGGTGGTCCGTCCGACATTGTGCGTCCAGCCCTTCACCCCGGCAGTCCACCTTGCTACTCGCGGACCCCTGGCCTGTCAGCCGCAGCCGCTACCCAGGCTGCCGGCCGTTATCCCACAAAGACTGGATTGGCAACCCACCCGGGCCGACTGGGGCGTTACCTGGACCCGGTCCGCGCTCTGGCAACTCCGGCCCATCGGGTTTGAGATCGGCCCCCTGACGAGAATCGTCCTCCCCACTCCCGAGGAGTGCTTGGCACTGCCAGCTCCCCGGACTCCGGCGCCCCATCCCGGCTCGAGGCAGGCCCGCTGCCTGCCAGTGGGGACCGATGCGCCTTTCGCGCTCACTCCCGCCCCCAATCCGCTCCTATCCGGTGCAGGGCTTACCCGCCCCGGCCCGCCTTATCCCCTCTACTCAGCCGACGGAGAGTGCCAGGCAGACCATCCAGGTTCCACGCTCTGAACCCGCTACCGCGTTCCGAATTCCAGTGTCGCTCCGTTTACCTGGGGTCGGAGTCCGAGTCGAGGGCGCCTTGATTCTGGCCACGCGGCTCCCCCCGGGGTTGCCCGCCGCAGTCAGCACTGCGTTGCCACAGGCTCGCTCCGCCGCCGCGCCAGGGCTTCCGATCGCCGCTTGGCTCTTCACCCATGCCCCTACTCCGCATCGGCCAGTCGCGCTCCCCCTGGCACCGCACATCTCCGGGACTGAGGCGACTGCCCTCGCCACCGGGCGCCCTTCAGCGACACGGACCGCACCCTTCCCGATCACGAAGCCTGCCCCACACCTGCCAGAGCTCCGCCAGCTCGCCGGCGTAGTCCACCTATCGGCGGCCCCGCGTTCCCGGACGGACGTTCCGCGGGTCCGGGCCAGCGCCACGAAACCTCAGTTCGCGCCCGCCGCCAAGTTCCGATTGCCCGCTGTGGCACGTGGCCCTCTCGGCGCCCTGGTTTCCCGTGAAGGCGCTCCCGGCAGAATCCGGCTGCCGGAGGGACAGCCCATCGAGCAGCAGCCGCCCGCTGGACGCGGTCCGTTGCGCCTTCCTCGCTCATTCGAATGGACACGCCCCCCGGTAACTTCGCCCGCCGTACTTCTTGTCGAACGGCAGAAGTTGCACGCGCTGGCACACTTGCCGTTGGGACAAACCACGTGGGTTCAGCTTCCTCTAGCTGCCCCCTCGGAGCAGGCGCCCCGGCTGGCCCATTTCGAGACGCCTGTCAAGGGTGCAAGGTTCCGCGAGCTGGTTTCTCGCCTCCCTGCCCTGCGATCCTCCACTCAGCCTCACCTGTCGGCCGAGCCTCCCAGGCCCAGTATTCTTCGAATGAAGTCGCAGTCAGCGCCCCGGCCCGGCTTTCTGCCCCATGCCGCCGCCTGTCCCGTGTCCTCCCAGCTTCTGCCGGGGCGATGGCTCGGTTCCGGCTCGCCCTTGCCCGTCCCCTTGGAAGGCCCCAGGCAAGTCCCGGTCGCACCCAGAGAGCAGGCCGGCATGCCCGTTCCACCGGGCGGGATAGTCGCCTTCGACAAGCGCGCTCGGGTCTCGACGCTCGCAAGGTACGGGCTCCTGCCGCTGGGACCGTCAGCCACGGTGCCAATCCTCACCTTGCCGGCGCTTACCAGCTTCCCTGACTTGGCTCGATTGCAGTTCCCGCCATCATCTCCCGCGCTGGTCGGAACCAGCCGGCTCTATCGGATTCAGGAGCTAACCCTTCACCGGGCGGGCTTCCATCCAGAGCCGGCGTTCCTGGAGGCTCGAACGCCGAGCTGGGCCAGGCACGTTGCACCGGCAATCGGATTCCCACGCCGGGCCCATACCGTTCCCCAGTGGGCTGGCGTCCTCCACCCGTGCTGGCTGGCTTCCACGCCGCATACCGCCCTCGCCCTGCCGGTCTGCGGCGATCCCAGCCAAGCGCTTCGCGCCAGCATCCAGACAGTGCCGCTGGCTACCGCCACCGCCCTTACCCGCCTGCCCGCTGCTCATAAGCTGGCGGTCCCAATCCTCTTGCCAAGCCCGGTCTTTCCGCTTCGACGAGAAGCGGAGAACGCTGGCGCGCTCCCTCGGTCGGCGAGTTGGCATGTGCTGGGTAGGACTTCTGCCGGCATTGGCGCTCTGTGGTCCCAACTTCCGCCCGTCCGCTGGGTGAGCGGCGCCTCGCTCCGTGCTCTCCAGACCCCGCGGCTACGGCCCGACGGAACTGGCCAGCCGCTGGCACGCGAGGCCGCCTTCAAGCCCGCCTCTCCTGCTTATCCAGCCCCGGTTGAGCCTGTGCGGAGGGGTCCGTTTCGTTCGGCCCTCCATACGCCCTTGCCTCAGCCGCCCCCGCTCGAGCCCGGGCTGCCGGCCGCCGCTCACAGGCCAGGTCAAGAAGGCGCTGGCGTGGCGGCCACCTCTCCCCCAGCAACTTGTCTGCCGGCTGCCAGCACCACCATCAACCCGGCGAGCTTGCGCCCGCTGGCGCTACTGAGCGTTGCGCCGCACCGCGGCCCTGCGCCACGCCGTGCGACGGCCCTGCTTCCCCCGGGCATCCCGTGACGGTAGCGGGGCCCAGGCTGCCCTCGACTGCCTATCGCATCGCCTACCGCGGCGACCTCGAGTGGCCCCTGCCCGCTCCCGTCAGTCCGGCCGCACGCAGCGCCGAATCCCTTCCTGACCACGCCCCGCAGGCAGTCTTCTTTGCGCCGCAAATCCGCATGCTCCGCCCCGCGCTGCTGCCGGTTTCGCACCGATTCGAGTTGCTCCCCATCGGGCCCTCCCGCGTGCGCCGTAGGGCTGGTAGAGGTTTCTGGAAGGCTTTGCCTCGGCTTGCCAGGCTGGCCATCGTGGCCCTCGTGGCGACACTGACCTTGGGGCTGGTGGTGTGGAACACTGGCTTTGCAGACTCCATGCGCGAGAGCCTCCGGACGCGCGCCGCCATCGAATTGGACGAGGACTTTGCCTCCGGCTTGGCACGCTGGGGCGGCGCCGCCAGAGCCTGGTCCCGTGACCCCACCGGCTTTGTGCGCACCGGGCCGCTGGCTCTGTTCCGGCCCTCGCTCCGCATGCAGGACTACCGGCTGGAGTTCCTCGGGCAACTCGAGCGACAGGGCGTCAAGGGCCAGAGCCTGGCCTGGGTCTATCGCGCTAAAGATCCCCAGAATTACTACGTCATGAAGCTCACCGTCGTCGAACCCGGCCCCTTGCCCAGGATGGCGCTGGTGCGCTACGGCGTGATTGCGGGACGAGAGGAGCAGCGCGTCCAGGTGCCGCTGCTCGTTCGCTTGCGCAACGACACACCTTACAGAATTCAGTTGAACGTAAAAGGAACGGACTTCACCACCTTCATTGAAGGACAGATTGTGGATTTTTGGAGCGACAATCGCTTGGAGGCTGGTGGAGTCGGGTTCTTCTCTGAGAGCAGTGACAAGAACGACTGGGCGCGCCTTTTCTGGGTGAAGGTCTCGCACCAGGACGACTTGTTGGGTAAACTCTGCGCTTATCTCGCTCCAAACGATCTCGAAACCAGGAATGGGAGTTGGAAATAATGATCAATCAACGAAAGCAAACGACCGCCGGGACCGATTCCCTCCGGCCGGTCGAAGTTAATCCCCGTGGCCAAACTGCCACGCCTTCCCGCTACTTGGCCCGCGCCGTCTCGCTGCATCTGGACGGCAAGCCGGAGGAGGCCCTCAAGGAGCTTCAGCGCGCCATCGCCAAAGGCGAGAGGTTGGCAGAAGTCTACTCCGCCATGGGGCACATCCAATTTGAATTGGGCCAGTTCGAGGGAGGCGCCAACAGCTACCGCGAACTCCTCCAGGTCGAGCCTCAGCATCCCACCGGCTGGTTCAATCTGGCCGTGTGCCTGGAGCGGCTGGGCCGCTGGCAGGAAGCCGCGGAGAAATTCCAGAAGGCCTGCGAAATCGATCCCGCGCGCTCCGAGGCTCGCGTCGGCCTCGGCATCTGCCAACTGCACCTCAACAACCCCAAGCCCGCTCTGGCCTCCTTCGAGCGTTGCCTGGAGCTGGCGCCCGGACGACGAAACCTCGCTATTCGGAAAGGCCGTCGCCTTGCAGATGGAACGCCAGCTCGACCAGGCCGCCGAGTTGTACCGCACCATCCTCAAGCGCAACGCCGAGTCGGAGGAATCGCTCTCGAACCTCATCGCCATCGGAATGACCAACAAGGACTTCGAGATGGTCCGCGAGTGTTCCGAGCGCCTGCTGGAGATTCGTCCCCAGTCCACAGCCGCCCTGGAGGGCCTCGCCGCATGGGCTTCCGCCAGCAACGATTTCTCCTGGTGGCTAAGTTCTGCACCTTGCTGGTCTCGGCCGTGCCCAAGCACTTCGAGGGTTGGTTCAACCTGGGCTTGGCCCACCAGAAGGCGGGACGTTTCCAACAGGCCGCAGAGGCCTATAACGAGGCCATTCGCGTGCGTCCCGAGGCCTCCCAGGCGTTCACCAACCTCGGCATCGTCCGCCAGGAGCTGGGTGACCTCCGGGGCGCCAGAGAAGCTTACGAGCACGCCATCAAGCTGGATCCCAATGCCGCCGCCGCGCTCTGGAACCTGGCCCTGGTGCTGGAGCAGGCCGGCGAACTCGAGGAAGCCGAGAAGACTTACGGCAGGCTCCTCGAGAAGACCCCCGACAACGAGGAAGCTCGCTTCCGGCTGGGTTACGTGCGGCTTCAGCGCAACAACTACGGCGGCGCCGTCCAGGCCTTTGAAGCCTGCATGAAAAAGCGGGCCCAGTGGAGCGAGGCCCAGATGAACCTCGCCCTGGCCTACTGGAAGATGGGCGAGCGAGACCTGGCTCAGTTGGTCTATGAGCAAGTCCTCAACGCCGATCCGAAATCCCTGGATGCTCTACGCGGCTTGGCCGCCTTGGCCCTGGAACGCTCCGACTTCGACCAGGCCCTCGAGTACCACGGGCGCCTGGTGGATCTCGGCGAGCGTTCCTCCGAGGTCCTCTACAACACCGGCCTGCTGCTTCAGAAGTCCGGCCAGATGGAGGACGCCGCCCGGCTCTATCGCGACGCCCTGGCCGAGAACCCTGATTTTGCTGAAGCTCTGCTCAACCTCGGCCACGTCCTGAAAGCCCTCGGCCAGGAGGAAGAGGCCCGCGCCTGCTGGGCCCGCGCTCTGGAGGCCAAGCCCGAACTCGCCCAGGGCTACTTCGAAGCCGCCAAGAACTGAACCCAAGCCTTCAGCCCTCAGCCGTCAGCCAACCGCCGGCGGCTGAGAGCTGGTTCGGTCCCTTCCGAGCCGCTGCAATCTCGGGCTTCCGGTCTAAGCTCGCAGTGATATCTTCGCGAGGCCCCTCGACGCCTTTGTTCAGACGGAAGCGGTCTCGCGGGATCGAGATTGCCTCCATCAACGGGGACGAATGACCCTGGAGGATTCCGGAATCCCGCTCGCCCGGCCTCCTTACTCCACTTGGGCGCCGGCCTGCGGCCCAGCTTGCTGCGCGTACATCGGCAGCAGGCGGCGGTAGACAGGGAGGAAAGGCTCCGGCGCCTCCTGGCGCAATCGCGCTAGCAGGATCCCCAGGTGCGTGTGCCAGCCCGCCCCGAAGTTCGCCACCAGCCCTGCCGGCAGGCGACGATGGGTCAGCATGAGCAGGACCTTTTCGTCTCGCGGCTCCAACTCAAAGGTCACCACCGAGTCGGGAACCGGGTTCTCCCCAGCCGGACGCTCGGCGGACGCATCAACCCAGGAGTACGCCAGCACCCGCGGCGGCTCGCACCGGCTCACCACGCCCCGGATCACCGCCCCGGCCTTGGCGCGCTCCGGCGCCTCCTGCACGTCGAACCGCAGTTCCACCTGCCCGCCCACCCGCAGTTCCATCTGCCCCCCGGCGAGCCAGGTCGCCAGGTACTCGGGTTTCGTCAAATAGTCCCACACCCGCTCGATCGGGCCCCTCAGCAGGCGCTCGAAGCGGATGGTATGAGAGTCGATGATTTCTCCGAAATCGCTCATGGTGTGTTCCTCGGGGTATCGTCAGGATGTGTACTGCCGAGCTGCCGGTCCAGAGCGTCGAGCCGGCCGCCCCAGAACCGCTTGAAGCGCCTGAGCCATTCCTCCAGCTCGGCTAGCCCCGCCGGATCGAGCCCGTAAATGCGGCGCTGCGCCTCCACCTGAACACGGACCAGCCGGGCCTCTCGCAGCACCTTGAGATGCTGCGAGATCGCGGGCGGGCTGACGTCGAAGCGGCTCGCAATCGCGCCTGCGGACAGCTCACCGGTGGCGAGCATCTCCAGGATGTGCCGCCGGGTCGGGTCGGCCAGCGCGCTGAATGCCAGCACCAAACCATTATGAAGAGTATGCTTAAATAAGTCAATGCTTAAATGCAGACTGCCCCCTCGCTGCCATCTCCACTCATTGCTCTGCACGGCCACCCCTCGCCTGCCGCTGGGCCGTGGTTCGATGCTCCCTTCCCGTCCCGCCAGCCGCCGGCATCCCAACTCGCCCCGCGAGTCCGTCAGCCCGGATTTCTCACCAGGCCCTGAGCCTGGCCCAGACGTGGCGCGGCCTTCCGGCTGTCGAGTCTCCGAACTCCTGATCTCGTGGAATTTAGGCTGACCCAAGTTTGTGCACCAGGCGGAGATCCGTGCCTGGAAAAGTGGTCTCGGTGGCCGGGAGTTTTTCGCACAGGTAACGGTCAGAGTCTT
>CAVRZY010000108.1:0-6882 GCA_963725415.1 uncultured Acidobacteriota bacterium | reverse complement strand
TGAGGTTTCGAATTTGGCCCGGCAGCTGTTCCAGTCCGAATCTCTCTCCTTGACGGTTCTGGGGCCGGTAACGGAAAAACATATTCCCCGAGGCCTCTTGGCCCCATGAGAGCTCAAAGGGTCAAAGTAACGGTGAAGCGTCTCCGGGAGGGTTCAGGAAGCGAGATTCCCCTTCCCCGGTATATGACGGAACATTCCTCGGGGATGGGATCTTTTTGCCGCCGTTGATGAAGAAGTGATCTTGGAGCCCGGAGAAGAGGAAGCTCATCCCCACTGGCATCGCCCTTTCCATCCCTGAGGGCTTTGAAGGCCAGGTTCGGCCGCGAAGACGGGCTGGCTTTGAGAGAGGGAGTTACTCTCCTGAATGCCCCCGGGACGATTGATGCGGATTACCGGGGGGAAATAGGGGTGTTACTGATTAATTTGGGGCAACAGCCTTTTCAAGTGAAAAGAGGAGATCCGATTGCTCAGCTGCCGACGGCGCGGCGTCCGGGACGTCGAACCGCATCTTCATAGAATCCAGCGCCGCTCTTCTGGCGGCGCCCGCCAGCGAACTCAGCGGCGGGTTGGTCTCGAACAGAGACTGCTGCGGCGTCTGGGCTGCGAAGCCGGTAAAATCCGCCTCGCCAGTGAAGCAGGCGCTCATGGGATTGGCGATCAGATCGAACAGCGCCAGCGGCGGCAGGCCCAGGATCAGCTCGATGGTCTTCACCATGCTGATCTGCGAATAGAACGTCGAATCCACGTAGCCGCGGCGGATGTAGGGGCTGATGACGAAGGCCAGCGTGCGGTGTCCGTCCACGTGGTCCACGCCGTTTTGCGCGTCGTCCTCGACCACGAAGATGGCCATGGTTTCCCAGAACTGGGTCTTAGTCAGCGCTTCGACGATCTGGCCCAGGGCCAGGTCGTTGTCCGCCACCATGGCCTTCGGTGTCGAGGCACCGGGGGCGGTGCCGCGGGTGTGGTTCGAGGGCAGTTGCAGGATGACGAAGTCCGGCATGCGCCCGGCCTGCTCCCACTTCTTCAGGTCAGTGAGGAAAATCTGCGCGCGGGTCACGTCGGGTATGGCGGTCGAGTAAGGCGGATAGTTCTTTGCCAGGATGGCGTTGAGCGGCTTCAGCGGCGCTTCGATGTTCCACTCGCGCGTGAAGTCGCCTCCTTTCTTCCAGCGCTCCAGCAGGTCCGCGCGTTGCTGGTTGCTGGATTCGTTCAGCCGCCCGGCATACTCGCCGTACACGCGAACTGTCTTTCCAGCGCGCAGCGCAGCGTCCCAGATGAAACCGGCTTTGGCGTAGGCGATGGGATCGGTGCCGTCGAAGGGATAACTGCGGCCGGTGTAGCCGGGCCATAGCGCGTAGTCGGTTTCATTGGCCTGGGTGAGCCACTGGTGCCCGTCGCCGCTGTTGCCGCCGGTGGCATAGAAATTGTCGAAGAGCACGAACTGCTCTGCGAGGCGGTGCTGGTTGGGGGTCACCTCGGGGCCGAACATCACCAGGGAAGGATCGCCGTTGCCTTTCTCCATGTCGCCGAGCACCTGGTCGTAGGTGCGGTTCTCCTTGATGATGTAGACCACGTGGCGGATTGAAGAAAAGGAGGCAGTCTGCTTTATCGGCGAAAAAGGAGACTGTCCCCTTCTTTAGATGAGTGTTTTCGGCGACTGCGGTGGTGTAGCTGTCCAACTGGGCGTCATCCGGGACGGGAATCACGCTGACGGAGCCGCGATAGGCGTGGACGAATTTCTTGCGCGGTTCCTCGCGCCAGCCCGAACCCACGCCGAGCAAGGTAGAAACGGCGAGGTACTTGCCGTCAGCGCTCATCGACAGCCCGTTGGGGTACCAGGCGGTCGGGATGAGACCCTCGACTTTCCCGGTGCCGGTACTCAGGACCGCAATGGCGTTGATGCCGCCGCAGGCCACGTACAACCGCGAGCCGTCGCTGGAGATGGCCAGCGCCGTGGGTGCGATGCCGGCCACGGGTTGTTGAAACGGCTGCAAGGCGATGGTCTGCGCAACGCGGTTCTGCCGTGTGTCGATGACGGAAATGGAATCCTCGTTGCCGTTGGCGACGTACAGCCGATTCCGCGGCTGATCCCAGAGGATGGCGGTAGGGTGGAGGCCGACCGGGATCGTATGGGTGGCGAGGCCGGACGCCAGGTCGATGCGGGTGAGGGTGCCGGTGGAAGCGATTCCACGCTCATCCACGACCACCCGGTCCGAGGTGGGCGCGAGTCCGGTCGGGGCAGTGAGGTCATTTGGAGTGGGCACGCGCCCGCCCCAGTTGGTGACGTAAGCCACCGTGCCGGCCGCATCCAAGGCCGCGCCGAAGGGCGCCTTCTCGGTCCTCAGCGCCGCGAGGGCCCGGTTGCCGGTCACATCAACCACCGCGAGCTGATTGTCGGCAATCAGTGGAATTACGGCGATGCGCTGGTTCTTGGCGTCGGGCGTCGCGGCTAGGGCCAGCGCGCCCGCAATGTAATTACCCAGCTCGCCGCCCAGCACACGGGCCGAGCCGCCTTCGATCGAGAACAGGCGCACTTTGGGGGCGCCGCCCTGGGGGCCGCGGCTGGCGGCGCTCACCAGCAGGCGTCCCGCGGCGCGGTCGTACTGGATCGCTTGGAGGCCGGGCGTCCCCGGCACGGGAATGCGCTCGAGCACGCGGTTGGCCCGCCAATCCAGTCTCACTACCTGACCGGCGTTCAGCACCCACAACTCGGAGGGTGTGGCGCCAAAGGTCACTCCGTAGACGCGGCCCTGAAAAACGCTCTGGATTCCCGCGGGAGTGATGCTCTGCCGCGTGGTGATCACCCCCGGATCGATTACCGCCCGCAGCGGCCTATCCGCAGTTTGCGCCGCCAGGGCGGCGGTGTAAGAGAGAATGGCGATCAGGATGCGCATCTATGTGCCGCTCCGTTCCGGGAAGAACAGATCCTCTTCGCTGATGTCGGAGATTCCCACCACCAGCACGCGCATGCGTCCGGTGGCGCCATGCACCACGCCCGGGGGAATATGGACGAGGGAACCTTTGCGCACCGGATGCTCGGCTCCGTCCAACGAGACCGTGCCCTCGCCTTCCAGCACGTAATACAGCTCCGTGCCGGCGCGATGATAGTGCAGGCGCGCCCCGTCGATATCGACCGCATGCACCCAGGCCGCAACGTTCTGGTCCCGGTCTTGCCGGCTGATGAGAAGGTGCCGCCAGCCGCAGGTGCTCCGTTCCTGCGGGCTGTCACCTTCGTGCCGCACCAGAATGGGAGAAGTAGTGGCTTTCATGCGTGAGAGTTTACCATGCGGGGGAGGCTCTTTCGCTTCCGTTCCGCCTTTGGTATATGCTGAGAGGAGGAGTCCGTTGGCCGATGAAGTGTTCAGGATGCGGGTCTGAGATCGGGCCAGGACGTCGATTCTGCAATCGATGCGGCGCGCCGGTGCGCTCCAAGAAACGGATTGTGCTGTGGGTGGCGCCAGCGGGCGTCATATTGCTGCTGGCGTGCGCCGCTGTGGTTGCTGTCTTAAGAGACTATCCCTGGATCGTGAAAGGAACCCCTCCTCCCGAGCCCGTCGCCTGGTACGTTCCCCCGCCTCCGCCGCCTCCACCACCACCCCCGCCAGGTGTTCACGTAAAGGTGGTGCCTCGCGTCTTTGACGGCATTATGGCGGGTGGGCCCAATGCTGCACCTCCACCGGCCGCCGCTGTTACTGGCGAGCCGGCTCCGGCAGGCGGGGTGCCCGGCGGTGTGATTGGAGGGCTAATCAGGAGCGGCCGCGCTTCCTCTGGCGAGGTTGGGACGGTTGGGGTGCCGCCTCCGCCTCTGCCGCCCCCGCGTGAAGTCAGGCCGGAAAGCCCGCTGCGGATCCGGGTGAGCGGCAACGTCCAGCAGGTCAAGTTGCTCCGGCAGATCGAGCCGGTCTATCCCCCGCTGGCCAAGGCGGCCAGGATTCAGGGAACCGTTCGGTTCACGGTCATCGTTGGCAAGGATGGCGCGGTGCAGCGACTCCAGCTTATTAGCGGTCATCCCTTACTCGTCCCGGCGGCTCAGGAAGCCGTGAAGCAGTGGGTATACCAGCCCACGCTCCTTAACGGAGAGCCGGTGGAAGTGCTGACGCAGATCGACGTGTCCTTCACCTTGACGCAGTGATTCTTGAGGTATCCTGGAAGTAGCAGGTAATGGATCCGCGGAACTGAGTCCTGATCGGCAGCAAGACTCCCACGGGATGGCTGCCTGGCTGACCGGACTCCGCCGCAGAAGGGGATGACGGACCTGCTCGTCGTCCCGGGTGGCATCCTCCCGAACGAAGATGCCGTGCAGTTAAGAAAACGAGGTGTGACGGCCGCATTTCAGCCGGGCGCTTCACTGGAGGAAATGGCCGGAGTGATCCGGTCCTCGGTGACGCAGACGGCCCGGATTGAAGGCCGGCCTCGCGCCCGCAAAACACTGGAATACGAATACACATGAATGAAAAGTTACAGATCGCCGTGTTTGTTGACTACGACAACATAGAAATCGGCGTGAAGTCCACTCTCCAACGCGACCTGGACGTATCGATGGTGCTGGACGCTCTGAAGGAGCGCGGCGACATCGTGGCCAAGTTCGCCTACGCGGACTGGGGCCGGCAGGAAGGCGCCAAGCGGCAGATGGCCGAAAACGCCGTGCAAATGGTCCAGCGCGTTCCTTCCCCTCGCGGCGACAAGAACGGCGCCGACATCAACCTGGCCCTGGATGCCATGGAGATGGCTTTCACCCACGTGCACATCAACGCCTTCGCCATCGTCAGCGGGGACAGCGACTTCATCCCGCTGGTGAACAAGCTGAAGGAATACGGAAAGACCATCTTTGTAGTGGGGGGGCGCGCCTTCACCTCGACCATCCTCCAGAAGAACTGCCACGAGTTCATCAGTTTCGAATCGCTGATGGACGAACCGCAGAGACCCGCGCGCCCGCCGGCCCCGCGGCCTGAGCCGCAAGCTGCCGAGCCGCCCAAGTCGCCGCCGCGCCAGCAAGGGCATCGTCAGCCGCGGCACCGCCCCGCGCCGTTGGCGCTCAGCCAGGCCATGCCCCTGGTCGAGCGCGCCCTCCAGGTTCTGGATCGCCGCGAGGTGACGCCGCAACTCGGCCTGCTGAAGTCCACTATGCTCCAACTGGATCCGAGGTTCAGCGAGAAGGCCTACGGCGCCAGCACCTTCACCGACTTCGTTGAAAAGCTCAAGAACGCGGACTACGTGAACATCAGCGGCGGCGAGGGCCGTTACGTGATCGAGAGAAAGACCAAGGCCAAACCCGAAGAGCCGGCGCCCAAACCCGAGGAGGCGCTGCCTCTGCTCCGGGACGTGCTGGAGACTCACCGCCTGCAGATCGACAGCGGCTGCATGGCCGAGGACCTGGCAGGGTGGGTGAGCGCCGAGCAGCCGGAGTTCGACTGGAAGAAGTACGGTTTCCAGGAGTTCACCGAATTCCTCAATTACGCGCAGGACAAGCTACTGGTGCGCATCGAGCCGGATGAGGAGAAGGGCCTGCTGGTGTACCTGGGCGCCGAGTTCTACCCGCCCGCGCTGCCGGAGGCGCCGCCGGAAGCCGCGCTGCCTCTCGAGGAGGAGAAGCAGCCGGAGTCGAACGAAAGCCCGGCCCTGATCATCGCCACTCCCAAGCGCAAGAGACGTCCCCGCAAGAAGGCCATCCAGGGGGCGCCCCACCGCGTGAGCCGGACTGCCACGCGACGCTCCCGCAAGAAGCCGAGCGTCGAGTAGAATTGGCGTATGATCGAACGGATTACGCCGCCGGGCGTGCCCGCGCCCCGCGGTCCCTACTCTCCTGCTGTGCGCGCGGGCGACTTCATCTATGTCTCCGGGCAGGGGCCCATCGACCCGGAGACGAACGCGTTTTCCTTTGGCGACATTCGCCATGAGACGCGCCTGGTGCTGGCTAACATCCGCCGGATTCTGGAAGGCTGCGGCGTATCGCTGGCCGACGTGGTGAAGTGCTCGGTCTTTCTGGCCGACGCCAAGGACTTCAGCGCCATGAACGAGGTCTACGCCGAGTTCTTCGGCCATCAGAAGCCGGCCCGCACCACCGTCGAAGCCCGCTTCGTGGCGCCGGAAATGAAAATCGAGATCGACTGCGTGGCGTACAAGCGGAAGGCGTAGCCCCGATTCCTCAGCAGACACGACCTCCGGCGAAGACGTGGCGCAGGCTTCAGCCCAATGTCATTTAGTTTTCCCACCACCGCACATCTCGGCCCCCTGTGGGGCGGCTCCCCGAGCCGCCGCCAGCCCCCTGGCCGGCGTTTTCCAGCCCCACCGGGAGCCGACCAGGGGGTCGGCTCGCAGGCCAGGAGGCCCGCCCCACGAAAACTAAATGACATTGGGCTTCAGCCTGCCGGGGTACCCTCTGGGTCGGGCACTCATGCCGGGTTTGCAGCCGCGTGGAAAAGGCAGCGGAAGCGTCGAGATGAGTCTCCGAACTCCTGATCTCGCCTAACCCCAGTTGCAACTGCCGATCTTCCCAGACGGTCTGACCCCGATCACCAACGACATCGCCTTCCAGCCACAGGATGGCAAGGTGGTGTGTTTACACGGTTGCCTGCCGGTGTTTCAGCAGGAGGAGAAAGATCTCAAGAGTTTCCGCATGTTCACCAGCCAGTTGGTCGTCAGGCGCCGCTGGCTTCTTCCGGCCACCGCGGCGGCGGGGGCCGGGGTTCTCACCGCCGAGGTGCAGCGCTACCAGGAACTGCAGAAAACACTGCATCGATACCCTCAAGATGCTTGCGTATCAGGCAGAGACCAGCATGGCCTCGACCGTGCGCGAGAAGTTGGCGCGTTCCGATGACGCCCGGGCGTTGCTGCGACCAATCTACAACACGGAAGTGGACCTCCTCCCTGGCCCCAACACCA
>CAVRZY010000107.1:0-28029 GCA_963725415.1 uncultured Acidobacteriota bacterium | reverse complement strand
TGGATGACGGTTGCCGCCTTCTCGGTCACGCCGCCATGGTTCTCCAGTCCCAGGATGATGCCCTTGCTGCTCGAGGACTCGGCCGCCCGCTTCAACACCTCGGCCGCCCAGCCGGCCGCCTGTTGCTCGGTGGCGCCTTTCGGAACCCTGCCCCCGAATACGCGGATATGGCCCGCCCCAAGCCTCTCGGCCACATCCACCCACTTCTTCACCTCGGCCACTTCCTTGCTCTGTAGCTCGGGCGTGGATTGCGTCATCTCCGTCCGGATCGCGATGCTGTAGATCTCCACGCCCAACTTGTAAGCCAGCCGCTTAACAGGCAGCAGGAAATCGTCCGAGGTGCTCGGAAACCAGTACACGGTCA
Source organism: uncultured Acidobacteriota bacterium (assembly GCA_963725415.1). Lineage (GTDB taxonomy): Bacteria > Acidobacteriota > Terriglobia > Bryobacterales > Bryobacteraceae > CAVRZY01. The sequence continues at coordinate 27,665 of CAVRZY010000107.1, read as the reverse complement.
TATCGATGCCGTCCATATCCAGGTCCGCCGCCAGCCGCACCAGGTCTTCGTACGTCATGCGTTTGTCCTTCAGCGCGTCGCGGTACGAATACGCGCAGATGGCCGGCCGCAGCCGCGCCTTGCGTTCCAGCGCCGCCCCTGTCGCGCTCACAGGCACAGCACAGGCAGCCAGCGCCGGCATACTCTTCAGCATCCTTCGTCGGTTCATAAACGCTCCTCAGCCGTCAGCCAAAAGCCAGGTTGATCGGATCCTCTTGTGATTGGGTCAGCCTTCCAGCATACAGCAGCTTGCCTGGCAAAGCGGAGGGCATTGGCCTGATCGCTGACGGCGGGCTGGCGAGTGGGCGGCTAAGCGGCAAGTAGTTCAAGCAGGCGGTTGATAATCCGGGGGACCCTGGCACTCAGCGCTGGGGATAAGTCGAGGCTGAGGGTGGCCGAGTCGATGGCAATGGCGAGGAGGGTGAAACGAACCGCAGCCAGGGATGGGGAAGCGATGCGAAGGAGGCGGAGGGACTGGACCAGGGAGAGGTGGTGGACGTGCGGCTGCCGATCGTCCAGTACGAGCAAATCATTCTCAAACACTGAAATGGTTCCGGGTTCGGAGGAATCGAGCAGAGCATCCACAAGGATGACGCGCTCTCGGCCTTCCATGTGACCGGCATAGGGGAGCAGGTCTGTGCCGGCCTGAAGCAGCTCAGTGTCCTGGGGCAGGCGGGGATCGCCCGCCAGCCGTTCGACTACGTGCCATCCAATTCCTTCATCGCCCATCAGAGGGTTGCCGAGCCCGATGAGGAGATTGGGCTTCACGCCGAGGTGTCCTGTGGGCCTGGAGAGGCCGCGGGCAGGCGGACGGTGAAGGTGCTGCCCTTGCCGACCTGGCTCTCGACGGAGATGGTCCCGTTGTACCTCTGGACGATGCCATAGGCGATGGAGAGGCCGAGGCCGGTACCGTGACCGCTGGCCTTGGTGGTGAAGAAAGGATCGAAAATGCGATCGATCTTTTCGGACGGAATGCCCGCTCCCGTGTCGGAGATCAGGACCTCGACATGATTGTCGGGAGCGCTGTGGCGGGTGACGATGGTGGCAGTGCCTCTCTCCGCCATGGCCTGGGCGGCGTTCATGAGGATGTTGATGAATACTTGCTGAAGCTGGGACTTATCGGCCACGACGGGCGGGAGCTGAGCGGCCCAGTCCTTGACCACGTTGATGTTGAAGAATTGGGCCTGCTTGGCGACCAGGGAAAGGGTGTCCTGGAGGATCTTGTTGAGATCGACGAGTTCGGTGCTGACCGCGGACTGGCGTGAGAACTCCAGCAGACTCCTGACGATATCGCGGCAGCGTTCGGTCTGTTTAAGGACCTCCGCGAGGTTTTCGCGGTTCGGATCATCGGGGCGCATGTCCTCCAGGGTGAGTGCGGTCAGGGAGAGGATGCCCCCCAGGGGGTTGTTGACTTCGTGGGCTACCCCGGCGGCCAGCAGACCTAAAGAAGCGAGCCTCTCTGACTGCGCGACGCGGTTGTGCATGGCGACCAGCTCTTCGGAGCGCTCGCGAACCTTCTCCTCCAGAGTGCGCCCCCACTCCTCCAGGTCGGCCCGCATTTGACGGAGGCTTTTGAGCATGATGTTAAAGGAGGCGGCCAACTCGGCAATCTCGCCCTCGGAACTGGATTCGACCTCCTGGTCGAAGCGTCCGGCGGTGATGTTGCGGGTGGCGGCCAGCATCCGGGCGATGGGAAGGGTCATGCTGCGGATCTCGTAGTAAGTGATGGCGGCGATGAGGATGAAGCCCAGGGTAGCGATGCCGAAAAAGGAGAGGATGACGCGGTCGCGGATGGAGGTGTAAGCCTTTTCCAACAGACCGACGTAGAGGATGCCGATGATTCTGCCGTCGTAGTTGCGAACAGGATCATAGGCGCTGATGTACCAATCGCGGACGACAAAGGCGGAGCTGCGCCACCCCTCGCCGCGGCCCAGCACGGCATCGTAGACTTCCTCGGAGACGCGGGTGCCGAGGGCGCGCTCGCCGGCCGCGGTCTTGACGTTGGTCGAGATGCGCAGGTCGTTCTGGAAGACAGTGACAGAACCGACGTCCTGGTTCTCAAAGCGCTCGCCCTTGAAGACCAGCTCGAAGACCCGGTCCACGATGGCGAAGTTGCGATTAAGGAGCACCCCGCCATAGAGAACGCCGAGGATGCGGCCAGCGGCGCCGCGGACCGGGGCGGCGGCAATAAGGACCATGCCGGAGGTTTCCTCGGTCTTATCGATGGGCTTGGCCTTAGGAGTAGGAACGATGTGGAAGTAGGCTCGAGCGCGAAGCTGGGGGCCCTCATTGTCCAGGAGTTGGGCGGAAAGGATCTCGGTGGCCGCGGCCAGCCGGCCGGAGAGGGCGGCCCTGACCACCGGGATGGTGGAGACGTCATCGCCGGTGCGATTGGGCTGGGAGACGCGCAGGATAGCGCGACCGGAGGAGTCCGTGAGGGTGAGAAAATCGAAGCCGGTGTCCTTGCGCATCCAATCCAGATAGGCGAACAGAGACGTGCGGTCAGCGGTGGACAAGAACTGCGGGATCGTGGTGCCGGAGGCGCTCAGGTGAACGGTGCGCTCGAGGGTCCGAAGCTGCTGGTCGTAAATGGTGCGGGCAGTGGCCAGGTCGTGATCGACGGAGCGGTGGGCCTGACGCATGATGGTGGAACTGACGATCCAGGAGCCCACGATGGAGGTGACCAGGCCGCCCACGGCCAGGATCAGCAGATAGCTCAAGATGAGCCTGGCCTTGAGGGAGCGGCGGCGGAAGGAGAGGTCAAGCCACATCGCGTTTTCGAACCAGGTGGACGGAGCAGGACAGGCAGGGGTCGTAAGCCCGCACGATCATTTCGAGCTTTCTGGCGAGCCCGGGGACATCCTTGTCGGGGCTCTGCTCGACGGCATGGCGGAAATGGTTTTCGACACTGGCGGCGTTCAGGGCGGTGGGGGTGATAACGTCGGCAGCGGTGATGCGGCCCTGCTCGTCGTAGACGTAGCTGTGTATCAGCAAGCCGCGGGGGGCTTCGGTGACGGCGGTGCCGGCGCCGGCCGCGGGTTGAACTGGAACCGGCCGCTCGTCGGTGAGGCCGTCGCTGAGCAGGCGCTCGACGGTCTGGAGCGCGCGCTGGACGTCGAAGATCAGCTCGACGGCCTGGGCCTTGTTGTTGTCCATGGGATTGTCGCTGGGCAGCGCCAGTCCAAGCTTGTGCATGGCCTCAGCAGCCCGGCCGTCGAGCATCTCGGCATTGATGGTGAGCCTGGCCAGAGCGCCCACCATGAAGGGCTGCCCGTTGAAGGAACTGTGCTTGGCGTGGGAATGCGGGACGGCCTTCTCGTTGGTGAGGGTGCGGTAGGCGGAAGCCGCAACGGCGTGGCGGGTTCCGTTGGAAAGTACGGCGATGTCATCGCCGAGATAGTAGCCGTAGCCGTCGGCCGGACGCAGAGCGGCGAAGACGGTAGGAGTATGGCAGAAATCCGCCGGGGGCAGAGAGGCCACGAGATCCAGGGTGGCGTCGCAGTCCTGGATGCCCTGGAGGAGATCCTTGCGCAAAGCGATGAGTTGATCGAGGCCGGGAAGCTTTCCGAAGCCACCTACAACCGCGTTGACGGGGTGTACGGCGCGGCCGCCGATGGTTTCCTGGATGGTGTTTCCAAGTTTCTTCAAGCGCAGACCCAGCTTGACAGCTTCGGGATGATCGCTGGCCAGAGCGATGGCGCTGGGGTAATTCAAGTAGTCGGGGACGGCCAGCAGGAACAGGTGCAAGGCGTGGCTTTCGATGCTCTCGCCGCGGAAGAGGAGATCGCGGAGCAGTTCGGTCTGGGGGCTGACCTGGACCCCGAGGGCGTTTTCGGTGGCCTTGAGGGAGGTGAGGGAGTGGGCCACCGAACAGATGGCACAGATCCGGGAGAGGATTTGGGAGATATCTTGGAAGCTTCTTCCGCGGACCAGAGTTTCCAACAGGCGCGCGCCTTCGAAGATGTCGAACCGGACCTGGCTGATGGCGTCGCCCTCCAGCTCGACGGTGATGCCGCCGTGGCCTTCCACGCGGGCCAGATGTTCGACGGTGATGGTCTTGTTCATGAGTGGACTCCCGGGGCAAAGGTTCGCAACCTTCTGGCAATCTCCTCTCGCGGAATGCCCTTCTCGCCGAACATGGCCAGGAGCGGAGTTGACATTGGCGTCATCGGCGGGGCCGCGGCATCCCACGCAGGGGATGCGGAGTTGAGGGCAGCGGGCGTTGCAGCCGGCCATGGTGAGCGGGCCGCAGCAGATCTGGCCGGATTCGATCAGCAGGCAGTTGTTCTCGCGCATGCGGCATTCGGTGCACAGGGGATAGGAGGGGAACACGGGCGGGTTGCCGTTCAGCAGGTGGGACATGGCGGAGAGGAACTGCTCCTTTTCGATGGGGCAGCCGGTGATGTTGAAGTCCACCTTGACCACTTCGTGCAAGGCGCGCGCGGGAGTGGAGTCGTAGCTGCGCAGCCTGGCTGCCGTAGACGTCGTGGAGCAGGCCGGCGCGGTTGCGGTTGCCGTCCATGGCGGCCACCCCGCCCCAGACGGCGCAGGTGCCCAGCGCCACCAGGAGCCTGGAACGCTCCCGGATACGCTTGAGGTTCTCTTCATCGCGCTTGCTCAGCGCGGCGCCTTCCACCAGTGCCACGTCGAGTGGGCAGCGGGTATCGTTGCTGGAAGAAGCGATCAGAAAATCGCGGATATCCAGGGCGCCGACCACATCCAGGAGCTGGTCCTCGCAGTTGAGGATGACAAGCTGATCCCCGGCGCAGCCGGTGAGCCCGAAGATCCCGACGGTTGGTTTGCTCATCAGATCATCTCCGGGAGGTTGATGGCGTCCCAGTAGGTGAAGATGGGGCCGTGGATGCAGGTGTACTTGTAACCGACGCTGCAGTGGCCGCACTTGCCGACGCCGCACTTCATGCGCCGTTCCAAGGACATCAGGATGCGGTTCTTGGAGAAACCCAGGTTCAGCAGGCGCTTGAGGACGAACTTGTAGACGACAGGAGGGCCGCAGACGGCGGCGTAGGTGCGCGCGGGGTCGATGCGGGCGTAGTCGAACAGGCTGGGCAGCAGCCCGACGTGGTTCTTCCAGGTGCCGGTGGGGTCGCGCGTCCACGGTGAGCAGGCAGGTGAGGTCGGGGCGATCGACCAGCGAGACCAGCTCCTCGCGGAACAGCATCTCGCGGGGCGTCTTGGCTGCCGTACATCAGGGTGATGTTGCTGAACTTGTCGCGGTTGTCGAGCGCGTACCAGACCAGCGAGCGCAGCGGCGCCATGCCCAGGCCGCCGGCGGCGAACAGGAGGTCGTTGCCAGCGATCTCCTCGATGGGGAAGCCGTTGCCGTAAGGCCCGCGGATCGCCCACCACGTCGTTGGTCTTCATGCGGTAGAGGGCGTTGGTGACGCGGCCCACGCGGCGCACGCAGACCTCCAGCACGCCCGGTCTGGAGGGAGAAGAGGAGATGGAGATGGGCGCTTCGCCGGCGCCGGGGACGCTGAGCATGAGGAACTGGCCAGGCCGGTAGCGGAAGCTCACGGCGAGATGGTCGTCCAGGAAACGCAGCGTGAACAGGTAGTTGTCCTCGACCATCTTGAAGATGCGGACGATGCGGGCCATGTGCGGCTGGTACGGATTGGTGCTCAGCGCTGGTTGACTGGCCGGCACTTCAGCGAGTTGAAGCATGGAGGACTCCGCGCAGCTTATTGATGACCTCGGTGATATCGATATGGACCGGGCAGGCGGCTGATGCAACGCCCGCAGCCCACGCAGCTCGGGCGGCCGTACTCGGCCACGAAGCCGCGCTGCTTGTGGTAGTAGCGGAACTTGATGCGGCTGGCTCGGGTCTTGCGGAAGTTCTCGCCGCCGGCCACCAGGGCGTGAGTGGCGAACAGGCAGGAATCCCAGGCGCGGGTGCGGGCGCCAGCGCGCGAGCCCAGCTCGACCTCGTCGGCCACGTCGTAGCAGTAGCAGGTGGGGCAGACCATGCTGCAGCTTCCGCAGGACAGGCACTTGTCCCCGAGCTCGTCCCAGATCTCGCTCTGGTATTCCATCTCGAAGATCTCGGGAAGGTCGCGGATCTCGACGTCGAGCTGGAAGGCCTGGCGCTTGCTGCAAGAGCGGCGCTTGTATTCGTCGATGTCGGCCTGGGTCACCGCCTCGAACAAGCGGACCGGTGGCCAGCACCATGTCGTCGCCCAGGGCGGTTCCGACCAGCGTCTGGTAGTAGTCGCCGATGTCGTAGAAGAAGAGGTCGAAGCCGTGGTCCACGAAATCGGCGCGCATGGAGCGGCAGAAGCAGTGCTCGTCGGGCGTGCAGTCGATGCCGATGACGGCGATGTTCTTGCGCCGGGTCTGGTAGTAGGGGTCATCGTACTTTCCGCCGAAGACCTCGGTCCAGGATGTTGAGGGCGTACACATCGCAGGCGTGCACGCCGAACAGGACGATGCGCTTGTCCAGGCCGTCGGTCGACGGGAACGTAGCCGGCTCGCCGGACGGTAGCGGAACAGGGTCTCGCGCGGCGGAAGGAAGTACTTCTTCGGCGGCAGGATGGAGCGGTCGTAATCCAGGCGGGCCTCCGACCAACGGCGGAGGCGCTTGAAGACGTACTTGCCGTCCTGCTCCACCGGGGCGTGGACCTCGCCGAACTGCTGCACCACGGAGGCGAAGAAATCCAGCTTCTCTTGGGGCAGCTTTAAGACTTTCATGATTCCGCCTCCTTGGGGGCTGCGGCCGGCTGGGGAAGGCCGCCGATGCGCTGGCGGATCTTCTCCACCAACCGGGGCATGTCCACGGGCTTGGAGAAGAACTCGTCATGGGCCAGCCAGGCGCTGTCGGGGGAAATGCGAAAATCCGCCACCTTGGAATACAGGGCAGTGAGGACGAAGATAGGAACGCTCTTCAGCTCCGGGCTGCTGCGCATCTCCTGGACAGTGAAGAAGCCCTCGGTCCGCTCGTTCATCATGATGTCCATTAGGATCAGGTCGGGGCGCTCCATCTTGGCCAGGCGCAATCCCTCGGTGCCGTCGTGGGCTTTGAGGACCCTGTAGCCGTGGGCCTCGAGGAAGAATGAGACCGCCTCGACAAAGTCGCTGTCATCGTCCACGATCAGTATTTTCTTTTGTGCTGCGGTCATTCCGCACTCCCATTGTTGTGTTGTTCCAAAGCCGGCTCGCGATAGGCCGGCAAACGCACCCGGAAGGTGGAGCCGACATCGACCTGGCTGTCCACGTCGATGCTGCCTCCCAGCTCGGAGACAATTCGCTTGCAGATGGAAAGCCCCAGACCGGTACCGGGGGTTTTCTTGGCTCCCTCCTCCCGGATGCGAAAGAACTCGTCGAAGAGAAACTGGCGGTATTTCTCGGGAATCCCGACGCCGGTATCGGTTACCGAAACGGCAACCTCGCCATCGCTGGGCTGGGCGGAGACGGTGACCCTCCCGCCGGGCTTGTTGTACTTGATGGCATTGACGATCAAGTTGTCGAACAGGACACTCAGGCAGTCGCGATCGCCCCTGACGAAATAAGCCTCGCCGGGCAATTGGGCGACCAGCGAGATCTGGTCCGCGGCAGCCAGCTCCTCGTAGGTTTTCAGGATGTCGGTGATGATGCGCTTGAGGTCCACCTTGATCCGCTGCCTGGAAAGGGTTTGGCCTTCGACCTTGGAAAGGGTCAGCCAGTCTCTTGATGATGCTCTGCATTTCCTCGGTTCGTTTGAGGCAGCGGTCGAGCCACTCGCGCCGCTTGACCACAGCGTCCTCGGTGTCGCCGAGATGCTTCAGGACATCCAGGTACTGATGGATGGCGACCAGGGGGGTCTGAAGCTGGTGGGAGACGAAGGTGACAAAACGGCGCTTGAGCAGTTCGCGCTCGACTTCGCAGCGGCGGGACTCCAGAGCAAGGCGGCGCCGCTCCAGGCCGCGGTTGACGATCAAACGCAACTCCTCCGGAGAAAAAGGCTTGGGCAGGAAGTCGTAGGCGCCGGACTTCATGGCCTCGACCGCAGTGTCGATGGTGGCGTAGCCGGTGATGACCACGATGATGATGTGGGGATCCATCTCGTGCACCCGGGCGATGACCTCCATGCCGCTGATGCCGGGCATCTTGAGATCCACCACCACCAAGCCGGGCTTGAGGCGGGCCACGCCTTCCAGACCCTGGGCGCCGTCCTCGAAGGTCTCCACGCGGAACCCGACTTTTTCGAGAGTCTTCCTACAGGAGAGGCGCATGGCGTGTTCGTCGTCGATGACAACGATGGTTTCCGGTTGAGCCGGCTCACTCATAGCGCCCTTCTCCCTGGCCAGGATTCAGCGTGCCACCGCCTTTCCGACCGCCTCCAGCAATGTAGGGATGTCGATAGGCTTGGTCAGGTAGCTGTCGGGGCGGATCATATCGACTTCGGCGGCCATGGGGAAGCGCTCATCGGGGCTTTCTTCGATGGAGGAGAGCATGATGATAGGGATGTTGCGGCAGTGCTGGTATGCGTCCTGGTACTTGATGGACTGCGTGACCCCGTATCCCTCGGCCGCGCTCTCCATCATGATGTCCAGGAGGATGGCGTCGGGTTTGTGTTCGAGCAGCCTGCGCAAGCCGTCCTTGCCGGAGTCCGCCTCGATCACCGCGTAGCCGTGAGTCTCGAGCAAGGAGCGAACCGAGGCCCGGAAATCCTGGTCGTCGTCGATGACGAGCACCTTTGCGGTTGTAGCCATGCTGGGCTCCCTGCCCGGCGATTCGCAATGAAATGATACCAAAAAAGGCGAAAAGGGCGCGCTGGTCGGGGAATCGAGCCGGCAGCCGGCGCCGGTCAACCCAGTGCGTGGGGCTCACTACTGAACTACTAAAGCCCCATTCCTTTGCGGCTCCGGACGATTCCGCGTGTGGGCCACTTTCGATGTCGCCGACCAATTGACGATTCTAGTGTCCCGCGGCGCCCGACCCAGCAATCCTCAATCGTCAATCCCACAATCGTCAATTCCCCCGGCACAGCCGCTCTGCGAACTTGCGGGCGGCTGATAGAATCAGATGAAGACGGACATGCGAATCGGTTTGGCGTTCGGGTGGATGGCGGTATCGCTGAGCCTGGGTGCAGGCACTCTGGAGGAGGCGCGCAACAAGCAGGATCGGGCGGCCCTGGAGAAGATCGCGGCAGCTCTGGCGGGGGCGGCCGAGAAGCAGCCGCAAAACGCCGAGGCGCAGTACCGGCTGGCGGAAGCGGAATCGTATCTGGCCGAGGTGGCGCTGGAAGTGCGGGACAAGGTGGGAGCGAAGACGGCTGCGGAGGCGGGCATACGGGCGGCGGAGCAGGCGGTGGCGCTGAAGCCGAAAGTGGCGGAGTACCACCGGGTCTTGGGCACCCTGTGCGGGCAGATCATTCCGAGCAATGTGTTACTCGCGTTGCGATACGGGCGCTGTGCGCGCGAGGCCATCGACAAGGCGGTGGAACTGGACCCCAAGTCTTCGAAATCCTACCTCAGCCGGGGCGTGGGGAACTACTACTTGCCGCCGGCCTTCGGGGGCGGTGTGGAGGCGGCGATCCGGGATTTTGAGAAAGCCATCCAGTTGGATCCGGGCTCGGCAGACGCGCACCTGTGGCTGGGGATTGCGCTGCGCAAAGCGCGTCGCAATGCCGAAGCCCGCAAAGCCCTGGCGAGATCGCTCGAACTGAACCCTCAGAGGATCTGGGCAAAACAGCAATTGGAGAAGACACCGGCACAATGACAGCCAGGCACCTGTTTGTCGCGGCAGCGGTTCTCGCACTGGCTGTGGTTGGCTTCCTGCAATTCCCGGGGCACACCTTTTTGCAGGCGGACACGCAAGTCTACATGCCTATCCTGGAACATTTTTGGGATCCGAGCGTGCTGGGGCGGGACTTGCTGGCGCGGGAGCCGCACGTCTCGTTCACCACCTACGACGAAATGGCGCTGGGGCTGAGGCGGTTGACGGGGCTGGAGTTTCGGGAGGTTCTGGTTGGGGAGCAGTTGGTGTTCCGGGCGCTGGGAATTCTGGGGGTTTTTCTGCTGGCGACGGCCCTGAAGCTCTCCACGCGGGCGGCCCTGCTGGTGGCGGCCGTTTTTTCGCTGGGGGCTACCATCGCGGGCCCGTCGGTGCTGTTGTTCGAATACGAGCCGGTGCCGCGAGGGTTCGCCATCCCGCTGCTGTTTCTGGCGCTGGGGTTGGCGGCGCACGGGCGGGACCTGGGTGCGGGCCTGGCGGCGTCGGCGGCGTTTCTTTACCACCCGCCGTCGGTGTATCCGTTCTGGGTGGTGTATTTCTGCCTGACGTTATGGCCCTCGAAACCTGCGGTGATGAGCCGGCGGATTTGGGGGCTGCTGCCGATCCTGGGCGGGGTGCTGCTGCTGTTCTTGTTTTCGAGGTTGCAGGCGGCGGGAGGAGAACCGCAGTCATTTTTCAGCCGCATTGACCCGGGCCTGGAGCTGTTGCAGCGCAAGCGGGCTTCCTACTGCTGGGTGTCGGTGTGGGGCGCGGCCTGGAAATGGCACTACATTTTTCTGTGGGCGGTAGGGCTGGGGGCGTTCTGGCGTGTGCGGAAGGCGACCTCGCAGGACCTGCGGTTTTTTCTGGTTGGCTTGCCGCTGATCGGCCTGCTGAGCATGCCACTATCCTACTGGCTGCTGGAAGGAATGAAGTGGTCGCTGATCCCGCAGATCCAGCCCATGCGGGCGCTGTTGTTCGTGACCGCGCTGGCGCTGGTCTTGACGGCCGCAGCGGCGGCCAAGGCGTGCGAGCAGGGGCGCTTTTGGGAGAGCGCGTTGTGGCTGCTGCCGGCGTTCGCGATCCCGATCCACACGCGAGTCTTGCAGGTGCTCTGGCCGGATCTGTCGAACCCGTTGATACGGCGGCGTGCCTTGCTGGTGCTGCTGCTGGCGGTCTGCTTCACTGTGGCGCTGTGGGCCGAGGGAAGGAGGTGGCGCTGGTTTGCGGTGCTGGCGTGGGCCTTGGCGGCACTGGCCCCGTTCTTCCTGATTCCGAGCTACGGCAAGGTCAAGAACTATCCGAGCCTGAACAACCCAGAGTTGCAGGCTCTGTCGGATTGGGCGCGCTCATCGACCCCCAAGGACGCGATGTTTCTGTTCCCGGATGCAGCAGAGGAGTTGTATCCGGGCATCTTTCGCGCCCGCGCGCTGCGTGCGGTCTATGTGGATTGGAAGGCCGGAGGGCAGGTGAATTTCCTCAAGGCTTTCGCGCGCGAGTGGTGGCCCCGCTGGCAGCGCACCATGGGAGAGAAGTTCCAGCCGAGCAGGATGGGCAGCTACGCTGAGCTGGGAATTGACTACGTGGTGGTGCGGGTCGCCAACCGGGCGCCCGGAGGGAACCCGGCATTTGAGAATTCCCGCTTTGTGGCATACCGGGTGGGAGCGGGCCGCTAGCTCAGGCTTGACGTTGAGAACTTGTCGTAAATGAGTCAGGTTTTTCTCACCGCAAAGACGCAGAGGCCGCAGAGGCAACGCGGAGAAAACCTCTCAGGATTTCTCTGCGCCCCCTTTGGGTCCTTTGCGCCTCTGCGGTGAAGATAGCGCTGCAACATGCCTCGTCGGTCTGAGGCGAAGCCTCGTTAGAAGGTAAAAGGCAAACGGCAAACGGAGGGCGGTTTCGGGGGCAGGGGAGAGCGTGGAAGGGCTTCCGGGCGGGGCCAGGCAAGAGCTGAAGCGGAAGGGACTACAGGGCTCAGCTTGTGCATCCGATATAAAGACTGGGGGATTCCACGCTATGCAGGAGATCCGTGTCAGGGGGGCCCAGCGGCAGCCGCGCACGCTCACCTGGCTGGTCCTGGTCTTTGTGGTTCTAGCAGTTGGGATCGGGAGCGCGGGTTACCTCTACTACACGAACCAGAAGAAGCACATCGAAACAGGCATTGAGAACCAACTCTCGGCGGTTGCGGCATTGAAGCTCCACCAGATTGCAGGCTGGCGGACGGAACGCTTGGGAGACGCGGTCTTCGTGAGCCGCAATGTGTTCTCCTCCCGCGCCGTGCAGCGCTGGCTGGGGCGCGTTCCAGGAGCGGAATCCACGGAACAATTGCGCGGGTGGCTGGCGACTATTCAACAGGCCTACGGCTACCAAGATGTTGTACTCCTGGATACAAAGCCGGCGGTGATGCTATCGGCCGGCGGGGAATATCATCGAGTGGGCTCTGGTGCGCTGGCCCTGGCAGGGGAGGCGATGCGGACCCGGCAAGCCCTGCTTTCGGACCTGCACCGGGGCTCGGCGGGAGAGATCCACCTGGACTTGCTGGCCCCGCTTCTGGTTCCGCGGGGCCCAGAGCTGGCCTGTGTTGGGGTGGTCCTGATGCAAATCGATCCCCATCAGTTCCTGTACCCCCTGATCCAGACCTGGCCGACGCCCAGCCGGACCGCGGAAACGCTGCTGATCCGCCAGGAGAAGGGGGCAGTGGTGTACCTGAACGAGCTGCGCCACCGGCGTGGCACGGCGCTGGTTTTGCGCCTGGGGACGAGCAACCGCGAATTACCGGCGGTCCTGGCAGCGCTGGGGCATGAAGGGATCGTGAAGGGACGGGATTACCGGAACGTGGCGGTGGTGGCAGCGGTTCGGCGAGTTCCGAATTCGCCCTGGTCGCTGGTTGCCAAAGTGGACGCGGAAGAGATCTACGCGCCCATCCGAGAGCGGGCCTGGTTCGTGAGCATCATGGTGGCGGTGCTGGTGCTGGCGGCGGCAGCCACGGTGGGTTGTCTGTGGCGGCAACAGGGGCTGCGATTCCTCCACAAGCAATGCCAACTGGAAGCGGAGCGCCAGGCGCTGGCGGAACACTACGCCTACCTGACCCGGTACGCCAACGACATCATCCTGCTGACGGACGAGGGAGGGCGCATCCTGGAGGCGAATGACCGGGCGGTGGCCACCTATGGCTACACGCGCGAAGAGCTGCTTCGGTTAAACATCAGAGATCTGCAAGCGCCCGAGGCCCGGGTTGCGGCCGATGCCCTGTTCGCCCAGCTCGAACACCAAGATGGGATGGTGTTTGAAGCCACCGATCAGCGCAAGGATGGGACCACCTTCCCTGTGGAAGTGAGCTTGCGGCGCATCGAGATTGAGGGTCGCATACTCCATCAAGGCATCACCCGCGATATCACCGAACGGAGGCAGGCGGACCAGAGACTTAGGATCAGCGAGAAAAAATACAGGACGCTGCTTGAAAACCTTCCTCAAAGAATATTTCTTAAGGACAAGACTTCAGTTTACGTATCCTGCAACGAGAACTATGCCCGGGACTTAAAGATTAAGCCGGAGGAAATCACTGGAAAAACAGACTATGAATTTTATCCTGAGGAACTGGCGGAGAAGTATAGAAGAGATGATAGAAGAATTATGGACTCGGGAGGAACCGAAACCATAGAAGAGAAATATATCCAGGATGGGCAAGAGATGGTCGTGCAAACAGTAAAAACGCCCTGTAAAGACGAACAAGGCAATGTCATAGGCATGTTGGGTATCTTCTGGGACATCACCGAGCGCCAGCGGGCTGAGGAGGAGCGCCAGTGCCACGCCCAAGAGTTGCGGCGCAAGAACGAGGAACTGGCCGCCGCCGTAGCCACCGCTCGCGAGGCCACCCAGCTCAAGAGCCGGTTCCTGGCCAACATGAGTCATGAGATCCGGACGCCCATGAACGGCGTGTTGGGTATGAGCGAGTTGCTGCTGAGCACCCCGCTCGACGCGGAGCAGCGCGAGTACGCCGAGGGCATCCAGTACTCGGCCGAAGCGCTGTTGAGCCTAATCAACGACATTCTGGATATCTCGAAGATCGAAGCCGGCAGATTAGAGCTCGAGTGTATTCCCTTTGATCCGATCCAGATCATGGAGCAGGTCCAAGCCACGCTCGCCGCACGCGCTCACGCCAAGGGGCTGGATCTGACTTGCACTGCCGATCCTGCCTTGCCGCGTCTGGTGGCGGGCGATCCGAGCCGGCTGCGGCAGGTTCTGACGAATCTCGCCGGCAACGCGGTGAAGTTCACCGAGCGAGGAGACGTAGTCATCAGCGGGCAGCCGGCCCAGCAAACCGCCGAGCGCGTTACCATCCGGTTTTCAGTCCGAGACACCGGTATCGGAATCGCTCCAGAGCAGCGAGCGCGGCTGTTTGAAAGCTTCGTGCAAGGGGATAGCTCCACAACCCGCAGGTACGGCGGTACCGGTCTAGGTTTGGCGATCTCCAAGCAGTTGGTGGAACTAATGGGCGGGCAGATCGGCACGGAAAGTGAATCGGGGCGCGGGAGTCTGTTCTGGTTCACAGCCACTTTCGCGAAATACGGAGACGGAAAACCCGAGTTGGAGGAGGAAAGGGCAGCCGCAGCGCTTCTCCCCGAGAGCACTCCGCGGCCGGCTAAGGTTCGCATTCTGGTGGCCGAGGATAACCCGGTCAACCAAAGGATTGCAGTGCGCATCTTAGAGAAGGCAGGCTATCGGGCCGAGGCCGTGTCTGACGGTAAACAGGCCCTGGAAGCCCTGGCCAAGAACGACTACGACTTGGTCCTGATGGACGTGCAGATGCCCGAGATGGACGGCTTTCAAGCGACTATGGAGATCCGCCGCCTGGAAGCCGCCACGGGCCGCACGCCCATCATCGCCATGACGGCCAACGCGATGACCGGCGATCGGGAGAGGTGCCTGGCCGCGGGCATGGATGACTACATCGGCAAGCCCATGCGGCTCGAGGAGCTGCAGAAGATGATCGAGCGCTGGGTCGGTGCTGGGGAGGTGGCCGGGACTGAGGTGCAAGTTCCCACCCCAGGGCGGGCCCCTGGAAAGGCGGAGCCGGTTTAGCCCGTCCCCCGAGCATCAAACGATCAATTCCGGCTTTGCTGGCTGGGACAGTTTTCGGGACATAACGGGCGTTTTTCCCTCCGACTCCAGTCAGGTGCAGTTCCTGCCCGGCATCGCCTTCTGAGCGCGGACTGCCCCAGAAGACGGCAATGGTTGCGCCTCAGCAGGCCGGGGGTTCGGTCTTCCCCACCCAGGTGATAATCTGGGTCCTGAGATGCTCTCGGTGGCGCTGCATAGTATACGAGCGGGTGGGAAGAGGGCACAGAGTGCCGCCTACTGGCTGGCGCCTCCGCTTCTCTGCTCGGCGCTGTACTGGTATGGGTTGAAGACCTGGTTCTTGCACGACGATTTCGCCTGGTTGCACCTGCGATTCGAGGTTCATAGTTGGGCCGACCTGTGGAACGCGCTGTTTACTCCAGCCGCACACGGCACCTTCCGCCCGCTGAGCGAGCGCGCCTTCTTCCTGGTCTTGGGGACCCTGTTCGGGGTCAATCCGCTGCCTTTTCGGATCTGTGTGTTTGTGACGCAGTTTGCGAACCTGGCGCTGGTGAGCTCGATTGCCCGGCGCCTCAGCGGCTCGCGGGTGGCGGGATTCTGGGCGCCCGTTTTCTGGGTCGCCAACAGCAACCTGGGGATGGTCATGGCGTGGACCTCGGCGTATATGCAGGTCCTGTGCGGGTTCTTCCTGCTGCTGTCGTTTCATTTTCTGCTGCGCTACTTCGAGACAGGGCGGCGGCGGTATTACTTGGTGCAGTGGATCCCCTTCCTGGCAGGCTTTCTGGCCATGGAAACCAATGCCGTTTATCCAGCGCTGGCAGCCGTTTATGCGGCATTGTGCGCGCGGAAGCATTTCCGGAGCACGCTGCCGCTGTTCATCCCCTCCATAGTCTTCGTGGTTTTGGACCTGATTTTCGCGCCTAAGCAGACCTCCGGGACGTACGCGATGCACTTCGATTGGGCCATACCTGGCACGTTTCTGACCTACTGGAGATGGTCGCTGGAACCGCGAAACCTGCACGTCTTGACCCGCTTCCCGGAGTGGGTGGGCCCTGCGGGCGTATGGCTCTTCAGCATTGCGCTGGCGGGTTTCACAGTCTGGGCGGCGCGGCGAAAGCAATGGCTGCCGCTGGTGTTTGTGGCGTGGTTTGCGATCCTGCTGCTGCCGGTGTTGCCGTTGCGCGACCACATCTCGCCGTACTATCTGACGCTGCCCACCATCGGGCTGGCCATGCTGTCGGGGTGCGCGCTGGCCTCGGCCTGGCGCGGGCCCAGCGGGTGGCGGGTTGCGGGAGCGCTTGTGGCGGCGGCGTACTTTACGATCTCGCTGCCGGGAGCGCGGCAGAACGTGCGCTGGTGGTACGAGCGCAGCCGCAAGGTGGAAAGCATGGTGCGGGGGGTCGTAAGAGCTAGGGAACTACACCCCGGAAAGGTGATTTTGCTGACAGGGGTGACCGAGGAGTTGTTCGGGGGCGGCATATTGGACGGCGCATTCAGCGCCGTGGGCGTTTCCCAGGTCTATCTGGCGCCGGAGTTGGAATCGCCGCTGCGCCAGGGCCCAGAAACAGGCAACCTGTCGCAGTACTTTCTGCCTCCCGAGCTGGTGGCCGTGGCGCTGGAGCGGGAGCAGTTGGTGGTCTACAGAGCTGGCGGGCCCCGGCTGCGCAACGTCACTGGCGCATACAAGGCGTTGGTGAAGCTCCCACCGGAGTCGAGTGCCCCTCGGCGCGTGGACGTTGCCAGTCCACTCACCGCTCATCTGTTGGGTCGCACCTGGTACCCGATCGAGGGTAACATTCGGTGGATGCCGAAAACTGCCACGGTGCGGCTGGGGGGACCGCGCTCGGCCGGCGAGAGGTTGTACGTCTCCGGCTATTGCGTCGCCAGCCTGCTGGCAGCCGGGCCGCTGGAGATGGTGGTGAGCGTGGAAGGAGAGCGGTATCCGGCGGTGCGGATTTCGAAGGGGGACCGAGCGTTTGAATTCGACTTCAGCCTTCCGTCGAAGCTCATCGGGAGGGGCTCGGTTGAGGTTGAGATCCAGGTAAGCCGCACTTTCATACCTCTCGGAGAAGATCGCAAGCTGGGCCTGGTCTTTGGCGTGTTCGAGATCCGATGAGTGTTCCTTAGTCGTCCATTTCATAAACTCGCTCACGTATGCTGGCAGCGTCTGGACGGAGGCAGCCGGAATCCGAGGCGACGCAGTGGGAACAGGCTTCCAGCCTGTTCTGCCGCCCACCAGGGCGGCCTCACGCTGCCACGGGTGTGTCAAGCTATTTTGGAAACACCACGCCAGATTGCAGGGGATTGCCACGGTGCGATGCCCGGAGTAGACTCAGAGAACAGCGGATCTAAAGCTCCTGGTGGACCGTGATGATCGGGCGGACCATTTCTCACTACCAGGTTCTCGACAAGCTCGGCGAGGGCGGCATGGGCGAGGTGTGGAAAGCTCGGGACACGCTTCTGGGAAGGTTCGTCGCGATCAAGGTGCTGCCGGCCGATTTTTGTCGCGATGCGTCTCGCGTGCTCCGGTTTGAACGGGAAGCGCGCGCGGCGGCCGCTCTCAACCATTCCGGCATTGCCGCCGTTTATGACACCGGCGAGCACGACGGCGTGCGTTATATCGTATCGGAGTTCGTTGACGGTCGCACCCTGCGCGCGCTGTTAGGCGAAGGGCTGCTCCCGCAACGGCGGGCCGTTGAGATCGCCACGCAGGTGGCCGAAGCGCTCTCTGTAGCGCATGCGGCCGACATCGCGCACCGCGACCTGAAACCCGAGAACGTCATGGTCACGCGCGAGGGTCGCGCCAAGATCCTGGATTTCGGTCTTGCCCGGCAGATATTGAGGCGCGGCGGAACTGATCAGACTGCCACCCTCACTCTAACCCTGGAGGGTACCGTCGTCGGCACGCCTGGCTACATGGCGCCCGAGCAGGTGCGCGGCGAAGCGGCTGACCACCGTACCGATATCTTCAGCCTCGGCCTGGTGCTGCACGAGATGCTGTCCGGGCGGCGCACATTCGACCGGCCCACCACGGCGGAAACCATGGCCGCCATTGTCAAGGACGATCCGCAGCCGCTGCCCGCCTCCGTTGGGCCTGGCCTGGCCGCCATTGTCGCGCACTGCCTGGAAAAAGAACCCGGCAACCGCTTCCAATCCGCGTCCGACCTGGCCTTCGCCCTTCGCTCGGCCAGCGGAAGCTCGCTCGCGATCGTGCCGCCGAAACCGCTCCTGAGACCGCGGCGTCGAATCATTCTGTTCGCGGCCGGCTTGCTAGCTGCGGCGCTCGCAGGCATACTCGTCGGCGCGTGGCTGTTCGAGGGGCCTGCCATCGATGTCACCAGGCACCGGTACTCGCCGGTGGTCACTGTCACGCATGCGCGGCGCATCGCGGAAGGCGGCGGGACGGGCGCGCATTTTCCGGCATGGTCGCCGGACGGAAAAAGCATTGCGTACTCCTCTGACGGGGTGCGTCTCCAGAGACTCGACGCGTTCGAATCGGTGAGGCTGACCACGGAAGGGGTGCACCCGTTTTTCTCCTCCGATGGGTCACGGATCTACTATCTGACTTCGGAAAAAGGATCCCGCGCGCTGTGGTCGGTCTCGGTGGCAGGTGGCCAGCCGGAGCGGGTCCTGTCCGATCTCGGGGGGTTCTCGCCGCTGATACAGGGCGCGGCAACGTCTCGGGATGGGAATGCTCTGGTGGTGGTGCGATCGCGGAAAGCTGGAGACGACGAGATGTCGGTGTGGGTGTCTTCGCCGCCTGGGACGGAGCCTCGGCCCTATCCGGGTTCGCCGAGCAGCCGGTTTCTGACTCGCGCTCCGCTCCGCTTCTCGCCGGACGGTTCGAAGTTGCTGCTGGTGCTGGCTCCGGAGGGCCCACCCGCGGAGTGGTGGCTGCTCAAATGGCCGCCTCCAACGGCAGCGCAGCCGAACACCGTGCGGCGTCTCTTCGAGAACGGCCCGCGCCACTCGTTCCAGACGACGGCGGACTGGCTTGGCGACAACCGCCACCTTGTCGTTTCGATGACCGAGGAGGGTGACATCGGTGGTCCGCTTTGGATCGCCGACACCGTGACTGGAACCTGGCGGCGCATCACGCCGGGACCTTTCAAGTGCGCGGGGCCGAGGGTTTCGCAGGAGGGAAGGGTGCTCTTTCACATGCTGAAAGAGGAAGAGCACGCCATCGACATTCCCCTCGACGGCTCTCCCATCCTGCCCCTGTTGTCTGGCCTGGCGAGAGAACAGTATCCTTCATGGTCCCCGGTCGCCGACCAGATTCTTTTTGTGACCAACCAACGCGGCGAGCCGGAAATCTGGTTGGCCAGCCGCAAGGAGGGTTGGCAGCGGCCGGTCGTCACCCAACGGGACTTCCCGCCGGAACCGGGGCAATGCCAGTTTGTCAGCCCGGTATTTTCGCCCGAAGGAACGCGCATCGCCTACACGTCCAAAGGGGCGATCTGGGTTTCCCCTGTCGCGGGCGGGCCACCGCTGCGAATCTGTGACGGGTACTGTGCCACGTGGTCTCCCGATGGTGCGTGGCTGGCATTCATCAATAATCCACGCGCAAACACGCCTGCCCTGATGAAAGTCCCGCTCGGCCGCCCGCAGGATGCAGTCGCCATCCGCAGTGCTGCGGGACGGTGGCTCCCGCGATGGTCGCCGGACGGCAAGTGGATCACCATCCAGCTTTCCGAGGGTTTCGGAGTGATCTCCCCGGACGGCGCCCGCAGCAAGGTTCTGTACAGGGGAGCGCTCGACTGGGGGTCGGCTTGCGGATGGTCGCGCGACGGTTCGACGCTGTTCCTCGCCTACTTGACCCCGCAAGGCCGCGTCCTGTCGGCCTTCGACGTCGCCACCGGGGCCGAGCGGCGGGTGCGCGACCTCGGACCTTTGCACTTCTCGTACTACGCAACGTACAGCGCGGGTCTGAGTCCCTCGCCGGACGGGAAGAGCCTGGCGGCTTCTACCTGGAGCGTGCGTTTCGAACCCTGGATCCTCGACGGCTTGGAACCTCCGCGTTCCTTCTGGTCCCGGCTATTCCGCCGGTAGTGAAAACGTGGCCTACACGGGTGGAGAAAGGGAGCGGTCGCGGGAGGGTTGGGTCAAGCGGCGTGCCGCAGCCGCCACATGCGGAACAAGGTCTTCAGATAGGCCCAACCGAACTTCAGGAGGCGGACATGGGAGCGGCCCACACCGCGGGGCTTGTAGTGGAAGGGTATCTCGAGGATGCGCCCGCCCTGGAGGTGAACGCGGATCAAGACTTCCTCTAGGAAATCGAAATCCCGCGCCACGGGTTTGGGGATGCTCAAGACCTCGCGGTGATAGAGGCGAAAGCCGCTGGAGACATCGCGGGCCGGCAGGGACAGCAGGCGCCGGTAAGTCTGATTGAGAATCCAGCTCAGGGAATACCGGAAGCGGCTCATTTCGGCGCGACCTCCCGGCACGTAGCGGGAAGCGATGAGCAGGTCAGCTTCGTCCCGCCGGCGCCAGAATTCCTGGAGGAAGGTGGGAGGATGGGACAGGTCGGCATCCATGGTGACCAGGTAGGAGGCGCGGGTGGCATCGAAACCGGCCAGCAGCGCGCCGCCGTAGCCGGGTTCCTGCTGGAGGATGGCACGAGCGCCCAGGCGACGAGCGGTTTCCCGGGTGCCGTCGATAGAGCCGCCGTCGATCACGATAATCTCGGAGGGCACGCCCAGCCCCTGGATGGTTTCCTGCAAGCTGGGCAGGAGCAGTTCGAGGTTGGCCCGCTCATTCCAGGCGGGGATCAGTACAGCCAGTTCGGGGAAGTCAGTTTCGCTCACTGAGGAAGGCCTCGACCTCGGCGCGGGCCGGCACGGAGGCCTGGGCGCCCAAGCGGGTCACGGAGATGGCTGCGGCCGCGCTGGCAAAGCGGAGCGCCTCCTGGATGGGCTGGCCTTCGGCAAGAGCCACGGCCAGACCGGCGTTGAAGATATCGCCGGCGGCGGTGGAATCGCGCACTTCAACCGAAAAGCTTGGCACGTGCAACTGCTGGGCGCCGTCGTCGAGGAAGCAGCCCTGGTCGCCCAGCTTCAAGACCACCCTGGCGGCGCCGAGAGCGCGCAGGGCGGAAGCCAGCCCTGGAGCGTCGGCCACAGAGACGCGGGCGGGAGGCCGGCCCAGCAAGATCAGGGCCTCGGTTTCGTTGGGAGTGAGGATGTCAACCAAGGACAGCAGGTCTCCGGAGAGGGGTACAGCGGGAGCGGGATCGAGGATGGTCTCGACCCCTTCCTGACGGGCCAGCGCCAGGGCGGCGCGCACCGTCTCGAGCGGAGTCTCCAGTTGGAACAGAACGAATCGCGCGCCCTGGAATAGGCGGCGTAGGGACTCGACATCCGCGGCCGCCAGTTCGTGGTTGGCGCCGGAAGCGACCACGATAGAGTTCTGACCGGAGCGGTCCACCCAGATCAGGGCAACACCGGTGGGCTGGGCCCGCGTGGCGTGGATGGCGGTGACATCCACCCCGGCGGCCGAGAGGCTGGCCTTGAGGTGATCAGCGAACAAGTCGTAGCCCACCCGGCCGGCCATCCGGACTGACAGGTGAGGGCTGGCCAGGCGAGCGCCGGCGCAGGCTTGGTTGGCCCCTTTGCCCCCCGGAATCATCTGAAAGCCGCGGCCCAGGACGGTCTCGCCAGGGGCCGGGAGATGGTCCACGCTGACCACGAAATCCATGTTCAGACTGCCTACCACCACTAAGCAGGGATTCATCGGGCAAGGTCGATGCCGAATTTCCTCAACTCCTCGGCGTAGTAGCGTCTCAGAAGCAGGTCCCATTCCTCGCTGCCTTCCGGGATCTCCCGCTTCTGGGAGCGGATTTTCTGGCGGGCGGCGTGATCGACCTTATCCTCGGTATGAAGCAATTCGGTGACGGCCCGCACCAGCTCGAGACGAACTTCGTTGGGCGGTTTCTTCAGACGAAGCTCGCGGGCTTTGCGCAGGGCCGAAACGATCTTGTGGGACATGTCGATGACTTTGTCGCGGGACAGCTTCATGTTGTCGCCGGTGTCGCGGCCTGCGGCGCGAATCACCTTGCGCTGGGCGATGAGAGTGTTCTTGATGCGGCGGAACATCTCCTGGTAGCTGACGCCTTCGCGGCGCATGTAGTCGCTGTACTGGCTGAGGATTTCGCGCACTTCGTCGTTGAGGCGGTCCTCGACCTGGAGCTCGGCGGTGATGACGCTGGCGATGAGGTCGGAAACCACCTGGGGTTCCGCTGTCTCAATGGTCTGCGGGCACAGTCTCTTCAACACCTCACGGGAGAGGTAGCTTACAAATTCCCTGGCAAGTAGCATTCCACAGCAACTCTAGGTTAGTGTACTTGCCCGAAGAAACGGGTGTCAAACCAGAGGGCCGCCACGTTTGACGGAGGAAAGCGACCCTCGATTGGGCTAAGGGCCAACGGCTGAGTATTTTCTTACCACGTAGTCTTCGAGAAGGGCGATGAACTCCGCAACGATGTGGTCGCCCTTGAGCGTGGTGATCAGTTGGCCGTCCGCGTAGACGGGGGCTTTGGGTTCTTCGAAAGTGCCCGGCAGGGAGATGCCGATGTCGGCGTGCTTGGATTCTCCGGGGCCGTTCACGATGCAGCCCATCACCGCCACTCGGAGGGCTTCGACACCGGGGTATTTCTTTTTCCAGACCGGCATGCGCTCGCGCAGGTAGTTCTGGATTTGGGCGGCCATTTCCTGGAAGAACGTGCTGGTGGTGCGGCCGCAACCTGGGCAGGCGGCCACTTCGGGGCTGAAGCGGCGCAGGTCGAGGGCCTGGAGAATCTGTTGGCAGACCACGACCTCCTCGACGCGGTCGCCGCCGGGAGCGGGGGTCAGGGAGGCGCGGATGGTGTCGCCGATGCCTTCCTGGAGCAGGACGGCCAGGGCCGCGGTGGTGGCGACGACTCCTTTCGAGCCGAGGCCGGCTTCAGTGAGGCCGAGATGGAGCGGGTAATCGCAGCGGGCAGCCAGGGCGCGGCAAACCCGAATCAGATCGGGGACGCCGCTAACCTTGGCGCTGAGAACGATCTTGTTGTGCGCGAGGCCGTAGCGTTCCGCGGCTTGGGCCGATTCCAGGGCGCTGACCACGAGGGCTTCGAGCATGACGGCGCGGGCATCCCTGGGCTGAGGGGAACGGGAGTTCTCGTCCATGAGCCGGGTGAGAAGGGCCTGGTCAAGCGAGCCCCAGTTCACGCCGATGCGCACCGGACGATCGTAGTGGATGGCCGTCTCGATCATGCTGCGGAAGTTGTCATCGTGCTTTCTGCCGATGTTGACGTTGCCGGGATTGATGCGGTACTTGGCCAGCGCGCGGGCGCATTCGGGATATTTCCGCAGCAGGATGTGACCGTTATAGTGGAAGTCGCCGATGATGGGGACGCGGGCTCCGAGGCGGTCCAGGGAGTCCACGAAGTGGGGGATCGCGCGGGCGGCATCGTCGTTGTTGACGGTGACGCGCACCAACTCGGAGCCGGCGCGGGCCAGGGCCAGGGTTTGGTTAACGGTGGCGGCGACGTCCGCGGTGTCCGTGTTGGTCATGGACTGGACAACGATCAGGGTGGCGGCCGCCGATTTTGACTCCCGCCACATCGACGACGACAGCAGGGCGACGCCCCTGAAATGCCATGAAAGCCCCTGAAAGATTCATTGTAACGGAAGCCGCTAGCTGCTAGCCGCTTCCTGTTATACTGGCGGTAGGAGTCCTATTTTCCTTGTCGTTCCGCGAGTATTTTCATCTGTTTGCGCACCTCGAATCGCTGCCTGGGCTGGGGAGCGACGAGGAGACGCTCATCGGCGGCCAGGCGGTGATCGAAGGCGTGATGATGCGGACGCCACACAGCTACTGCGTGGCCGTGCGCAAGCCGTCCGGGGAAATCGTCACCGACGAAAAGCCGCTGGCCAAGGTGTCCGAGAAGTATCCGGCGTTTCGCTTTCCAGTACTGCGCGGGGTAGGGGCGCTGGGGCAGGCCCTGAGTCTGGGGATCAAGGCATTGCGCTTTTCGGCCAACGCCTCGCTGGAGGAGGTGGAGGGTAAGGGCCAGGCGCGCAAAGAGATCACCTCCTGGATGCTGGCGCTGAATCTGGCGATCTCGCTGGCGTTTTTCATTTTCCTGTACAAGTTTGTGCCGCTGTATCTGACCACCGCATTAGGGAAGTGGCTACCGGTGGTTCAGGGACGGATCGCGTTCAATCTCACCGATGGTGTGATCCGCATGGCAATCTTCGTGGGTTTCCTGTATCTGATCTCGCTGTGGAACGACATCCGGCGGGTGTTCGAGTACCACGGCGCCGAGCACCGGGTGGTGTTCAACTTCGAATCGGGGCTGCCCATTACGGTGGAGAACGCCCGGAGGTTCTCGACGCTGCACCCGCGCTGCGGCACCAGCTTCCTGCTGGTGGTGATGCTGGTGTCCATCGTGTTGTACACGCTGCTGCCGTTCGAGGGGTTCGGCATGCGGCTGGTGGGGCGGGTGGCGCTGCTGCCGCTGATAGCGGGCCTGAGCTACGAGCTGATCCGTTTTGCGGCCAAGCGCCGCGGGGGCTTGCTGGCGGCGCTGACCGCTCCGGGCCTATGGCTGCAGCGCATCACGACGCAGCCGCCTGTCCGATCGACCAGATCGCGGTGGCCATCCACGCACTGGAGGGCGCGATGGCGCTGGAGCAAGCCCAGGGCGGGCCATCTCGTCATTGCCTGAGTCATTCTCCGCACATGGAATACGCAAGCAAGCTGGATGAGATCGAAGCGCGGTTCGAGGAACTGACGCGCCACATGGCCGATCCGGCCGTCATCGGCGATCCGGAGAAATACCGCAAGACCGCCAAGGCGCACCGGGAACTGGAGGAGATCGTCGCCGCGTACCGCGAGTGGAAAAAGCTGCGGCGCAACCTGGAAGACGCGCGCCTGATGCTGGAGGAGGCCGACGAGGATCTCCGCAAGCTGGCCAGTGAAGAGGTGGATCGGCTGGAGCCTGAACTGGCGCGCATCCAAGAGCAACTGAAGGTTCTCCTGCTGCCCAAGGACCCCAACGACGAGAAGAACGTGGTGCTGGAAATCCGCGCCGGCACGGGCGGCGACGAGGCCACGCTGTTCGCCGCCGAGATGTTCCGCATGTATTCGCGGTACGCGGAAACGCAGGGCTGGAGGGTGGAGGTCTCTTCCTCAAGCGAGTCCCCGGTGGGCGGGCCTGAAGGAAGTCATCGCGCTGATCAGCGGCGAGAAGGTGTACAGCAAGCTGAAGTACGAAAGCGGCGTGCACCGCGTGCAGCGCGTTCCAGTCACCGAGCAGCAGGGCCGGGTGCACACCTCCGCGATCACGGTGGCGGTGCTGCCGGAAGCCGACGAAGTGGAGGTGCAGATCGACCCCAAGGACATCCGCATCGACACCTTCTGTTCGTCGGGTCCGGGCGGGCAATCGGTGAACACCACCTACTCGGCGGTCCGCATCACGCACCTGCCGACCAACCTGGTGGTCTCCTGCCAGGACGAGAAATCGCAGATCAAGAACCGGGCCAAGGCCCTGCGGGTGCTGCGCTCGCGGCTCTACGAGATGGAGCTGGAGAAGCAGCGCGCGGAGATCGGGGCGGAGCGGCGCAGCATGGTGGGCAGCGGCGACCGCAGCGAGAAGATCCGCACCTACAACTTCCCGCAGAACCGCGTGACCGACCACCGCATCGGCCTGACGCTGCACCAGTTGGATATGATCATGGACGGCCGCCTGGATCCAGTCATCGACGCGCTGACCACCTACTATCAGGCGGAGAAACTGAAGCAGCACACGGAGGTTGCGGCTCCGATCCGTGACCGTTCAGAAGGCACTGCAGCAGGGCTGCCGGCTCCTTGAGGAGGGCAGCGGTTGCGGTCCCGCGCCTGACCGCGGAAGTGCTGCTGTGCCACGCGCTGCACTGCCAGCGCGCCTACCTCTACAGCCATCCCGAAGAAGAGCTGAGCGAACTCGCCTGGTTGCGACTACAGCCGATACATCGACGAGCGGCTGGAGGGCAAACCCACGCAGTACATCACCTGGCGGCAGGAGTTCTACGGGCGCGAGTTTCTGGGTCACGCCGGACGTGCTGATCCCGCGCCCGGAGACCGAGCACGTGGTGGAGACGGCGCTGGCGGTGACCGGGGGCGGTACGATTCTGGACGTGGGGTGCGGCTCGGGGGCCATCGCAGTGACACTGAGCCTGGAGCTGGGAAGACCCGTGTGGGCGACCGACATCTCGGTGGCGGCTCTGGCGGTGGCGGCCGAGAACGCACGGCGGCTGGGGGCGCAGGTGCGGTTTCTGGCCTGCGACGCGACTGCGGCCATCGGCAACGGCAGGCTCGATCTGGTGGTGTCAAACCCTCCCTATGTTCCGCTAGAAGAGGAGGCGGGCCTGCAACGGGAGATTCGGGACTACGAGCCGCGCGTGGCGCTGTTTGCCGGGCCCAGCCGGGCTGGACATGTACCGGCGGCTGGTGGCCGATGCCGGGCGCGTGCTGCGGCCCGGCGGGTGGCTGATCGTTGAACTGGGGTTCAAGACCGTGGACCCGGTGCGGCGGATGCTGGGGGCGGGCTGGGCAGAGGTGCGGATCGTGCCGGACCTGGCGGGCATTCGAGCGCGTGCTGGCGGCGAGGCTCGGCCCATGAAGACCATCTTCCATCTGGACATGGACGCCTTCTTCGTGTCGGTGGAAGAGCTGTTCGATCCGTCGCTGAAGGGGAAGCCGGTGGTGGTGGGCGGGCAGCCGAACCAGCGCGGGGTGGTCTCGGCGGCTTCCTACGAGGCCCGCAAGTTCGGCGTACACTCGGCCCTGCCGCTGCGCACCGCCTACCAGCGCTGCCCGCACGCCATCTTTCTGGACGGCCATCCGCAGCGCTACCGGGAGTATTCGGAGAAGGTCTTCGAGATTCTGAACGAGTTCTCGCCCCGAGTGGAGATGGCTTCGATTGACGAAGCCTACCTGGACATGACGGGCACCGAGCGGCTGCTGGGCCCGCCGCTCGCAGGCGGCGCATGCGCTGCACGCAGGCCATCAAGAACAGAACGCGGCCTGAATTGTTCGATCGGGATCGCGAGTTCGCGCATGGTGGCCAAGGTCGCCTCCGACCAGGCCAAGCCCAACGGGATTCTTTGGGTGCTGCCGGGGCTGGAGGCGCGGTTTCTGGCGCCGCTGGAGGTGCGCAAGATCCCCGGGGTAGGCAAGGTCACCGAGAGGCGCCTGCACGCGCTGGGCATCCGCAAGGTGGGCGACCTGGCGAAGCTGGACGAGGCGTTCCTGGAGGAGCAGTTCGGCAAGTGGGGTCTGGCGCTGGCGGGAAAGGCGCGCGGCGAGGATGCCGGAGCGTGGTTCGACGGCGAGATGGGCGCCGAGGAAGCGCCGAAGTCGATCAGCCACGAGCACACCTTCGACGAGGACACCGCGGACGTGGAACTGCTGGAAGCCACGCTGGCGAGGCTCTCGGAGATGGTGGGCCGCCGCCTGCGCGAGCACGGCCTGTTCGCGCGCACCGTTCAGCTCAAGCTGCGCTACAAGGATTTCTCGACCCTCACCCGCGCGCACACGCTGGACCACGCCACCCAACTTGACACCGAGCTGCTTCGAGGAGGCGCGTGGCGCTGTTCCGGAAGAACTGGAACGGGGCGCGGCCGTGCGGCTGCTGGGCGTGCAGGCTTCCTCGCTCGAGCCCAGCAGGGCCAGATGAGCCTGCTGGAAGAAGAGCAGAGCGACCGCTGGAAGAAAGCCCTCTCGGCGGCGGACCGGCTGCGGGACCGGTTCGGCGAGTCCGCGGTTTCGCTGGGGACGGCCGTGAAGGGAAGCTACCGCGAGCGGGCGCACGAGAATCC
>CAVRZY010000106.1:0-73219 GCA_963725415.1 uncultured Acidobacteriota bacterium | reverse complement strand
TAGGATCAGGGTGGTGGTGAAATGCGCATGCGGGATCAGCCCGCCGAGAATCACGCCGGGCTGCCGCCTGTCGATCGCCCGCTGGCCCACCTCGGTCTCGCAATAGGGGCACACGCGGTCACTGGTCTTGATAAAGGCCCGGCAGTGCGGGCACATACGGCGATTTTCCATCTATCATCCATTGTACAATTGCGGGATTGCAGGCTCGCGAGGACCACCATGAGGAAAGCCCTAATCTCTGTTTTCCTGGTTGCCGCATTCTGTCTGGCGGTGCGACTGGCTGCGCTCACCGGCTCGGCCAAGGAAGATCCGGGCAAACTGGCCAAAGAAACGCCTGAGGCCGCGGTGCAGAAGATCCCCAAGCGGATGGAGGCCCCTCAGTCCGCTTACAAACTGTCCCCCGAGCAATACCAGAAGGCGGTGGCCTACTCGAGGGCCAAGTACTGGCTGCACTTCCTGGGCGTGGCCTATGGCCTTCTGCTGCTGCTTCGAGTTTTAGGCTGGCGGATTGCACCCCGGCTGCGGAACTGGGCCGAGGCCGTTTCGAAGCGCCGCTTCGTGCAGGCGCTGATCTTCACGCCGCTGCTGTTCCTCACCCTGGATGTTCTCACTCTTCCGCTGGACCTCTACCGGCAGCACCTGGCGCGGCACTACGATCAGTCCGTGCAGGGCTGGGGCTCGTGGTTGTGGGATTGGACCAAGGGCGAACTGATCGCCTTCGTGCTGGGCGGTCTTTTGATCTGGATCCTGTACGCCCTCATCCGGCGCAGCCCCAGACGCTGGTGGCTGTACTCCTGGCTGGTCTCGCTGCCCATCCTGGTCTTTCTTCAATTCATCAACCCGGTGGTGATTGAGCCGCTGTTCTTCAAATTCGAGCCGCTGGAGGCGAAACAGCCGGCCCTGGTGACGGAGATCGAGAAAGTGGTGGCGCGCGGGGGGCTTTCGATCCCGCGGAAGCGCATGTTCGAGATGAAAGCCAGCGAGAAGCTGAAGTCCATCGGAGCCTACGTGACCGGGATTGGAGCATCCCAGCGGGTGGTGGTGTGGGACACCACCAGCGCGAAGACCAGCATCCCGCAGACCTTGTTCGTGTTCGGGCACGAGATGGGACACTACGTGCTGGGCCACATCCTCAAGTCGATGGCCCTGATGGCCGGGCTGCTGTTGGTCTTGCTGTGGTTGGGCTATCACAGCATGCGCTGGGCGGTGGGTCGCTGGGGCGAACATTGGGCCATCCGCGGGATGGATGACTGGGCCTCGCTTCCCGTATTGCTGCTTCTGTTCTCGCTGTTCGGCTTCCTGGCCGAACCGGCAGTGAACAGCTTCAGCCGCTGGCAGGAGCGCGAGGCCGACATTTACGGGCTGGAGGTCACGCACGGCATCGTGCCGAATGCGTCCGAGGCCGCGGCGGGCGCCTTTCAGGTCCTGGGCGAGATCAATTTGGCCGACCCCAATCCCAATCCCTTCATCGAGTTCTGGCTTTACAGCCATCCGGCGCTCGGCGAACGGCTGGTGTTCGCGCAACAGTACGACCCATGGTCCAAGGGGCAGCCGCCGAAATACGTGCGGTGAGGCCAGCTTTGGTACAATTTGGGTTCTGATGGCCAAGACCGAGCGGGAGTATCGCCAGGATATCGTCGAGGTGGGGCGGCTGATCTGGCAAAAGGGATGGATCGCCGCCAACGACGGCAATATCACCATCCGCATGGACCAGGATCACGTTCTGGCCACTCCCACCGGGGTGTCGAAGGGTACGATGCATCCCGACGACCTGATCGTGTGCGATTCGAAGGGGAACAAGCTGCAAGGGCGCAAGGAGCAGACTTCGGAGATCGGGATGCATCTGACCATCTACCAGATGCGGCCGGATGTGCGCTCGGTGGTGCACGCTCATCCGCCCGTGGCCACCGGATACGCCAGCACAGGCAAGCCGCTCAACCTGGCCCTGCTTCCGGAGGTCATCATCGGGATGGGCTGCGTGCCGCTGGTCGAGTACGGGCTGCCCGGAACGCCGGAGCTGATCGAGCCCATGCTGCCGCTGATCCCCAAGTACGATGCGCTGCTGATGGGCAATCACGGGGCGGTGTGCTACGGCGAGGACGTCTGGAAGGCTTTCTTCCGCATGGAAACGGTCGAGCACTTCGCCCGGATTTCGCTGGTCACGGAACTGCTCGGCGGGGCCAAGGTGCTGCCCCGCACGGAAGTGGAGAAACTGTTCGAAGCGCGTACGCGCTACGGAATCAAGACCAAGGCCGGCCTGGAAGCTGGGCTGCCCGCTGGCGGCCGAGGAAGTCGGGCAGGGAGAGCGATTCGTACTGACGCGTGAGGAACTCGTTTCGCTGGTCGATGAGGCCCTCCGCGCGCGTGGTCAAGCGTAACCGAGCCGCGACCGGGCCCCCAACTGGGCCAGCTAGGCCCGGTTGGGGACGGAGCGGTTCTTGGGAGGATCATGGGTGAAGCTTTAGGAATGATCGAAACGCGCGGTCTGGTGGCCATGATCGAGGCCGCCGACGCCATGGTGAAGGCTGCCAAAGTGACGCTGATCGGTTGGGAGAAGATCGGCTCGGGATATGTCACCGCCATGGTGCGGGGCGATGTGGCGGCGGTCCGCGCAGCTACTGATGCGGGTGCTGCGGCGGCCCGGCGGGTGGGAGAGTTGATTGCGGCGCACGTGATTCCGCGCCCGCATCCCAGTCTCGAAGACACTCTGCCGATCGGCAAGAGCCAGGGCGCCGGCAAGTAAGGCCGGGCAAAGAAGGTTCCACATGATTTTGGCCCGCGTCGTGGGCACAGTGGTGGCCACGCGAAAGGATCCCCGGCTGGAGGGCAAGAAGCTGCTGGTGCTCAAGCCGGTTTCCCCGGAAGGCAAGGACGAGTCCGGCTACGTGGTGGCGGTGGATACGGTCGGCGCCGGGTACCGGGAGACGGTGCTGACGGTCTCGGGCAGTTCGGCCCGCATGGCCGAGGGCTGCAAGGACCGGCCCGTGGACACTGCCATCATCGGCATCGTGGACAGCGTGGCACTGGACGAGACCAAGTAACCGCTATGTTTCTGGGGCGCGTGGTGGGCTCGCTGTGGTGCACCGTCAAGAACGCCAATCTGACCGGCCAGCGGTTTCTGATCGTGCAGCCGGTGACTCCGGAGTTGAAGGACACCGGGAAGCGCATTGTGTGCACGGACTGCACGGGGGCCGGGGCCGGCGAGCTGATCTACTGGACGCGCGCCTGGGAGGCCAGCTTCGCCTTCCTGCCCGAGGAGGTGGTCACCGACGGGACCATCGTGGGAATCATAGACATGCTGCATGTCAAGAGAGGCTAAGTGCTGATCGCTCGTGTCATCGGCGAGGTGGTGGCGACGCGCAAGCACGCCGGCCACGAGGGGCTGAAGCTGCTGCTGGTGCAGCCGCTCAACCTGGATGGCAGCGACCGCGGCGAGGCGGTGGTGGCGGTGGATTCGGTGGACGCGGGCGTGGGTGACCGCGTGCTGCTGACCGTGGAAGGCTACAGCGCCAGGTCCGCGGTGGGCCGCCTGCAAGCCCCCATCGAGATGGCGGTCCTCGGCGTCATCGATCACGTGGACCTGTTGCCGGAAGTGAGCGGCTCGAAATAGCTCAGCCCACATCCACGCATACCACGTTAAATCACTTTTGACGAGAGCGCTGCAACTGTGATGGTGCTTCGCGTGTAGCACGGGGCGAGGGATCGCCTTGCGTTCCAGGGGGAGCGCCCCGTGGGTGCAAGCCTGAAAGAGCGCGGCCGACGGACTCCGAGTGTGAAGGGGATTTCCCGCCATCTATCTGTGAGACGGCCCACGACTTTTGAACCAGGCAATCAAGGGGCATTCGCTAGATTTCTTCAACGGGCGTTTCACGGGACCGATCCTGATGCAAATCCACGATCGCCGGAGTGGACGGCCAGACGTGCCCGGCTATCCGGTCCGCAGCATCTCGTCCCAAGTGACCTCGCGATGGAATTCGTAAGCCATGCGACCCAGGATGGAGGTGAAGGTGCTTATGCCGGCCTCGTGGGACATATTGCAGGGTTTGCCAGCGAGGATGCTGGTGTAGAAGGCCTCCACCGCGTCAATCGTGATCTCTCGCTTGGAAGGAACCTTCTGGATCAGGCTGGTGTCCTCCAGTTTATCGTCGTTAACCAGGCGGGCAGCCGCAACCGGCCCGTGCAGCTTGTAGTACGTGCGGGCGGTTTCGAGTACACCCTTGGCCCGAAGAACTGTTCCCTCACGTCACGAAACCCGGCCGCGTACCTGGCGCTGAGGAGATAGCCTTCGGCGCCGTTCGGGTAGGTGTAGATGATGTCATAGTGATCGCTGGTGACATCCCCGTAGTAAACAGGGTAGCGCAGACCTCCCTGGCCAATGGCCTTTACCGGGTGCGCCCTGGCGAACCAGTTGAGCGTGTCCACGCCGTGGCAGTCGCATTCGACGATATCGCCGCCGGAGAGATCCATCCACCGGGTCCAGAGCCGAATGCGCCGTTCCTCCTCCGGGATGTTCGGCAATGGCAGGGTCGCCGGCGCGCTCAACCTCGGAGCCATGCCCAGAATCCAAAAGCTCATCATCATTTTCGGCTCGCCGAGTTCTCCTGCTTCCACCAATTCGTGAGCCTTCCGGTACTCCGGGCTGAAGCGTTGCTGAAAGCCGAACTGGACGGTCTTAGCCGGGTCCGCTTTCTGGCCCGCGCGCATAAGGCGCTTGACCCCGGCAACGTCCGTGCCGGCGGGCTTCTCGCAATATATGTGCTTCTTGGCCGAGACCGCCGATTCGAACTGCTCCGGGTGCAAGTAGACCGGCGTGGCAATCAGGACCGCATCTACGTTCTTGTCCTCCAGGAGTTCCCGGTAATCGCGATAAGCCTTGGCCGCGGCGGCTCCGGGCACATTCTTCCTGGCCTGCTCGAGGCGGTCGTCAAAGATGTCGCAGACGGCCGCCACTCGCGCGCGCCCGTCTCGCGCCATGTGCCCGCCGACATACTGGCCGCGGGCCCCGGTTCCTATGATTCCAAGTCCGACCAACGAATTGGCCTGTGTGCCGAAGACCGTCTCCGGCTGCAAGACCATGATTCCGGTGACCCCCGTCACCGCTTCCCGCCTCGTTAATCCACGCATGAGTTCTCCTCTCTGGCACCGTCACAAACAGATATCCAAAATCTTAGCTCAAGGCAAACCACCGACGCCAACCCGCGCTGTTCGGAGGTTGCGGCCTGCTGAACTGCCCTATCTTCCCGCGCCGTGGACAGAAATAAGTCGGGGGGAACTCCGGGGGGTCCATGCCGCCCCCCGATGGACGGTGTCGCACACTTGGGTTGGACGTGGTGGGCGTTTCCCGGGAGTGAACCGACTTCAAGAGACATTTCCGGGTTCACTCGATCAGCCTTCTTGATACGCTTGTCCGTATGATTGTCCTCGCCGTCCTGTTCGCATCCTGGATTGGCCTTCGCGGGGTCGGCGCACTAGGGGTCGGGGCGTGGAGCACCTGGCGGGATTCCGACTCGCGAGGGCTCAGACCGCGGAGTTTCAAAAGGTGGTGGCGAAGTTGCCGCAGAAATCGACCGAAAAGCTACTCAAGATCTGGTGTGAGGGCGTGAGGGATCTGCCGACGCTACGCGCGTTCGTCGCGAAGGCGATCGGGCAGCGGGACGACGTAGTACTGCAGTCCATTGGTGGTTGGGGTGAGCTGGGCAACGTCGATTGGCCACTTCGAGCGCCTCTGGGACGGATGTCTCGATGTGGTGGTGATCGCGGACGGGGACAATGGCCGCGACTGGACTAGGCCGGAGCGACCGTTGTCCGAGCCGGGTCGGTCTCTGATGAAGCGCTTGAACGCTGTGGGGGTGACCGGTTTCATGCTGACGCGATACGGCATCGAAGACTATTTTTCCAAGGCGGCCGTTGAAGCCTTGCTCGGGCCTGCCGTCGCCCAGTCGTTTCCGCTCGCTGACAGCGCACGGGCGGGCGACATTTCCGGTTACACCAAGGACAGTAACAGCCGGATCGCTGAACAAAGGACCTTGGACGATCTCTAAGGCACGGACCTGTATGAGATCCTCGAGGACTTAAGAGGGCGCGTTGCGGTGCTGAGTGGCCCATAGCCATACTCAACAGCTCTCGCGAGATCCTTGTCTGATTGTGGCGAGATCGAAGATGAGCGACGGACGCCTTGGTTTAACTGCAACGGCCTGCATATGAGGGGCCTCACTCGTGATGATCGGCGTTACTCCTGTGAAGTCCCCGTCACGGTAGGAGCGGGCCGCAACGGCACCTTTCGCAAATAGCTGTCGAGAACAGCCCATAGGACCAGCGATCTCTCGATCCGTCTGTCCGGGGATGGCCCTCCTAAGCTAAGGCTTGGGGGGCGCCCCGCGAAAACTCAGTGACGGCCCGGCTTGCCGGCGGCAAGCGCCTGACAGGTGTGTTGTATGATGGGGGAGAAATCGCCCGGAGGTGATGATGAAAGGCGTGGTGCTGGCGGGGGGAACCGGGAGCCGGTTGTTTCCTCTGACGAAAATCACGAACAAGCATCTGCTGCCGATTTACGATAAGCCCATGGTGTATTACCCCATTCAGACGCTGGTGGATGCGGGGATCCGGGACATTCTGGTGGTGACCGGCGGGAGAAACGCGGGGGAATTCTTGCGGCTGCTGGGGAATGGCAAGCAGTTCGGCCTGACCCACGTCAACTACACCTATCAGGAAGGGGAAGGCGGGATCGCCGAGGCGCTGGCGCTGGCCGAGCACTTCGCCGACGCGCACAAGCTGTGCGTCATTTTGGGCGACAACATCATCGAGGGCACCATCCAGCACGCCGTGGAGAGCTTTCTCGAGCAGCCGAAGGGCGCGCGCATTCTGCTGAAGGAGGTCCCCGACGCGGAGCGCTTCGGGGTGGCGGAGATTCGGGGCGACCGGATTGTGGGGATCGAAGAGAAACCGAGACGGCCCAAATCCAACTACGCGGTCACGGGCATTTATATGTACGACGACACGGTGTTCGACAAGATCCGGACGCTGGTCCCCTCGCAGCGCGGGGAACTGGAAATCACAGACGTCAACAACGCCTATATTACGGAGGGCACGATGACCTTCTCCTACCTGGAGGGCTGGTGGACTGATGCCGGCACGTTCGATTCATTGCTGCGGGCGGGCAATCTGGTCGCCAAGACACGCCCGAAACAAGCCGAGACGGCGGCCGCGGAGGCGGGAGGGCAGTGATGGCCGACCCATCTGCCCCGCGGGCCTTCTCGCTGATTGCAGCCTCCGAGAACCTCGAACTGGTCTTGCCGGAGTGCCAGAAGGGCATCGGCGCGGTGATTCAAGCCCCCGACTCCGGGGAACTGATCGCGGGAGTGCGTATCCAGCCTTTCTCCTTGCGGCCCGATGATCGCGGCTACTTTGCGGAGCTGCTGCGCATGGGCCAGGGGCTGGCGGGAGACTATCCTGCCTCCAGTACCCAGGTTTCGGCGGCCTTGAGTTATCCGGGCGCCATCAAGGCCTTCCACTATCACCTGCGCCAGAGGGACTGCTGGGCTCCGGTGATGGGCGCTCTGCAAGTGGCGCTGGTGGACCTGCGGCGCAATTCCAGTACCTTCGGAGCGCGCAACACCATGTACGTGGGGGTGCTGTGTCCCTGGCAGCTTCTAGTTCCGCCCGGCGTGGCGCACGGCTACAAGGTGATCGGAACCGAAGCCGCGCTGCTGTTCTACGTCACCGACCGCTTCTATGACCCGCAGGATGAAGGGCGCATCGCTTACAACGACGCCTCGATCAACTACGATTGGGAGACCCAGCGCAAATGAAGCTGCTGGTCACCGGGGGGGCGGGTTTCATCGGCTCGGCGTTTATCCGGCTTGTTTTGGAGACCAACACCGCGGTGGAGGTGGTGAACCTGGATAGGCTCACTTATGCGGGGAACCTGGAAAACCTGGAGCCAGTGGCGCAGGACGCGCGCTATCGTTTCGTACATGGGGACATCTGCGAGGCCGGGTTGGTGGGCTCGCTGGTCGCGGAGTTCCAGCCCGAGGCCATCGTCCACTTCGCGGCCGAATCCCACGTGGACCGCAGTATCTTCGCTCCGCAGCCGGTCTTCGAGACCAATCTGCGGGGTACGTTCACGTTGCTGGAGATGGCGCGGGCACGGCAGGTGGGGCTTTTTCTGCACGTCTCGACCGACGAGGTGTACGGGAGCCTGGAGGCGCCGCTGGAAGCCGATGAAGGGTTTCCGCTGCGGCCCAGCAGCCCCTATTCGGCCGGCAAAGCGGGGTCCGACTTGCTGGCGCTTTCGTATTTCACGACCTACCGCGTGCCGGTCATCGTAACCCGGGCCTCGAACAACTACGGACCGTACCAGTTTCCCGAGAAACTCATCCCGCTGATGATTTCCAACGCCCTGGAGGGGCGGCGGCTGCCGGTTTACGGCGACGGTTTGCAGGTGCGGGACTGGCTGTACGTCGAGGATCATTGCCGGGCTCTGTTGGCGGTGCTGGAGAAGGGCCGGACGGGAGAGATCTACAACATCGGCGGGAACCGGTCTCTGCCCAACCTGGAGGTGGTCCGGCTGATTCTGAAGGCCACCGGCAGAGGCGAAGATCTGATCGAGCACGTAGTGGATCGTCCCGGTCACGACCGGCGCTATGCGCTGTCGAGCCAGAAGTTGATGCGCGAAACCGGCTGGGCGCCCCAGGTATCCTTCGAGGAAGGCCTAGCGCGCACCATCGCCTGGTATCAGAGCAATGCCGGTTGGGTGGGGCGCGTGAAATCGGGCGAATACCAGAGCTACTACGCGCGCAACTACGGCAATCGGGACCAGGAGTTGCGGCGCCTTGGAAAAACGGTTTCGCGCTAAGACGTCAAGGTCCGCAAAGGACGCAAAGGAAACTCAATTCATTGCTTTGCGTCTTTGCGTGAAACTCTTCTCGGAAGCCTCATGAAAGTCGCGCTGGATGGCACACCGCTGACACTCTCCAGCGGGGGGTTGCTGCGGTATACGTCTGAGCTGAGCCGGGCGCTGGCGGAGAATTTCCCCGAGGACCAGTTCGTCTTGGTATCCGACCAGCCGTTTACCACACCGCCCGGCGGGCTTGCCAACCTGAAGCGTGGAGGCGGCCCGCGGAACATTTTGGAGCGGCGCTGGTGGAGCTGGGGCATCCAGCGCGAACTCGCGCGCGCGGGCGCGGAGCTGTTTCACGGGACCGATTTCGCCGTACCGTACCTGCCCTTGCGGCCCAGCGTGCTCAGCCTGCACGACCTTTCTCCGTGGATGGATACGGGGTGGCACCAAGCCGCCGGGCGCGTGCGGCGCCGCACGCCCTATCTGATCGGACTGGGCCTGGCGACCATGGTGCTGACCGACAGCGAGGCGGTGCGGCGGGAGGCCATGGAGCGGTTTCGCATTCCGCCTCAACGCATCGTGGCGGCGCCACTGGCGGCCTCGGCGCAGTTTCGGCCCGTCGATGCGCCGCCCTGCCGGCCGTATTTCCTTTACGCCGGCACGCTTGAGCCTCGCAAGAATCTGGCCTTGCTGTTGGAGACCTGGCGGGAGGTCAGAAGACAGCACGCCGTCGATCTGGTGCTGGCAGGGCGCCGGCGGGCCGACTTCCCGGAACTGACGCCCGAGCCGGGGCTGGAGCTGCTCGGCGAAGTGGCTGACGAGAGGCTGCCCGCGCTCTATTCGGGAGCTCTGGCGTGCGTATATCCCTCGCTATACGAGGGCTTCGGGTTGCCCGTGCTGGAGGCCATGCAGTGCGGCGCCGCGGTGATTGCCTCGCGCGATCCCGCCATCACGGAAGTGTGCGGGGGCGCGGCGCTGCAACTGGATTCGCGCGACCACCGTAGTTGGCTGGAGGCGTTGAGCGCCGCGGCAAGCAACCCAGGATTACTCCAGGAGTGGCGCAGCCGCGCGCTGGCCCGAGCCAGGGAGTTCTCCTGGCCCGGACCGCCCGGCTGACTCGCGAGGTGTATCGAGAAGCAGTAAGCCGCTTCAGAAATTGATGCGAAACGGTACTGGAGGCCGACCGACGTCTGGACGCTCCGGAAGAAGTCCAGGTTCAGCTACTCTGTCCAGGCAGGGAGAGAGTAGCCTGTCCCCGGTTTTGTGGTAATCTCATCGAGCACGGGAAACGATGACGCAGCAGGCCAAGCCTCCGGCGCTCCTTGTGAGTCCTGAGGCGCCGTATCCGGTCCGGGGTGGCGGCGCGGTGCGGACGGCGTCGGTGCTGGAGTATCTGAGCCGGCGCTACGAGCTGGACCTGATCGCGTTTCGCCAGCCCGGGGTGCCCCATCCGGCCAGCGTCTTGCCGCCCGGCCTGGTTCGCCAGTTGCAGGTTATTGACCTGCCTTACCATGCCAAGTCGGGCTTCGCGCGGCTGGTTCGGAATCTTCCTCGATACCTGCGCGGTTGCCCCCCGCTGGTGGATCGCTTCGCAGGGTTCGGGTACACCGTCTCGGATTTCTTGCGTGGCCGCAACTACGAGGTGGCGGTCATCGAGCATTCCTGGTGCGCCCCATACCTGGAGGAGGTGGCGCCCCACGCCAAGAGGGTGGCCCTGGATCTCCACAACGTCGAGTCGGTGCTCTACGACCGCTGGGCTCGCACCGCCGGCTGGCCCCTTTCGGTGGCCCTGCGCAGATACTGCCGGGCCAGCCTGGAAGTGGAACGGCGCTGGCTGCCTGGTTTCTCGTTGCTGTTGGCCGCCTCGCCTGAGGACAGCCGGGCCGTTCAGCAGATTGCTCCCGGACGCCGGTGCGAAGTCTATCCCAACACCATCCCCCGGGTGCCTCAGCCCGTCCAATCCGAGGAGAACGTCATCATCTTTTCCGGGACCTTCGACTACGCCCCCAATATTTCCGCGGTGCGCTTCTTCCGGTCCGAGATCTGGCCCTTGCTGAAAGAGCGCTGGCCGGAGCTGCGCTGGCGGCTGGTAGGTCTGAATCCGGAGGCGGTGAGAAAATACGTCCGCCAGGACCCCCGGATTGAGCTGTGGGGGCCGGTGGAGGATGCGGTCAAGGCGATTGCAGCCGCCAGGGTGGTGGTGGTTCCCCTGTTGGCCGGCAGCGGGACGCGGGTGAAGATCCTGGAAGCCTGGGCGGCAGGACGGGCAGTGGTCTCGACCAGACTGGGCGCCGAGGGCCTGCCTGCCTGCGACGGAGAACACCTGCTGCTGGCGGACAGGCCGGAGGCTTTCGCCAGGGCGGTCTCCTCTCTGCTTGAATCCGCGGAAACCTGCCGGCGCCTCGGGGGGGCCGGACGGGCCCTGTACGAGAAACACTTTACCTGGGAGACGGCCTGGGCAATTCTTGAGAGAATAGGGGTTTGACTTCCGAAACCGGGGTTGGCCCACTATACTGGAAGACTGCATGCGCTTTTCGGTGGATGCACACGCGATCGGATGCCGCCTGACGGGCAACGAGGTTTACGTCCGCAACCTCCTGAGCGCCTTCGCGGTTCTGGATGAGAGCGCGGAATTCATCGCCTACCTGTCGCGGGAAGAGGCCGGCGAGTGGGTGCCCGGCCGGTTCCTGAAGCGGCGCATCGCCCGCAACCCGTTTCTGCGGCTGGGGTGCGACCTGTCGAGAAAGCTCCAGCAAGATCGCCCGGATCTTATCCACGTCCAGTACACCGCCCCGCTGCTGTGCCCGGTACCCATCGTGGTGAGCGTGCATGACGTGAGTTTTCTGGAGCACCCCGAGTACTTCAAGTGGCCGCGGGCTATGCAGCTCCGATGGACCGTGCGGCGCACCATACGGCGGGCCGCCCGGATCGTCACCGGTAGCGAATTCTCCAGCCGGGCCATCGCCCGGGCGTACGGGTTGAACGGAGAGAATGTGGTGGTGGTGCCCAACGCGGCTGCCACGCTGTTCCGCCCGCTGCCTCGGGAGGGCGCGGAAGCCTGGGTCCGGTCGCGCTTCTGGATTCCGGCTCCCTTCATCCTGACGGTGGGCGATTTGCAGCCTCGCAAGAACCAGCCGGGCCTGATCCGGGCCTTCGCTGAGCTGGTCCGTTCCTGCCCCCAGTTGCCGCACCGGCTGGTGATTGCCGGCAAGGATACCTGGTACGCGCCGCGCGTCCGAAGGGCGGCCCAGACCTCCGGCGTAGCGGATCGCATCCACTTCATCGGGTTCGTCTCCGACGATGATTTGCTCCAGCTTTACAACGCCTGCGAGCTGTTCGTCTTCCCTTCTTTCTATGAGGGTTTCGGGCTGCCGTTGCTGGAGGCCATGGCTTGTGCCAAGGCGGTGGCCTGCTCGAACACCTCTGCGCTGTTCGAAGTGGTGGACGCTGCGGCCATCCTGTTCGACCCGCACTCGACTGCAGAAATGACCCGCGCCATGCTGGACCTCATCGCGGACCCGGAACTCCGCGCCCGCATGGCCCGTTTGGGTCTCCAGCGTTCCGCTCATTTCAGTTGGCACAAGACAGCCCAGAAGACTCTGGAGGTTTACTACGAGGTGGCGGGGAGCCATGCGCAAACCGCACGCGAGCGCGTGAGGTCCGCTTCCGTTTCGCACCCATGACGTTCCTGGTCTTCCAACTTGCGGCGCTCCTGGCCGCTGCCAACGCTCAGGCTCCGCCCTTCGGCGACGAAATCCTTAACTATGCCGTGAACTGGCCGAGCGGATTGAGCCTGGGTGAAGGCCGCATGGAGGCTAAGAAGGCCGGCGACCGCTGGGAATTCGTGCTGACGCTCGAGGCTGCCCTGCCCGGGTTTGCGGTTAATGATCGTTACCATTCCATCGCGGGTCCGAAGGACTTTTGTTCTCTGGAGTTCGAAAAGGAGGCTACCCACGGAAAACGAAAGGCGCACGAGCGGACCAGCTTCGACCTGGGGAAGGCAGTGGCCACGCGGGAAACGCTGGGTGGCGGCGGCAAGTCCGAACTACCGATCCCGGCTTGTCCCAAGGATGCGCTCACATTCCTTTACCACGTGCGCAGCGAGTTGAGCCAGGGCCGACTGGCGCCTGCCCAGACCATCTTTTTTGGAGCGTCCTATCAGGTGAAGCTGGAATATGGAGGGACCCAGAACCTTCGGATTGGGGAGACCAGGGTGGAGGCGGACCGGCTGACGGCGGTCGTGAAGGGTCCGGCCTCCAACACCACTTTCGAGCTGTTCTTCGCGCGGGAGGCCGCCCGCCCGCTGGTGCTGGTACGAGTTCCGTTTTCGATGGGTGTCTTCTCGATGGAGCTGGTGCGGTGAGCCATGCGTGTCGCCTTTTTCTCCCCCATGCCGCCGTCCAAGAGCGGAATCGCAGACTACTCGGCGGCCGTGGCGTCGCCACTCGCTCGACTGGTGGAACTGGAAGTCTTTGCGGAGAAACCGGCCTGCTTTGATCCGGCGCGATACGACATTGCGCTCTGTCAGGTGGGCAACAATCCCTACCACAGCTTCGTCTACGAGATGGCGCTGGAGTGTCCGGGCGTGGTGGTCATGCACGAGTCGAACCTGCACCACTTGATCGCCGATCTGACCATCAAGCGCGGGGATTGGGACGGCTACCTCCGGGAATGCGAATACAACGGGGGCGCAGAAGCACTAGCCTACGCCCAGCGGGTGCGGGCGCTGGAAGTGGGGCCGGACTACGAGGGTTTGCCGATGACGCGGCGCCTGCTGGAGCGCAGCCGCGCCCTGATCGTCCACAGCCGTTTCATGCGGGAGGAGATGCGCGGCGCCGGCTTCGAGGGCCCCATCGGGCGCATCCCTCACGGGGCCTGGATCCCTCAGGCCGACCGCTGGGCTTACCGGCAACGCCTGGGTGTGGATGAAACCACTCCCCTGGTGGGGATCTTCGGTTTCCTCAAGCCCTACAAGCGCATCGCCGAGTCGCTGCGCGCTTTTCGCCGCCTGACGCGCCTGGAGCCCCGCGCCAAGATGATCCTGGTTGGCGAACCTCATCCCGACTTCCCCCTTCAATCCCTGGTGAGCACTCTGGGCCTTTCGGCGCATGTGCGCGTGCTGGGCTTCGCCCCCATCGAAGACTTCGCTGGATACGTGGCGGCCTGCGATGTGGTCCTGAACCTGCGCTATCCGACGGTGGGGGAGAGTTCCGGCAGCCTGCTGCGCGCCCTTGGGCTGGGGAGGGCCGTCCTGGTCTCGGATGTGGGCTCATTTCGCGAGCTGCCCGACGAGGTCTGCTTGAAGGTGGCGGTGGACCGAAGCGAGGAGGACCAGATCTTCGAATATCTCAACCTGCTGGTGTCGCGCCCCGACCTGGCGCAGGAGCTGGGCGCTCGCGCCCGCCAGTGGGTGGAACGCGAATGCAACTGGGAGCTGGTGGCGCAACGCTACGCGTCATTCTTGCAGGCGGTTGTGGATGGGGTGGAATGGGAGGAGGCCAAAGGCCCGCCGCTGGCAGGCAAGCCCCTGCAACCCGCCGTCCAGCTT
The DNA here is from genome assembly GCA_963725415.1 of uncultured Acidobacteriota bacterium. Lineage (GTDB taxonomy): Bacteria > Acidobacteriota > Terriglobia > Bryobacterales > Bryobacteraceae > CAVRZY01. The sequence continues at coordinate 58,832 of CAVRZY010000106.1, read as the reverse complement.
CCGCCACCCTCCTCCGACTACATACTCGGCTGGGCGGCTACTCCAGAGTCTCAGGGCTACGCCACAACGCACTTGTCGCGATTGCAAAAGACCTTGGAAATCATCCCGCCGGGGGGGCCGGAGGATCGCATCCTTGAAATGGGCGCTTACTTTCAGATCACCCCGGCGCTCAAGACTCGCCTGGGGTATGGCGAAGTGCGCGCCTGTTACTACGGCGCTGCCGGAAGAGTTGAGCATCGCGAGGTTGTATCGCTCGAAGGCGAACGCTTCGAATGCGAGGTCCGGTTGTTCGACGCCGAGAAAGACCGCTTCCCGTACCCGGACGAGTACTTCGCCACGGTGCTGTGCTGCGAGCTGATCGAGCATCTCTCCGACGATCCGATGCACGCCCTGGTGGAGATCCACCGGATTCTGAGGCCCGGCGGGCACGTGGTGCTGACGACGCCCAACATCGCCTCACTACGGGCGCTGTCAGCGATCTTGCAAGGCTTCCACCCCGGCTTCTTTCCGCAGTATTTGCGGCCCTCGATGGAAGCCGAAGCGGAGGCGCGCCACAGCCGCGAGTACACGCCCCGCGAGGTCCGCGACCTGCTGGCGGATGCCGGGTTCACGGTGGCGCTGCTGGAGACCGGGCCGTTCCGCGAGGAACCCAAGCCGGAGCTGGCCTGGGTGCGGCATTTGTTGGAGCACTACAAGCTGCCCACCGAACTGCGTGGGGAGGGCATCTACGCGCTGGGGCGCAAGTCCGGCCCGGTCCGCAACCGGTACCCTGCCTGGCTCTATAGCCCCGGAGAGTAATGAGCATTCGCATCCACTGCTCGGCGCCGCAACCGTCAGAGACGGGCATTCTCCTGCGCCTCCACTTGCGCCTGGAGAACCTCTCGCAGGAGGTTTGGCGCCGGGCCGAGGGCTTCGCCATCTCCTACCAGGTGTTCGATCCCGATACCGACACGCTGATTCTCGACGGCAGGCGAACGCTGCTTGGCCGCGACCTGGCGCCGGCGAGGCCGCCGCGACCGACCTGGAAGTGGAACTGCCTCCGGAGACCAGCCGCTACCGCGTGTTCGTGTCGGCCATGCGGGAGCAGGTCTGCTGGTACTACGAGCAAGGGTGGCCCTTGGTGCTGATCGACGCGGCCGTCGCGGAGGGGCGCGCGAGGGTGCTGCGCTGGAAGGTGACCACCCTGCGCGCGTACCGCACTGAAACGCTGCTTCGGTCCCTGGGCCGCGGCTTCAAGTATCCGATTCTGTCGGCGTGGCGCAACCGCAGCCTGATCCGCTCGATGGTGCGGCGAGACATCCTGGGACGCTATCGGGGCTCCTTCGGCGGCATGTTCTGGACGGTGCTGAACCCGCTGCTGCTGATGGTGACGTACTTCTTCGTGTTCGGTATCGTGCTGCGCACCCGCTTCGCCGGCGACCCCAGCCGCGCCAGCTTCGTGCTGTACTTCCTGGCCGGAATGCTGCCCTGGCTGGCCTTCAGCGAAGCCGCCGGCCGCGCGCCCTTCGTCATCCTCGAGCATCGCAATTTTGTCAAGAAGCTGGTCTTCCCGCTGGAGATCCTGCCGGTTAATCTGGTGATCGCCGGGCTGGTCACCGAGGTTTTCGCCTTGGGTATTTTCGGGATCGGGCTGGTGCTGGCGCGGGGCGCTGTGCCGGCGTCCGTGCTGTGGCTTCCCGTGCTCCTGGTTCCGCAGTTGCTGTTCACGGCGGGGCTGTGCTGGGTCTTGGCGGCGTTGGCGGTGTACGTACGGGACCTGGGCCAGGTCAACGGCTTCCTGCTGACCTTATGGTTCTTCCTCACGCCGATCTGCTACCCGGTGGAATCCCTGCCCACCGGGGCCATGCCTGTGCTTTCCAAGAATCCGCTGTTCGTGCTGGTAGCGGGCTACCGGGCCATCTTTCTGGAGAGGCACGCGCCGGCTTTTTCGTCGATGTGGAAGCTGTGGCTGCTCTCCGGCGCCCTGTTCCTGCTGGGCCACGCTTGGTTCTACAAGCTCAAGAAAAATTTTGCGGATGTGATCTAGGTTTTAGCTTGCAGCCCCCAACCTGCCGCGAATGGGCCGAACTCCTCTCACCGCAAAGACGCACAGGCCGCAGAGATAACGCGGAGAGAGACTCCCAAAGTTTCTTTGCGCCCCTCTGTCTTCCTTGCGTCTTTGCGGTGATGACGGCGCTCGAACCGCCCCGTTCTGGTAAACTGAGATCGTAAGTTCTAGTCAGAGGGGCTCATGCAGAGGGGAATACTGCAACCACAGCAAGACCGTACCTACCCGCCCGGTCCGGAGTTTGTGCGCGGGGCTCGCATCCAAGGAATGAAAGCCTACCAGGCTCTGTACGAGCGGGCCAAAGACCAGCCCGAGGAGTTCTGGGGCCAACTGGCCGAACAGGAACTGTTCTGGTTCGAGAAGTGGTCTCACGTCTGCCAGTGGCAGCCGCCGTTCGTGAAATGGTTTGTAGGCGGAAAGACCAACGTCTCCTACAACTGCCTGGACCGGCACCTGGCAACGCACCGCAGGAACAAGGTGGCGCTCATCTGGGAAGGCGAGCCGGGCGACCAGCGCATGCTCTCCTACCAGGAACTGCACCGGCTGGTCTGCCGCTTCGCCAACGTGCTCAAGGCGCGCGGTCTGAAGCCCGGCGACCGCGCCATCATCTACATGCCCATGGTGCCGGAGGCCGCCGTGGCGATGCTGGCCTGCGCGCGCCTCGGCATCATCCACAGCGTGGTCTTCGGCGGCTTCTCCGCCGAGGCCCTCAAAGCGCGCATCCAGGACCTCGAAGCCAGCGTGGTCATCACCGCCGACGGGGGCTGGCGGCGCGGCAAGGAGATCCGGCTGAAGCAGGCGGTGGATGAGGCTCTGCCCGAATGCCCCACGGTGCGGGACGTGATCGTTTACCGCCGCACCGGCGCCCCGACTGGAATGCAGGCGGGCCGCGACCACTGGTGGCACGAACTCGAGGAAGGCGCCAGCGAAGTCTGCCCGGCGGAGCCGCTGGACTCGGAAGCGCCCCTTTACGTGCTCTACACCTCCGGCACCACCGGCCAGCCCAAGGGCATCCTGCACACCACCGGCGGCTACCTGCTCCAATGCGTGACGACCATGAAGTGGGTCTTCGACTTGCGCGAGGAGGACATCTACTGGTGCACCGCCGACATCGGCTGGGTCACCGGCCACAGCTACATCGTTTACGGCCCGCTGGCGGCGGGCGCCACCACCGTGATGTACGAGGGCGCCCCGGACTATCCGCAGTTCGACCGCTGGTGGCGCATCGTCGAGAAGTACCGCGTCAACATCTTCTACACCTCGCCGACCGCCATCCGCGCGCTGATCCGGCAGGGCGATCAGTGGCCCAACGCGCACGACCTCTCCAGCCTGCGCCTGCTGGGCTCGGTGGGCGAACCGATCAATCCGGCGGCCTGGGAGTGGTACTACCGCGTGATCGGCAAGGAGCGCTGCCCGATCGTGGACACCTGGTGGCAGACCGAGACCGGCGCCATCCTGATCTCGCCGATGCCGGGCGCCACTCCGCTCAAGCCCGGCTGCGCTTCCCTCCCGCTGCCCGGCGTCCTGGCTGAGGTGGTCGATATGAACGGCAAGCCGGTCGAGGCCGGCCAGGAGGGCTTCCTGGTGATCCGGCGGCCCTGGCCCTCCATGCTCCGCACCATCTGGCGCGACCCGCAGCGCTACGAGGTCAGTACTGGCGCCGCATGCCGGGGGTCTACTTCACCGGCGACGCGGCCCGCCGCGACGCCGACGGCTACTTCACGATCCTGGGGCGCGTGGACGACGTCATGAACGTCAGCGGCCACCGGCTGAGCACCATGGAGATCGAATCGGCGCTGGTGCGGCACCCCGCCGTGGCCGAGGCCGCGGTGGTCGGCAGGCCGGACGAGATCACCGGCCAGGCGGTCTGCGCCTTCGTCACCCTGAAGAAGGGCCACACCGATCACCACGCGCTGGCGGCCGACCTGCGCAAGTGGGTCGCACACGAAATCGGCGGCTTCGCCAAGCCCGCCGAAATCCGCTTCACCGACGCCCTGCCCAAGACCCGCAGCGGCAAGATCATGCGCCGCCTGCTGCGCGAGATCGTTACCACGCACGCCGTCACCGGCGACGTCACCACGCTGGAAGACATGGCCGTGGTTGCCAGGCTGGCCGCTCAGCGCGAGGAGGAGTGAAGCCCGTCAGAGGTAGATCGTACCTTCGAGGTACCGCACCGCGCGGCCCGCAATGGTGACGCGCTCGCCGCGATACTCGCAGACAAGCTCCCCGCCGCGGGCGGAAACCTGCCGCGCCTGGAGCTGCGTCTTGCCGAGCCGCCTGGCCCAGTAGGGGACCAGGGTGCAATGCGCGGAGCCGGTGACCGGATCTTCCGCAACCCCGGCGGCAGGCGCGAAGAACCGGGAGACAAAATCGGTCTCCCTGCCCGGCGCGGTCACAATTACGGCGAAGTGGCCGACAACCACCAGAGCGTCCATATCCGGGGCCAGCGCCCGCACCTCGTCTTCGGATTCGTACACCGCCATGTAGTCCCGCGCTTCCCAAACCTCGAGCGGCGGTTTTCCCAGAGCCTGCGACAGCGCGACTGGACACTCGCATCGCCACGGCTCGCGCGCCGGGAAATCCATGGCCAGCAGGTCGCCGTTCCGCCGCACCACCAGCTCGCCGCTGCGCGTCTCAAACCGCACTTCCTCCCGCGCGGGTTCTAGGTAGTTCAGAATGACGAACGCGGAGGCCAGCGTGGCGTGGCCGCACAAGTCCACCTCCACCTTCGGTGTGAACCATCGAAGCTGGTAGCCCTCGCCACGCCGCACAAAAAACGCCGTCTCGGAGAGATTGTTCTCGGCTGCGATGGCCTGCATCTGCTCATCCTCGAGCCGCTCCTCGAGCGGGCAAACGGCCGCGGGGTTGCCTCGAAACAGCCGTCCGGTGAAAGCATCAATCTGATAGAGAGGTATCCGCACAATGCCTCCAGTTTCTTGCCCTCCCCCAGTTTCACACTGGGCCACCCCGCAGTCCGCGTAATTCGGGGACCGGCGCGAATTTCGCCGCTCTTGCGAAATTCGTGGCCTGTACCCGAATTACCGTCCCCGCATCGGTCCGGTCAATGAAACTGGGGGAGGGCAAGCTTCAGTTTATACCGCTCCCTGATGGTATACTTCACACACGGCATGAGCGGAAGCCGCAGCCTCGGCCTCTGGGGTGTTCTTGTTGCGATCATCCTCGCTTCGCTACCTGCGTGGAGCGGCGCGTGGGAGCAATGGGTGCCGGCGCGCTGGCAAGGTGGTCCGGTCGAGATCTTCTACCGGAAGGCGCAGAAGACGCTGCCTGCGGAACCCGCCCTCCAGGCCGCCATGGAGAGGTGGTACGAAGCGCCGACGCTCGATCTGCTCGAAGGCACCCCCATCAACTGCTTGTTGGTCACCTGGAGCGCGGGCGCGGATGCCAGTCTCGAGAAACGGCAACGCCAACTCATCCAATCCTACGCGCGCCAGGCCAGGAATCGCCGCATCGCGGTTCTGGGCTTGGTCTATCCAGGTTCCGATCCGGAGGGGCTTGTCGATGCCGCGCTGGATGCCGGGCTGGACGGTCTGGTTCTGGAAGGCGATTTCCCGGAAGGTTCCCTCGAGCGTGTCCGGAAGATCCTGACGGCGAGGAACAGCAACGCGGTGGCGATTCCGCTGGCCGGACGCAAGCGGTTCTCGCGGGCCGTCGAGTGGCCTGTGTTGGCTGTGGCCGATGGGGTCTGGCCGGGCCTCCGCGCGCTGACCGAATCCGGCGCCAGGGCCACCTCAACGAGCGAGCCCTGGATCGATTCCAACACCTGGGCGGTACGTTCCCTGCGGGCCTGGAGCGGCCCACGGCCGGTGTGGCTCGATTATGCCTCCCAAAACCCTTCGGGCGGGGATTACCTGCGTGCCATTGCTGACGCGGGCGCAGCAGGCGGGCGCTGGATTGTGAGTCTCGACGATGCCCTGCGTGCAGCCTTGTTTCGCAGAGAACCCGACGCGCTGGCCCGATGGCGCCGCATCGCGGCCTACACCCGGTTCTTCGAGGAACATGCGGAATGGCGAAAGCACGCGCCTTTCGGCCCGCTCGGCATTGTGCAGGACAGCGCGGGCAGGGACACCGCGATGTCCGGCGAGAATCTGAACCTGATTGCGCGCCGGCAGATTCCCTATCGCGTAATCGAACGACCGGACCTCACTCCGGCCGCTCTCGAAGAATCTGACGGCCCTGCTGGCATCAGACCTGGCGCCGCCCACCCCGGCAGAGCGCCGGATACTGGGGGCGTTCGTGGAAAAAGGGGGCCTGCTCGTGACTGGCAGGTCCTGGGATCCCAAAGCCGCCACGGGCGAAGGCTACGCCATGGTGCGTCACGGCCATGGCCGAGTCGCGGTGTACTCGGAAGACCCCCCGGATCCCGAGGCCCTTTCAAAAGACATGATCGAGTTGGTGGGCGACCGCAACCTGGGCGTGCGTTTGTTCAATGCACCTTCGGTGCTAGGCTATGCCGCATCGCCCGATAACAGCAAGCGCGTACTGCTGCATCTCGTCAACTACGCCACCGCTCCCACCGAGGGGCTCAAGGTTCGCATCCACGGCGTCTTCGGCAGGGCGCGTCTCTACTCTCCGGAAGGTCCTGCCAGGGATTTGCCGCTGGAGAAATCCGAAGGCATCACCGAGGTCGCCATCCCGAGGTTTTCGATTTACGCCGCGCTACTTTGGGAACAGTAGCTGTGGAAGGAGGATTACATGAGCGAATGCCGTCATATCACCCGGCGCCAATGGCTGGCTGGTTCGGCCCTGACTGCCGGCGCCATCCCGTTGGGCCGCGCCGAGCCGCCCGCCCCCAGTGCGCCCGCGGCTCCGGTCTCCATCGCCAAGTGCCCCAGTTACGATCAGGATCTGGTGGCGGCACTCTCCACCATGTTCGACCAGCTTGGGGGAATGACGGGACTGGTTCGCGGCAAAACCGTGAGCATCAAGCTGAACCTGACGGGCTCCCCCAAGACCAGGTTTCCCGGGCACCTGCCCGGCGCAACTCACTGGATACATCCTGCGGTGGCCGGCGCGTGCTGCCATCTGCTGGGCAAGGCGGGCGCCAGGCGCATCCGGCTGGTGGAAAGCTGTGGGGGCAGGATCGTGCCGCTGGAAGACTACCTGCTCGACGCGGGCTGGGACGTGAAGGCTCTCAGCTCGGCCGCGCCGCTGGTCGAATTCGAGAACACCGCCAACCTGGGCACGGGCAAACGCTACGCACGGCTCAAAGTGTCCGCGCGCCCCTATATCTACCCGGCCTTCGATCTGAACCACTGCTACGAGGACACCGACGTTTTCGTGAGCCTTTCCAAGCTGAAGAACCATGAAGAGTGCGGCATCACGCTGACGTTGAAGAACAGCTTTGGGATCACGCCCAACTCGATCTATGGGGACAGCGCGGGAGTGGACGAACCGAACGAGGCGCCCCGCGCGGGCCGCGAGTCGATCCTCCACTACGGCCGCCGGCAGCCCCCCAAGAGCGCTCCTCAGGAAATCGATTTCCAGTCCAACCGCTATGAGGGTTACCGCGTGCCGCGCATTCTGGTGGACCTGGCCGGAGCGCGCCCGATCGATCTGGCCATCATCGACGGGATCACGAGCTGCGTGGGCGGGGAAGGTCCCTGGGTGCCTGGAAGCAAGTTCGTCAGTCCTGGCATATTAGTGGCTGGCCGGAATCCGGTCTCGACCGATGCGGTAGCCACGGCCGTGATGGGTTACGATCCCCGCGCCAAGCGCGGCGAGGCAGCGTTCCACGTCTACAAGGAGAAAGGGCAAAAGAGCGGGGACGGCCGGCAGTGGGCCGACAACGTCATGCTGCTGGCCGAGGCGGTGGGCATGGGATCGGCGGACCTGGACCGCATAGAGGTGCGCGGCGTCTCCATCATCGACGCTCTCTACGACTTCGAGGCCCGCTGGAGAGGCCAGGCGCGCACCTGATCACAAGGCGTGAAAGAATCGGCGGACAGGCGAAACCGCCTGTCCCACTCAAATCTGATATCATGCGCCACTTGAGGAAGCCAGCGATGCGACAGCTATCCCGGCGCGAGTTGTTCACCACCGCGGCCGCATGCGCTCTGCCGGGGAGAGCCATGCAGGCCGGCCCCGTTTCGCCCTCCGGCGTAGGGCCGGGCGTATACTTCCGCACCGGCGACCTGAAGCGCGGGCAAAGCAACGGAGGCTTCATCGTCTGTCGCGAATACGTCGTCGCCATCGACGCGCCAACCCCGGAGGCGGCCCAGGAAATGCTCGGCGAAGCGGAAAAGCTCTCCCAGAAGCCCTTGCGCTACCTGGCTCTCACGCACGCCCATGGGGACCATGTCGGGGGAACCGAGACCCTCATCGCCAAAGGCGTCACCGTGGTGTGCCACGAGAACCTGCTTCGGCAGTTTACCGCTCTCAAGACACGGGGCATGTTCATGGGCATAACCGACAAGCTGACCCTCGGCGACGGCGACAGGACTGTCGAGCTGTTCACCGCCGGCGCCACCCACTCGCCCGCGGATCTCTTTGTGTTCCTCCCCAAGGAGGGCGTGCTATTCACCGGCGATTCGGTGGTGAGCATCCCTGCGATGTACATGGGGGAGTGCAACCTTGACAACTGGATCCGGACCATGCGGGCGTTGCGCAAGCGGGCGATCAAGGTGGTGTGCCCCGGCCACGGGCCGGCCGGCGGGCCCGATCTGATCGACAACGTCGCCAATCACCTGACCACCATGCGCGACGAGATCGGATACCAGCTCGCGCAGGGCCGCACCTTCGAAGTGGCCGTGGACCAGATCAAGGTCCCCGAGTGGGCCCGCTGGGCCAGGGACAAGAAGTTCTTCGACACCCAGGTAAAGGTGGTTTACGGGCAGCTCACGGCCAATGTGCCCCCGCCGCCCTCCACCGTCACGCCGCACGCCTTGGTGCTCATCGGTGATTATTATCACCGCCCCGGCTGGAGCCGCCCGCCACTCGAAGCCGCATTCGAGAAGATTGGTATGCCCGCGACGTTCCTGTACGACGTGACGAAGTTGAATGCCGCGAGCCTCCAGGGCTACCGGTTGCTGGTCATTCTGCGCGATGGCATGAACCGGCCCGTGGTGGGCGGCCAGCCCGTCTGGTGGATGACCGCCGAGCAGGAGCGGGCCATCGTCGATTTCGTGGCCAACGGGGGCGGCTACCTGGCCCTGCACAACGCCACTGCGCTGAAGGAGAAACCCGCCGAGCCTTCCCTCTACCGCGACATGCTCGGCTCCAGCTACAACGGCCACGGGCCGGCCGACGAGAAATTCCAGGTGCGGGTGGTCAACAAGGACCACTCCATCACCCGTGGGGTGAGCGACTACGAGGCCGTGGACGAGCACCATCGGCCCATCATCCACGCCCAGGACATTGTGCTGCTCAGCGAAACCTCGGGAAAGAAAGTGAACAGCTACGCGCGGATGCACGGCAGAGGGCGCGTCTGCTACCTCGCCACCGGCCATCACCGCGCCATGCTCAACTCCCCTCCATGCAGCAGTTGATGGCTAACGCGGTCCTGTGGTGCATCGGCATGTAGGAGCGCGCTACCATGAGAATCCCGGTTAAGGAGAGGAAATGATCGGGCAGAGAATGATCGCAGCCCTCTGTACTATTTCGTTCTGTCTGTTCGCCGCGGGGGACCCCTTCTCCGGCGTCTGGAAACTGAACCTGTCCCAGTCGAAGCTCCCCCCGCCCGCCCCGCAAAGCCAGACCGTCCGCATCGAGGCGGATGCCGGGAGCATCCGGATTCGCGAAGAGATAGTGAATGAGAAGGGCGAGCTGGTCACGGTAACCCTCGAAGCCAAGTTCGACGGCAAGGACTACCCCGTAACCGGCTCCTCGTTTGCCGACACCGTCGCCTACCAGCGCGTGGACAGCCATACGCTCAAGGGCACTGTCAAAAAAGGCGGTAAAGTGGTTGAAACTGAAACGGCGGTGGTCTCCAAGAACGGCAAGACCATGACGGCCACCTACTCCGCCACAGAACCCACAGGCAAGCAGTTCACCGGGGTCGCCGTGCTGGCCAAGCAGTAATCTGCGTTAGCATGTATCACCGCTACCACCTTGAGACCAGCCCGGCGCCCGAAATCCTGCCCTTTCCCAATCGCACTCGAGTGCAGGTCAGCAAGCCGGGCCTGGCCTCGCATCTCGTCAGGGAGATGATTCGGTATCGGGGAAACCGGGAAGTCGCCCTGAGCCGGCCCTGCCTGTATGGCGTCTTCTCGGGACCAGTCGGGGGATTCGCGCCGCGGGACTCCTTGTGCGTGGGATGCCTGCGCTGCACCACTGAATACCCGGAGATGGTGCGCGTCTACCATAACCCTGACCGCCGCTATCTTGGCGATTCCTACTTTACGCCTGACTTAGTGGATACGATCTATTACGAAGCGCGGACCGGCCGGATACCTGTAAAAGGCGCGGGCTACCGCGGCCCCTTCGGCGGCGAAGGCTGGAATGGCATGTGGACAGACATGTCCGAAATCGTGCGTCCCACGCGTGACGGGATCCACGGGCGGGAGTTCATCTCGACCGCCGTGGATCTCGGTTCCAAGCCGCCGTTTCTCATCTTCAATGAGCGGGGCGAGCCGGCCGGCGCACCTCTGCCCCCGGTCACCATTCCGATTCCAGTCTTGTTCGATGCTCCGCCAGCCTCGCTTCTTTCAGGTAAACTCCTGAAGATCCTTTCGACAGCCGCCCAAGAGGCCGAAACGCTGCTCATTCTGCCGGCTTGGGCGGTAAAGAGATTCGCGCATCCAGGGGCCGCACATTATTCCGCTTGTCAGTATGCAGGATGCTGAGGCGCTGCCGGAGCTTCCCTCTCGACCGCCCATGATCGAACTGGATGGCTGGAACGAAGCGCTCTTCGGACAACTCCGGATGCGTTTTCCCGAGAGCATTCTCTGCCTGCGCCACGACTCCGTCGCGAAGGAACAACTTTCACAGTACCTTCATTCCGGAATCCGCGTGTTCCATCTGGTGACCAACTATCACGGGCTAGGACGCGACGGGCGCTTTATCCTTGATCTCACCCGCGAGGCGCACGGCTTCTTTGTCGAGGCGGGATGCCGCGATGAGGTGACCCTTTTGGGGAGCGGTGGAATCATCGCCGGGGAGCACGTTCCTAAAGCCATTATCTGTGGCTTGGACGCTATCGCTCTCGATACTCCCCTCTTGGCGGCCTTGCAGGCCCAATTCCTGGGAGAATGCGCTGACCGTGAAACCAGCCGCTTCCGGCTGCCCAGAAGGCTCATCGCAGACTGGGGTGTTCGACGAGTTACGAACTTACTAGCTTCCTGGCGCGACCAGCTACTCGAAGTTCTGGGAGCTATGGGCCTCCGGGAAGTCCGCCGGCTTCGGGGCGAAATGGGTCGGGCTATGTTCCAGAAGGACCTGGAACGTGAAGCCTTTTCCGGGATTGAAGGCTATGGCCAATAGGCAGATGACTGTCGAACAGCTTGTTACCGAGAAACATACCAGACTCTTACGCCGAGGATTTCACTCTTGGTCCGAATTGCAGTATGGCAAGATGCCTGCCCTGGGAGACTACCGCTGGACCGCGGATCTGATTCTGTCCACTTGGATGCAGGCCGAAACCGGCCGACCGCCGGCTAACGGTCTGGAGTATCGGGTGGGTAACTCCGGGGGCGGCTTCGACGTGCTCGATTTCAGATTCCTCCCCAAAGACCAGTGGCTCTCCGATGGCGCGGCAATCAGCCTCTCCATCCCGCTTAATTGCAGACCCTACGATCGCCGGATTGAGATCCCAATACCCTGGTACGGAGGCGGGATGTCGTATGGCTCGATCAGCGAGCAGGTCATGCTCTCCAGAGCTCAAGCCGCCCAGACCTGGAACACCTTCACTTCAACCGGCGAGGGCGGATACCCGGAATCGCTCCTTTCTTATAAGGACCATGTAATCACGCAAGTTGCCACCGGCATGTTTGGAGTTAGAGAAGAGACCATCCAGTGCGCTCCTATTATCGAATTCAAGTATGCGCAGGGAGCTAAGCCTGGCCTGGGAGGCCATCTGCTGGGCGACAAGGTGACGGCCACCGTGGCCACCATGCGCGAGTCGCTTCCCTGGGTCAGTCTCTTCTCGCCCTTTCCCTTTCACAGTGTCTATTCGGTCGAGGATCACAAGAAGCATGTCGATTGGATCAAGACCATCAACCCGGAAGCGCTGGTGTCCGTGAAAGTCTCGACGCCCACCGACATTGACATGGTAGCGGTGGGAAGTTACTATGCCGGAGCGCACATTATTCACATCGATGGAAGTTACGGCGGCACGGGCGCCGCGCCCGAGATCGCCAAGAAGACCATCGCCATGCCCATCGAGTTTGCCATCCCCAGGGTCCACCGCTACTTGCTCCAGGAGGGCATTCGAGGGGAGGTCGTGATTATGGCCAGCGGCGGCATTCGCACCGCCTATGACATCGCCAAAGTGGTCGCGTTAGGCGCCGATGGAGTCGATCCTGGGCACCTCCGAGCTGGTGGCTCTAGGGTGCACCCGCTGTGGCAACTGCGAGCGCGGTCGAGGCTGCCCGTTTGGCCTGACTACCACCGATCCGGAACTCTCGCGGCTAGTCGAGTCAGACTGGGCCGCCGAGCGGCTCGGCAACCTGTATCGGTCCTTCCAGCTCCAACTCTGCCAGATACTCTGCGCCGGCTGGGGCTCAGCAGCATCCGCGATCTGGTGGGCAGGACCGATTTGCTGCTCTATCGCGGCCAGTCGGGAGCGGCGTGATGAACCAACGCGAAATCGTCGAAAGGATCGTTCATTCCAGGCAGTGTCTCCATCCCGAAGGCGCTCCAACTGTGCCGATTGCGCAAGGGCGAGTCCGAGGGAGGCTGCGGCGTCATCGGCATCGCTTCGAGCGAAAAGATCCCGGCGCGCCACCTGCTCCAGGCCCTAAGGCAGATGCGCAATCGGGGCAATGGCAAGGGAGGCGGCATCGCCGCGGTAGGACTGCTACCCGAAGAGTTGGGTGTCACTCGGGAGATTCTGGAAAACGACTACCTGCTCACCATCGCCTATCTCGACGCCAGCGCCCGGCCGGAAGTCGAGCGAGCGTTTATCGAACCTGTCTTTCAGGTCGATCATGTCCGCTCTCTGCCGCGCACAGATGACTGGAGACTTGCGAGCTCGACCAGCCTCCGGAAGTTTTTCAGTACTTCGTGCGGGTGAAGCCGGAAGTCATCGAAGCCTTCAGAAAGAAGAACGGCCTGGAGCGGCAGACGGCGCCGGCCCTGAACGTTGAGGACGAGATCGTCTACCAGAACAGCTATCGCTTAACCATGCGTTTTACGCCTCTGCCGGCGAGAAACGGGCCTTCGTCCTCTCCCACGGCAAGAACATGGTCGTGCTCAAGATGGTCGGTTACGGTGATGACGTGATTCGCTATTACCGACTCGAAGACTTGCACGCCCATGTCTGGATCGGCCACCATCGCTATCCGACCAAGGGCAAGGTCTGGCATCCGGGCGGCGCGCATCCATTTGTCGGGCTCCACGAGGCCCTGGTGCACAACGGCGACTTCGCCAACTATGCCTCCATCTGCGAATACCTTGCGCAGCGGAATATCTCATCCGCTCTTCTTGACCGATACCGAGGTCTCCGTACTGGTCTTCGATCTTCTCCACCGGACCTACGCCTACCCGCTGGAGTACGTCATCGAGTCTCTGGCGCCTACCACCGAGCGGGACTTCACCCTGCTCCCCGAAGACAAGCAACAGATCTACCGCCTGTTGCAGACCGTCGCACATTCACGGCTCGCCCGATGGGCCCTGGTTTTTCCTCATCGCTCAATCCGCGCAGCCCGAGCGAGCCTTCCGTCTCATCGGGATCACCGACACCAGCATGTTGCGCCCCCAGGTCTTTGCCTTGCAGCAAGGCCCGGTCTCGATCGGTTTCGCAGCCTCGGAGAAGCAGGCCATCGATGCGGCTCTGGAGAGCCTGGCTCTGGAAGACCCGCGATTCTGGACGCACGCTGATCGCTACTGGAACGCGCGCGGGGGCAGCCACACGGACGGCGGGGCCTTCATCTTCACCGTTCAGCCGGATGGGAACGGTGCTGCCACGCTCGCGTGCACGGACAAGTTCGGCCGGCCCATCGCGGCAAGCACGGCGCAGAAACCGTACCGCTCGGCGCGCGCCGGCCTTGCGGCGCCTCCCTGGCGCTTCCCCGATCTTCCTGCGCAGGAGCTGTTCGCGTGGGTCAAGGAGCAGTTGTCTGGGCTGGGACTATGAGAAGCTGCTCGCGTTTCTCAAGGCGTTGGAGCGCACCGCCGGAGGACGACCACGGCCGCAGGCGGGCTTTCGAGGTCCTCACGCTGCTGATGGACCGTCGCTATCCCACCGGCTCGATGCGGCGCAGCAGCCTGCTGTCGCTTTTCGATCAGAGCCTGGCAGCGATCGTCGAGTCGATTCGCCAGTCCCCTTCCGAGGCCTATGCCTTCGTGAGCGCAGAGGGTCCATCTGCCAGGCCCGGCCAGCGCGGGCCCAAACGGTCGTGATAGACGCTCGCGGATTCGCGCCCGCAGGGTGAACACTCGCTGGCCCGCGAGATCGTTCGCCTATACCAGCGCGGCTTTCGAAAATTCATGGTGGCTCACGCCCAAGGGTCATCGCTTCATCGCCAATGGCCTGGGCCCGGACACCAGAAGCGTGCGCATTGACGTCTACGGTTCCTCCGGGGACTATCTGGCCTCTGGGATTGACGGAGCGGAGGTTTTCGTTCACGGTGACGCCCAAGATCAACTGGCGCAGATCATGAAAGACGGAAAGCTCGTCGTCTACGGCAGTGTCGGCCAGACCTTTCTTTACGCCGGCAAAGGCGGAGAGGCGTTTGTGCTGGGTAATGCCGCGGGCCGGCCCCTCATCAACGCGGTCGGCAAGCCCCGCGTAGTCATCAATGGGACCTGCCTCGATTATCTGGCCGAGTCTTTCATGGCTGGGGACCCGCTGGAAGGCGGCGGCTTCGTGATCCTCAACGGGATCACCTTCGATGACCAGGGCCAGATCATCGAGTTGGATACGCCTTACCCCGGCGGCAACTTGTTCTCGCTGGCTTCCGGTGGCGCCATTTACATCCGCGATCCCCAAAGCCAGGTTTCCGACGAGCAACTCAACGGCGGCGAGTTCGCCCCACTCGAAGACGCGCGATTGGGCCGTCATCAGCCCTTACCTCGAGGAAAACGAGCGGCTCTTCGGCATCCCCTTAGCGCGGCTACTCGAGGTGAACGGACAGGTCTTCCCTCCCGAACGGGTCTATCGCAAAATCCGCCCGCGAGCCATCGCTGCACTGCAAGCCGAAGAGGCCTGGGCGAAGATGCATGTGTAGACCAAAGCTATCCCTGGCGAAGTTTCCCTCCACCCGCCCCGACCTGTTCGGACGCGGGCGGGGGCGCCGGCGATGCCGGCGAGACCAGCAGCGCGGGCAAGGTCCCAATAGCGCAGAGAGGAGGCTTGCATGAAGGCCGCTTTGCTGCTTGTGCTCGCCCTCCCGCTGGTGTCAGCGGCGGCGGGAGGTTGTCGATTCCATCGGTTCTTCGTGAATCGCGGAGAGCAAAACACCGCCACGCTGTTCAATGTGATCGAAGCCCTCATCCGGCAAAGGCCGCTCACGCAAGATGCAGTGAGCCGGATTACGGAGACGACCCTGCGGGCGCTCGATTCCAACAAATACTTCACAACGCTTATGTCCGTTCATGCCCCCAAGGCGCCTCTCCACGCGGTCGAGCTGCGGATGCCAACGTCAGCCAGTTCCAAGAAGGACGGATTGGTGATTCTTTCCGTTGACACCGCGGCCCGTATCAAGCCGGAGGCAGTGACGAAGCATTTCGAGACGCGGCCCGATCTGAGCGTACCGGAACCCGCCGCTCCGTACGAGTTTGCCTACACGTACAAGCACCCCTGGGGAGACCTGAGCTTTGAGTTCGCTCGCAGAACTCGATATTTGGCATCGGTCGTCATCAACGCTATCGAGGCGCAGCCAGCCACGAGCATCGGGTCCGCCACGATGACCGAGGCCGGCACGGTGCCTTCCTGGCCCCAGAAAGGGGAAAAGTGGCTGGACACTTTCGCCGCTTATCCTGGAGCGCGGGAACATTGTTCCCAACATGTGACTGGCAACGTAATGCACATCCTATGGCACGCTTATGTAACTGGTGACACACCGGACAAAGTAATCGCGTTTTATGTGCAAGCCGAAGGGGAGGAGCACGTCGAACAGGGCGAGAACTCGCTTACAGTTCGCCATGGCGACAAGGTCTTGTCAATCCACAGCACCCCAGCCAAGGACTATCCGACCTGCGGCAAGGCGCCGCGCCCTGAGGATAAGACCATCATTATCGTGTCACAGGCGATCCGCAGGTCGGAGGTGAAGGAATGAGTGAGTCATCGTGGGCAAGTCTCGTCTCCAATCTCGTCGGTTGTGATCTCGCAGTAGGGGCAGTCCTGCCACCACCCCTCTTCAGGTTTCTTCGGACGGTTCCGTGCCTACTGGAACATGATTGGATCCCCTATCTGCGCCAACGTCGAACGGTGCTCGTACCGTGCTTCCGGAGAAAGATCCTTGCTTCATTGCCACCGACGACCTCGCTCGCGCCCGCGCGCTCATCGAGCAAACCGGCTACCACCACCGTGACGCCGAACCCGCCGACCTTCGACGCTTACTGTGACTGCTGGCTCCGCCTCCACGCTGCCAGCAGAGCCGCTTCCTTTTCCGGGGCCGGCCCGGCGAGCCTGGTACGCCCGCCTTCGCCTTGCGTCTTGTACCAGGCCAGCGTGTCGTTGACCGTGCCCTGATACGGGCGGAATCTGAGCCCCGCCTTGAGGCCGCGCGCGTTCTTCCAGGTATGGAAGCCGCGCGTCTCACCCTGGTAGGGGGCCCAGATCGGGAAGATCTCTTCGCCCTGCCTGGCGACCCAATCGCCCGGCACCCAGGCCAGCGTGCTCTTGTTCGGAGTGGCCTTCTGACAGGCTTTCAGGAAATCGCCCCAGGCCAGGCGCTTCTGGGGTCCCAGCGCGTTGAACACGCCCTTGGCGCCGTTCTCGACCAGGGTAACCAGCCACGCGCCCAGGTCGCGCACGTCGATGAACTGCACCGGGTCGGTGGGCGAGCCCGGCGCGAGCACGTCGCCGCCGCGATCCATCCGCACCGGCCAGTAGGTGAACCGCCCGCTGGGATCGTCCGGTCCCACGATGTAGCCGGGCCGCACCACGGTGACGCGCCCCGGCATCGCCTCTTCGGCGGCCTTCTCGCAAAGCGCCTTCAGCGCGCCGTAGGCCTGCTCGGTGATCTTCTCGACGGTGGGATCGGCGATCGCGGCGAGCTTCGCCGTCTCGTCCTGGCCTTCGCGGCTGTTGTCCGCGTACACCGAAAGCGTCGAGATGAAAATGTAGTCCTTCACGTTCGGCGCGAGCAGCTTGGCCGAGGCCGCGACCTGCCGCGGGAAATATCCCGAGTTGTCGATCACGGCGTCCCACTGGCGGCCCTCCAGCGCCCGCAGCCCCTCGCCGATCTTCGGATCGCGGTCGCCCTGGAGCTTCTCGATGTCAGGGAACAGCCCGGGCCGCGTCTTGCCGCGGTTGAACAGCGTGAGCTGGTGGCCGCGCGCCCGCGCTGCCTCGACTGTGGCCGGCCCGAGAAACCCCGTGCCACCAAGGATCAGGATGCGCTTCTTTGCCGGCGCTCCCGCCGTCGCGAGCGAAGCGACGAATCCCCTGCGTGTCAAGCCTGGTTGGTGTGGATGCATTCGTACTTAGTGTAACCTCGAAGGAAGAAATGAGACCAACTCTCAGACTGCTGGATGACGGACTGATCGAAAGAATCGTCGCGGAAGCGCGGGGCCTCCTGTGCAAGCTGGGCGTGGAGATCCATAACCAGCCCGTGCTCGCGATGCTGGCCGAGCATGGCGCCGAGGTGAACCTCGAGAACTGCCGTGCCCGCCTCACGGACGAGATCATCGACCAGGCGCTCGGAACCGTCCCCCACTCTTTCAAGCTCTACGATGTTCTCGGCAACGAGACGCATGACTTCGCGGGCGACAACGTGTACTTCACCCCCGGCTCGGCGGCCATCAACATCCTGGATGGCTCGCAGCGGCGAGATGCGCAAGCCCACCACCGCGGACTACATCCGGTACGTGAAGCTCACTAGCGGCCTGCGCCACATCGCCTCGCAGAGCACCGCCCTGATCCCCGCCGATGTCCACGAGAAGATCTCGGACAGCTACCGGCTCTATCTGAGCCTGCTGTACGGCGAGAAGCCGGTGGTCACCGGGGCCTTCACCATCGAGGGCTTCGAGATCATGAAGGACCTGCAAGTGGCCGTGCGCGGAAGCGAGCAGGCGCTGCGGGCCAAGCCGCTGACGGTCTTCTCCTGCTGCCCCACCGCGCCCATCAAGTGGAGCGATGTGACCAGCCAGAACCTGGTGGATTGCGCTCGCTGGTCCATTCCCGTCGAGTTCGTCTCCATGCCGCTTTCCGGATTCATGGCCCCGGTGACCCTGGTGGGCAGCCTGGTCCAGCAGACCGCCGAGACCCTGAGCGGCCTGGTCATCAGCCAGCTCACCAACCCCGGCCATCCCGATCTTGTACGGCGGCTCGCCGGCCATTTTCGACGTGCGCTTCGAGACCACCCCGATGGGCGCGGTCGAGACCATGATGCTGGATTGCGCCAACAGCGAAATCGGCAAGTACCTGGGCATGCCCACCCAGGGCTACATCGCCCTCAGCGACGCCAAGCAACTGGACGCGCAGGCCGGGCTGGAGACCTCCATGGGCGCCACTCTGGCGGCGCTGTCGGGTATCAACAGCATCTCCGGTCCGGGCATGCTGGACTTCGAAAGCTGCCAGAGCCTGGAGAAGCTGGTCGTGGACAACGAGATCTGCGGCATGACCTACCGCCTGCTGGAGGGCATCGAGCCGCGGGAAGATTTCCCGGCCCTCCCCATTTCCGAGGAATTGCTGCGGGAGAAGCACCTGCTGATCGCTGACCACACCCGCCGTCACCTGCGGAAGGAAATCACTTTCCCGGGCCCGGTCATCGATCGCGCCAACCGCGACCGCTGGCTCAAGGAAGGCCAACTGACCCTGGGCCAGCGCGCCGCGCGCGAGGTTTCGCGCCTGATCGAGCAATACACGCCCTCGCGCCTGCCCGAGGAAGCCAAGGCGGAGCTGACCCGCCTGATGGAGGCTGAAGCGCGCCGCTTTGGGATGGAGGGTTTGCCCGGGAGAGATTGAGGCGACCCGCCGCAGTTTGGAGCCGATGTAGACTGGAGGAGGGAGGAAGGACCGTGCACAGGCCCTGCGGAAGGGAGTGACAGGCTTCTGCAACTAAGGAGGTTCCGGTGACCCCTTATCGATATCAGCCAGGACGAACGTTGGCGGGCAAGGCGCCTCCAGTGACTCCTTATCGAGTCGAACAGGCTTCCGTGAGTTGCCGGTGGAGGTGCGCGCAGATGCTCCACGCGCTGCCTTCACCAGGAACCCCTCAGTTCGCCAAGTTGACAAGTGCATTGCAGCCGTTCGGAGTGGAGCCTCGCGGCGTTACCTTTGAAGCCCCGTCGGCTCGAATGGCGGATGTTGCGCTCAATTTCGCGCTCCTCCGCGGAGAGATTCGGCTCCAAGTCACTTACGAAGGCTTTGAGATCGTTGTGGCTCAACTCCTGGACGAGCATTTGGCGGTGATCCCGAGGTTGGCCACAATTGCGCGTGACGCGCTCCGGGAATGCTGCCAAGACGCAACCCCTGGACGGTATCAGATCACGTACTCTGCACATCTCGGTTTGGAGCCGGGCAAGGCCACTTTGATAGTGGCAGAGCATCTGTCTTCGAGAGCCGAGGATCCGGAACTCGTGCCGGACGCCTTCGCATACAAGATTCAGCGGCCGGATCGTCCAGAAGTGATCGAAATGCGCCTTGTTGTTGCGCAGTCGCTCCGACTCAAGGAGGCAGTTTACGCCGAATTCACCGCCGTCTACCAGGACGAGTTGCCTGCTGAGGAATTGATGCACAAGGCAGTTGACGACACCTTGGGGGCTCTCGCCAGACTGGGCCTGAAGAATCAGCCGGGGGACACAAAATGAACGGGCTACAGCTTGTCGAACAGAGGCCGCCCGCTCAATGGCCGCAGAACCCCCTCCTGGGATCGAAGCTAGCGGCCCATTCCCAAGCACCGGAGAGGGCAGCCCTGCGGGAACAAAACCCTTTTGCACGACTGTATGGTGCTCAGGAGGATCTGCCTTCCGCCCGCACCGCTCCGATCATGGTGGGGGAGCTTGCTACGCATCAGGCGGAGATCCCTCTGCCACGTCGAGGGAGAGCGGCTCAACTGGTCAGTTCACGCGCGGTCCGGCGTGTACCATATATCGATCGGTCGCGGGAAATGAGGTGGATTCGCGAGCACCAGGCTGAGTATGCGGACATGTGGGTGGCGCTGGACGGGGACCGTGTTATCGCCGCCGATTTCAATGCCAAGGTGGTTTTTGCGGCCGCAAGAGCCGCCAGTGTGGGCAGACCCTTGTTCGTTCATATGGAGCCTAGGGATGCGCTGCCTTTTGGGGGTTGGTGATCTTGCGGTATTCGCTTGAGTTCCGAGAGCGGCACCAGTACGCGGACGTGTTGTGGGGCATCCCCATCCCGGTTGTCTTGCGGGTCGGCAACCAAGAGGTAGAGTGGACAGCCAAGCTGGACACGGGGGCCCAGTACTGTGTGTTTGACCGTGAGTGCGGGGAACAACTGGGACTGACCATCGAAGACGGGGAGCCGCAAAGGATGGAAGGGCCGATGGGGCAGGGTTTCGACACATTCGGGCACGAAGTGACCATAGAAGTACTCGGATACCCGGTTCTGAGTACTGTGTTCTTCGCTAGAGACCCTGGGTTCCGGAGGAGCGTTCTCGGCCGCATTGGCTGGCTGAACAAGTTCCGCCTTGCCGTCATCGACTACGACCGTCATCTCTACCTGAGCGCACACGACGAGTAGCGTTGCTGCGCCCTTCGGCCGCGTGTGGGGAAATGGGCACGCACTCGGGACTTCCCACCCAGGGCTACACTGCCTTGAGATCGAGCCGCGGGAAGATTTCCCAGCCCTCCCCATTTTCGAGGAATTGCTGCGAGAGAAGCACCTGCTGATCGCCGACCACACCCGCCGTCACCTGCGCAAGGAGATCACCTTCCCCGGCCCGGTCATCGATCGCGCCAACCGCGACCGCTGGCTCAAGGAAGGCGGCTTGACGTTAAGACAGCGCGCCGCCCGAGAGGTCTCACGCCTCATCGAGGCCTGCACCCCCTCCCGGCTGCCCGAGGAAGCCAAGGCCGAGTTGACCCGCCTGATGCAGCACGAAGCCCAGCGGCACGGCATGGAGGCCCTGCCGGCGAGGTAACAACGTGAACGACAGTCAGCGGGACCAATGAGACTCTTCGAATAAGGCGGAATAAGGCGATTGATTTCGCCTCATTCCACCTTATGTCGCCCTATTTTTGCGGGCGCTCTTCTGAAGGAACCAGAATGCCCCGCGCCCGTGGCTCTTGGAGCCGATTAGGCCAAGTCGCTTCAAATGGAGCAGATCATCCCTGAGCGTCCGCTCGGCGATCTCCTGCCCCAATTGTGCCCGGATCTCTCGAAAGGCGATTGACATCCTCCGGGAGACGACCAGCAGGATCTCTCGTTGTCGTGAAGTCAGGTCGTGCTCTACCCTATGTGGCGGCACGTAGCCACTGGGGAAGAACAGGACTCCCACCGCCCCAGCCTCTTCGACGAACTCTGGCTCCGGGTGGCCGGCCTGCACACACAGTTCGACGATCTTCTGCGTGCCACGGCCCCAGCGCTCCACCAATCCGCGCCTGTGAAAGACCTCAGCAATCAGTGGGTTCCGTGGACGGGAGAGGTGGTCTCGCTTCAGATCCGCTATCCGAAGGCCCAGTGGGAGGGTGCCATCGCTCCAGATTTCGAGGCGATCATCATAGACCGCGAGACTGACCGCTCCGCCAGCATGCCGAGTAGTCGCGGTGGCAGAAGGCATTTACCAGAGCCTCTCGAAGGGCCAGGCTCGGAAAAAGCGGCTCATCTATACGTTCAAAGACACCAGGCTTGATGCGGCCTGCCACGGGCAGGTGCCGACCAAGAAATTGCACGGCCTCTCCCAGCAACTGGATCGCATGCCCGTGCACTTGGCGCTGGTCGAGAAACTCAGACTTGGTTGTGCCGCGAAAACGTGCCATTCGTAGTTCACACTGTGGATAGTCGGGCAAGAACCTCTTCCCAAAGAGTACAACCGCTGCGTTCACCAGTTGGCAGCCGACCCGCAACCCAAGACGGTCCAGAATGTCAGTGGCCAGTGATGATGTTGACTCAGGTAGTCTACCAGCGGCGATGCCGACACGAACGGTCCGCAGAACTTCCTCCTCATCCAGATCTGCGACGTCCATATCGGAAAGCGTATTTTCCCAACGGTGCGTGGAATGCGCCCGTTCCAGCAGGAGCCTCTGGTAACGTTCCTGAGGCATCACTGAGGTCGTCGTGCCGACGCGCTGGTAGGGGCGTCCGTCATAGGTGAACGGCAGCGCCGGTTCGGAAGATGCAGTTTCCAGGACCACCACCTGGTGTGAGGAGTTGGGCAACGGAATGCGGTGAATTGTGGCCGGCGCTGGCGGTTCGAACAGTTGGACAGTTTGGGCAATGTCCTGAAGAGTGCGGTCGGATACAAGCTGCCCGACAATCTTGCCGGAGGGAGAGACACCTATGAGCACCTGTCCGCCGTCCCCATTCAGGAAGGCACACAGCGTCTCGGCGGCTCGATGGAGCTGGCCTGTGCTCTTCTTGAACTCCAGGCGTTCGGACTCGCCATTGCGAATGAGTTGCTCGATGTCAGCGGCGGTCATTGAGGCTCAGCGGTTCTCCTGCTCACGATCCATGATCGCACCGGTCTTGCGTTCGGCGCGAGACGTTCGTACCGAAACTTTCTGCCCCTGGAAGAGCCCTCTGAAGGCGCTCCTCACCCACTCTCTGAGCAGGCATCCGCAGAGTTCGGCTGCGGGCCAAGCCGCTGGCCATCTTCTCCTGCTGCCCCACCGCGCCCATCAAGTGGAGCGATGTGACCAGCCAGAACCTGGTGGATTGCGCCCGCTGGTCGATTCCCATCAAGTTCGTCTCGATGCCGCTTTCCGGATTCATAGCCCCGGTGACTCTGGTGGGAAGCCCCGTCCAGCAGACCGCCGAGACCGTCAGCAGCCTGGTCATCAGCCAGTTGGTGAACCCTGGCCATCCCATCTTGTACGGCGGCTCGCCGGCCAACGGGAAAGGACGCGGAAGAGCCGGGCCCGCTGACTATGGGCGGAACCGAGAGGAAGCCTTTTCCGGAACCACCCAGTAGTACAGCTTGCTCCCGTTCACCTGAAGCTCCTTGTCGGGCTTCCAGTCGCCCATGTCGAAGCTGTGCGAGACGATCCGCGTCCCTGGTTTGAGCTCGCGCAACAGCTTTGGCCGAAGCTCCAGGTTCACGTCCCGCAGCAGGTAGAGCGTAACCACCGTGGCCTCGCTGATGTCGGCCTCGAAAAGATCCTGCTGCCGGAACTCGACCCGGTCCGCCACGCCGGCCTTGCGCGCGTTCGCTCGTGCTTCCCTGATGCGCTCGGCTTCCACGTCTATTCCCACGCCCCGCGCGCCGAATTCCCGCACCGCGGCGATAACAATGCGGCCATCGCCGCAACCCAGATCGTAGACCACATCGTTCCTGTTCACCTTCGCCAGCTTCAACATCTCGCGAACAACTTCCGGCGGCGTGCGCACATAGGGAGCGCGGATGGCAACTTGCGGCGGAGGCCCCTGCTGCTGGGCACAGACTGCGCCCAGGCTTATGTAGAATGCCAGCGAGGAGATGGTGGCTCGAGACCGCATGCCGGTCAAAGGCAGTCTACTGCAACCGGAACCGGCTTTGGTTCCTCTCGCTGCACACCAGTTCATCGAAGATCGCCAGCACCAGCTTGCGGTAGCGGTACAGGCGCCGCAGCGACTGCCGGAATGAGGATTCAAACACCGGCGACCTCATCCACTTTCGCAGCACGGTCCTGGGGACATCGATGTCCTCACGCAACGACTCCGGTGAGTGGCCGCGCAGAAACAGTCCGTAGAACACCGCCGCCTCCCGCTGGGGAGCGTCGGGATCGAACTCGTTTCTGAGCGCCATGGAAACCGTCCTCACCCGGAGGATGGAAGAAAATGCCAGTATAAACGTGGCGCCGGGAAGCAATCAAGTCCCACAAACCCCGTAGTCTGGCGTTGGAGTTCCCTTATGGCGTCGGCAGCGTCAGGATGCGCTCCAGCACCACCTGCCGGTCGGGCTGGGCCGCTTCGGCGATCGGCGCCGGGAAGCCCTTGCGACCGATCAAAGCCCAGGAGTGCTGATAGCCCAACTGCTGGATGTACCGGCTGCCGAACCAGATGGCTATGGCCGCTTTGGCCGCCTGGCTCAATCGGTAAGAAGCCTCGTCGGCAACCGCGAACAACGCGACGGTCCCGTTCGGCAGGGAGGACAGATAAGTCACCAGCGCTGCCGAGGCTTTCTCATCTCCCCAGGTGTCGAAACTGCTCACTGCCGACAGCACGCCCGTCATCGGATCCACACTGAGCACATTGATCCCCCGCCCGGGCCGCCGCCGATGGTCGAGAACAGAGTGCGATTGTTCCAGTCAAACCGCGCCAGCGGCGTCGATCTGTAACCGCCCGAGATGACCCGAACCGGGATGTCCCCCTGGCTGGGTAAGACCGTCAACCGGAGAGCCAGTTCGCCGCTGGAGACCCCGCCTCCATAGCCCATCAAGCGGAACGAACGGTTTTCCAGGGCCGGGGTGCCCGCCGCCGCCCGCACAGCCAGGGGCACTCTTCGCCCGACCATCCCCACCGGGATGCGGAAGGAGATCCCCTCCGGCAGGTTGAGGGCCTCGAAAAACACCGCGCCGCAGAAGCCGTTCACCCCTTCCACGTCCACTTCCACGGACCGCCACTCACCGCCGGCCTGCAACAGGATCTCCGTCTGGGAGCACCGCAGCGCGACAGCGAGTCTGTCAGTCGGACCTGCAATGCTCAGCGGATAGAGGTTGCTGCTGGTTCCGCCCACGCGAAGCTCCAGCCCGGCGCTCAATACGGGCGCCACATCCGGAGGCACCACGACGTTGACCTGGTGAATCCCCACAGCGCCCGCCAGCAGCCCCGCATAGAGCACGCGAGCAGGGACGCCGTTGAGCAAGGCCTCGGGCACGCCGCCCGGAGGTCCCAACCCGGTGGCATATACCTCCAGCGCCTCGCCCGCGCGGGCTCCATTCTGCACGCTGACGGAACAGCCCAGCCCGGCGCGCAGCACTGCCCCCGAAAAAATCCCGGGCGCGTACGGCCGTAGGCGGACGGGCAGAACATTGCTCGCCAAGCCGGCCCTGAAAAACACCGCTTTGCGGTCTCCCACCTCCGCCTCCCACGGGATTTGCGCGCTCAGCTCCTCCGGGGAGACTGAACCCAGCCGCGCTGGCGAGCCGCCCACGCACAGGCACGTCCCTGCCATCTGGAACGGCCAGGCATCGTCCGCATAGGACGAAGCAGGTTCGAGCAGGCTCTTGCCGGTCAAGCGCACCAGCGCTCCGGGAGAGGCAGACTCGGCGCCGGAGGCGGCGTTCACCAGAACCGACAGGCGCGGGGACTCCGGTTCCCTCCACACGGCAGGAGAACGGCCTCCCCACAGCCCCGCCAGAATCACAGACACCGCTCGTGGGCGCAGGCTGTCCAGCCCAGGCTGCTCGGTCGCCGTAGCCCGAAAAATCCCAAACCAAGCCTCGTTTCGAAAACCGTCGGGAAACCCCGAATGGGTGGCGCCGCCGGCTAGATGCAGGTTGGGATCACCTCCCCTCCACCATTCATCCACGAAGCCGGCGTAAACACTGCCCAGCAACCAACTCGCAAGTTGGATCTCTCGCGTCAGCGTCAGAGCGGCCTCCGCCTGGGCCAGCTCGTTCTCCTGCCGGATTCCCTGGTCAAACGCATCCACGCCGTACTCCGAGATCAGGACCGGTCTGGTGGATCTCCGCCGCGCCTCCTCCAGCAACCCGAAAAAACTCACTCCGGGGTAGGCGTTCCAGGACCAGAACGAAAGCCCAGCAGGCTGTCGCGTCAACTCGCTTAGATCGCTGACCGCTGTTGTGAGCAACGGCGTCTCTTCCGGCTCCAGTTCTCGCAGTATCCCCACCGCTTCCTCCAACAGTGCGTAGAATTCTGCCGGCGATCCCGCTAATTTGCGGCTGTAATCCCTGGCCACTTCGTTGCCGAACACATAACCAATCAGCCTCGCCTGGCCCCGGAATCTCCCCGCGTAGTCTCGGAATGCCTGGAGAATTCGCTCCTTCTGCGAAGTGATCGTCCGCGACGGATCGTAAAACCGGTCCAGCGGGAAGCCCGCCAGCCAATACAGTCCCGTGGACTCCAGCAGCGGCACAAAGACGTTGTCCCCCTCCGGAAGCAGTGCGTAGGTCCTGAGGGTGTTGGCGCCCAGCGCGGCGATTAAGGGCAGGTCTCGAGCGAACAGGCAAGGAATCGAAGGCAGGCTGCTCCCCGGCCACTGCCCAATGGGCACGTTTGAGTAGGCCACGCCGCGGATTACGAATCGTTCCTGCCCGAGGACGAGAGAGCCGTTTTGCAGTCTCACTCTTCCCGCCGCCAGAGGCCAGAGACACCCTATCCACAAGAGAAGACACAGCGCTCGCTTCGTCATCGAACGATTCCAGTCAATAGGTGCATTTTGGGTCAAAAAGATCTCTAGCGATTCGATAAGCGATTATGTGAGTAGTAATCGCGTCCGTCTCGTTCTCCTGTGGCTACTCCCGGCTGCTTTCCTGGCGGCCGAAGACCCGCTCCACTTAAAGACCAGGCGGATCGAGACCACAGAGGATCTGGCGGACTATATGGCGCAGCCGGGGAAGCGGCGCGCCTCCAGCCGCTCCCACATCCTGCTGCAATTCCGCCGCGCCCCACAGGCCGAACAGCTCGCGGAGGCTCGAACGCCGGGGCGCTACCATCCTCGACTATGTCCCCGACTACGGCTTTCTGATCGCCGCTGAGGGGGAACCGCGCCTGGAGGGCCTGGACCTCCGCTGGGCGGGCCGCTTGCGCTTTCAGGACAAACTGACCCCCTGCTGGCGCAAACCATCTCCGCTACACCGCGCGACGCTGCTACCACTGCTGACAACCTGCCCGCCGCGACCGACCACCCGCTGTCCGCAGCCTTTCTGGTTGAGTTCCACCCCGACGTAGACCTGGAGGAGGCACGGGCCTTGGTGCGCGAGCATCGGCTGGAGATTCGCGAGCACCCCGACCTGCTCCCCAACCAGTTGCTAGTCGAAGGGGCGCCGGACCGCGTCACGCCCCTGGCGGAGTGGGATGAGGTGGCCTACATCTTCCCGGCTTCCGACGATCTGGTCAACGGACTGCGCGTCCAGGCCTGCCGGGGCGCAAGCACGTCCTACGGCCTGGTAGGTCAATACGTCGCCAGAGTCGGCGAAGGTTGGGACGGCCCCGGCCAGAATGCCGCCCAGCTCGGGTATTTCTTCGAGAAGCTCCCCAGTCGAGTGTCGCCCGATCAGGCCCGCTCGGAAGTCCTCCGGGCGCTCGGGGAGTGGGCCAGGTACGTCAAGCTCACCTTTACTTCGGCTGACAGCCAGGCCGCTCCGCGTACGCTGAACGTCTTGTTTGCCGGCGGGGCTCACGGCGATCCTTTTCCCTTCGATGGCCGCGGCAAGGTGCTGGCTCACACCTTCTATCCAGCCCCGCCCAACCCTGAATCCATTGCCGGCGACCTGCACTTCGACGATGACGAGCTCTGGGACATGCTGGACGGCACCGACCTGTTCAGCGTGGCTCTCCACGAAGCCGGACACGCCCTGGGCCTCGGCCACTCCGATAGGCCCGGCACGGTCATGTACCCGTACTATCGCCGAGTGGACAGCTTGAGTGGGGACGACGTGGCTGCGATTCGCGAACTCTACGCCGCCCTCACCAGTTTGGACAGTCCCTCACCCAAGCCGACCGACAATCCCGCGCCCCAACCGCCCAGCAACCCGCCGGCTCAGCCGCCCGCTACCCCGCCGGCTCAGCCGCCCAGCAATCCCACGCCGCAGCCGCCCTCGTCACCGTCTCCACCCAGAAGCACCGACAGCGTGGCGCCTTCGCTCACCATCCTCTGGCCGGCCTCCACCAGCGTCCTCACCTACGCCTCGACCATCAGCCTGCGGGGTAGTGCCACCGACAACGTGGGCGTGGTCCAGGTCACCTGGTCCGATTCCACCGGCGCTTCAGGCTCGGCCCAGGGGACCTCCCTTTGGACTACCCCCGAACTCCCTCTGCGTGAGGGCGCCAACACCATCACCATTCGCGCCCGCGACGCCGCCGGCAACGTAGGCTGGCGCTCCGTGGTGATTACCCGAGTAAAACGCTCCTAGCTCGACTCACGCTTCTCTCGACAGTGCCCGGACCTCTTCCATCGTCCACGCCGGAATTGCCCCGCTGCGACTGGCTACCAGGGCGCCCACCCGGTTGGCGAAATCCGCGATTTCCAGCGCGCCCCAACCGGCCTCCAATCCGTGGATGAGAGCGGCTGCGAAGGCGTCTCCCGCGCCCACGGTGTCCGCCACCTGGACCTGATAGCCGGGCGCCTCCAGATACTCTCCTCCCAACAACAACGCGCAACCTTGCGCGCCCCGCGTCACGCAAGCCCCTTCCCAGCCGAACTCTCTCGCAAAGCTCCTGCAAAACTGCTCCAGCGATCTCGGTGACCGGCCGAACATTTGCTCGGTCAAGCGCGCTTCCTCCTCATTCAGCTTGACCAGCGTGGCCAGCCCCATCAGTTCTCGCACCAGCGCAGGTTCGTAAGAATTGACGCGCAAGTTGACGTCATAGCAACGACGCGCGCGCGGGCTGGCCTCCATCAACCTCCTGCTCAACTCCCTGGCTTCACCACTCATCTGGTGCAGCGTCCCGAAATAGATCCAGTCGGGTCGCTGCGCGCAGAGTTCCTGTAAGTCCTCGGCGGAGAGTCTCGGAAAGTCATACGCGGCCGGGCGGTGGATGGTGAAGCTGGGTTGGCCGGCCGGATCCACAGCCACGCTCACCACCCCGGTCCCCTGTTCGGGAACGCGCCGGATGTAACGCGTCGAAAGACCCAGTTCTGCGGCGCGCTCCAGCGCCAGCCGGCCTCGTTCGTCCACTCCCACCGCGCTGACAAAGAACACCGTGTGATGAAGCCGTGCAGCGTGCGCCGCAAAGTTGAAGGGTGCGCCGCCCAGATGTTCGCCACGCTCGAAAACGTCCCACAGGATCTCGCCGATGCTGACGATGGTCATCTCGTCCTACTCCCACCCCGCCGCCTCGCCTCCGTTCTCCTTCGCCAGGTATTCGTGCAGCGGGCGGAAGTATTCCAGCAGGGCGCGCGAGCTGATCTCTTCGCCGGTTTTCTCCCTGATGGCCTGCCGCCAGTCCCGCGTCGCTCCCGGGCTGAGCAGGTCCCACAACCACCTGCCCACCTCTCTGTTTCCGTAGTAATTGCATCGGTGCGGATCCTGCTTGAGGATCTTGCGCGCGATGTAGTCATGTAACTGGTACTTGATCAGCGAGGCCATGGCGTAGTCGTAATACTGCGCGGGGTCGTCGATGATGTGCGTCTTGGTGCAGGCGTCGCAAAACTCCTCCCCGCGGGGCCGGGGCGGGTCGATGCCCTGGTACCGCCCCACCAGTTCCCACCACCGCTGGTTGAACTGGTCCGCCGGCAACTTGCGCTCGTACAGCTCGTGCTCGAAGTGGGTCATCACGCCCGCCGACCAAGGCACAAACACCACCGCGCTGTCCAGTGCCTCGCTGAGCAGCCACTGCGTTTCATCGATCTGGCGGTCTGCCGGCAACAGGCCGATCTGCCGAAGATACGGCTCCTGGCGCGCCGCAATCGAGATCAAATCTCCGACTGCCTCGTGGAACGCCCGGTTGGCGCCTTCCCGCAGCACCATCGGCACTCGCGGGTTGGAATACGCCAGATAGTAGTAAATGTGCCCCAGTTCGTGGTGGCTGGTCTCAAACCACCGGAAGTTCGGCGTCACGTTCATCAGGCTTCGCACATCCCCATCCAGGTCGATGTGCCACGCCGAGGCGTGCGTGTTCTTCTTCCTCCTGGCGTCGGAGGGAAGCTGGTACAGGTCCGACTTCTGCCAGAAGCTCATCGGCAGCGCGGGCAGGCCCAGCGAGGTGTAGAATCGCTCCCCCTGCCGGACGATCCACTCGGCGGATTTCCCCCGGAACAGGTCGTCCAGGTCGGCCGATTCCACCAACCCCGGCCACTCCTGCCCCCAGCGGTTCGTCAGCCAATGCGCCGGAATTCGTTTGGGCGCCGGCTGCTGGTATCGCTCCGCCAGTTTCCGCCGCGCGTACAGGTGCAACTGTTGGTAAAGCGGCGCCGACATCGCGGACTGTGTTGTCCATGAGTTGCATCATCTCGGCGACGCTCATGCCGTAATCGGCCACCTGCAAATGGAAATACGAGGAGTACCCCAGCTCTGTGGAGACGCGATTGCGCAGGTCGCGGAGTTCCGCCAGAGGTTTCTTGAGCGCCGGGCCGGTTTGCTTGGACAGCTCCCAGATCTTCTCCCGCTCGGCCAGGTTCCGCGACTTCAGCAGCGCGTCGTCGATCTCGTTGGGGTTGGTGAGCTTGACGCATTTGTCGCCCTTGCGCTCCAGGCAGAAACTGAAACCATCCAGGATCGCGCTGGCGTGCGCTTCCCCTTCGACCCGCGCCTGAACGATCTCCGGGATAGTGCCCGGGGATTCCGCTGCGTTCAGCAGAATCTTGTCGAGCTGGCGGAATTCCAGGTCGCTCAGCGACTGCTTCAGCCCCAGGAACTTCCGGCTGCTCTCGATCACGTAACGGCTTCCGCGGAACGTCGCCAGTGCAGTCTCGGCCCCGATGCGCTCGCCGGTGTGCTCCTCCGTCACATCGGTGGAGGCCTTCCAGTTGGCCTCCGCCGCCACGGTGCTGAGCCGCTGGTCCAGCTCGTTGTACACCCTGAGGAATTCCGGTGCCCCGCTGACGGCCTCCGGTTTCCTCTCCGGTTTGGTCTGGGAGCAGCCCAGCAGAAACAGCGTGAACGGAACAATGGCGAATTGTTTCACAGGCCAATTGTAAAACGGAAAGCCCTCAGCTAGCTGACTCCCGGCGTCTAAGCAGTCTCTCCAGCTTCGAACCCGGCACTACGATGGTCTGCTTCCGTTCGGCCCCCGTCGAAATGCAGCCCACTTCGACCCCTGTCTGCTCCCCCAGAAACTTCAGGTAATCCTTCGCCTGGACGGGGAGCGCGTCGTAGGAGGTGATTCCGGAGGTCGAGCTGCGCCAGCCCGGCAGCTTCTGGTAGACCGCCTCCACCGCCCCCATGCCCCGGTAAGTGGCCGGCATCTCCGCGATCTCCTGCCCACCCAGGTTGTAGCGCACGCAAACCGGGATTTCCTCGAACTGGTCCAGCACGTCCAGCTTGGTGATCACCAGGCTGTCGAAGCCGTTGATGGCCGCCGTGTACCGCAGCAGCGGCGCATCGAACCAGCCGCAGCGCCTGGGGCGCCCGGTCACCGCCCCGTATTCGTAGCCCAGACCCCGCAGGGTTTCTCCGGCTTCGCCGTGCGCCTCACTGGGGAATGGCCCGCTGCCCACCCGCGTGATGTACGCCTTGGAAACCCCAATGACGCCCTGAATCCGGTTGGGAGGGACCCCCGTGCCTGTCGAGGCGCCCCCCGCCGCCGCACTCGAGGAGGTTACGAAAGGATAGGTTCCGTGGTCCACGTCTAGCATGGTGCCCTGCGCACCCTCGAACAGCACCCGCTTGCCCGCAGCGATGGCCCGGTTCAGCAGCAGCGCCGTGTCGCACACCATCCCGCGCAGCCGCTCCGCATACTCCTCGTATTGCCCGCGAATCCTCAGCAGGTCGATCGGCGCCCCCACACGGAACGCCCGCCGCAGGATCTCCTTGTCTTCCGCCAGCGTGTCGTAGAGCTTCCGGAAATTCTCCCTGTCCAGCAGGTCTGCCATCCGGATTCCACGCCGCGCGACTTTGTCCTCATAGCAGGGACCGATGCCGCGCGAGGTGGTGCCGATGGCCACCCGCCCGGGACGCCCCTCGGAGATCCTCTCCAGCATTTGATGAAACGGAAACACCACATGCGCACGGTTGCTGATGAACAGCCGCCCCTTGACCGGGATGCCGGCCGCCTCCAGCCCCTCGATCTCCTCGATCAGCGCCGCCGGATCGATCACCACCCCGTTGCCGATCACAGCCTGCGTGCCCGACCGCAATATCCCCGTAGGCACCAGCTTCAGAATGATCTTTCGCTCCCCGATTCGCACTGTATGGCCCGCGTTGTGACCGCCCTGGTAGCGGGCGACGATATCGAATGCTGCGGAGAACACGTCAATGATTTTCCCCTTCCCTTCGTCGCCCCACTGGGCGCCCAGAACAATTACGTTATTCATGTTTCGGACCAGAAGTCATTGTAGCTCAGCCGGCGTGCTACTCATACCCGGTCTCGTTCACCCTCGCGAAGACTCCCCGTGTTCGCCACTTTCGGTGTCACCGACCAATTGACGATTTCTTCATTGCCGATTGACGATTGGAGTGTGGCGCTGCGCCAGACACAGCAATCGTCAATCCGGCAATCGTCAATTTGCTCGGGACGGCCGCTGGGCCCGCATGCACCGCTGGCTCCGTTGCTTGGTTGTGGCCAGGCTGCTATGTGCTACCCTGGCCATGATGCAGCTTTCGGACGCTTTTCTGGCCCTCGGCGAGGCGCCGTTCGCACAACTGATTCGTGGCGTCTCCATCAGCCGACTCAAGACCTACCAGCTCTACGAAGGCCTCAAGACTCGAGCCCGCCTGGCCAAGCTCAACACCGAGACCCTGCGCAAGGCCGCCCCGCGTCTCTGGACCAGGCTCGGCGATCGTGACGAGGAATTGGCTAAGGAACTGGCTCAGGCCGTGCTCGTTTCGCAGTTAGACATGATCGCAGCCGTACTCGATTTCCTCGGCATGCCCAACCAGGATGGCTTTTTTGAGAAGAACCTGGACGCCTCACCCTACCTCACCGAAGGTTGGCAGCAGCGTGTCTACGACAAATTCCGCGGCGCCTACCCCGAGCCGGTCCTGCTCCTTCACATCAACCACCTGGCCTGGGAACTGGCGAAAGGAGCCGAGCTTTTCCTCCCCGCCCCGTAGCCGTGCCTACCGGTGCGGAATCACCGGCCGGAACTCCACTCTCCGCAGCGCCTGCCCCAACGTCGCCGGCAGCAGCTCTGCCAGGGTCTGCCCGGAGATGGGATGACGCAACTCGGGCGACAGTTCCGTCAGCGGCTCCAGCACAAAGCGTCGCTCCTTCAGCCGCGGGTGCGGGATGACCAGCTCGGAAGACAGTATCACCGAATCTCCGTACAGCAGGATATCGATGTCGATTGTGCGCGGTCCTTTCTGTTTCAGGCGTCGCCGACCCAGCTCCAGTTCCACTCTCTGAATCCGCCTCAGCAGTTGCTTCGGAAACAGATCCGTTTCCGCCTCCAACACCAAGTTGAGAAACCACGCCTGGCGCCGCAGGTCGATCGGTTCGGTCTCATAGACGGTCGAAACACGGCGGATCCGGAAGTGCGGCCCCTCAAGCAGCGAAATCGCGGATTCGAGCATTCGTTTGCGGTCCCCGAGGTTCGAGCCCAGCGAGAGATAGACGGTCTTCACCGTGTGGCCTCATCCCTATGGTACAAGTGGACTGATGCAGCGGGCTCGCGCTAGCTGGGTATTGCTGGCCCTGGCGGCTCGTCTCCGCGACAATCTCATTCTTCTACCCTGAACTGAAGGCTCTGACCATCTTCCTGGCGCGCAGAAACAACGGCTGCCCCCTGGCTCACTGTTTCAAGACCCGTTCAGAGAGGCGCATGCACAACCAAGCGCGCCAGCGCATCGAGGCGGCCTTCCCGGCTGCTCCGTTCGGACCCCGCGGGCTTGGAACTCTGGGACACCCCGGTGGGCTGGCTATGGGTGCCCGGGCGGAAGCATACCCGATACTGGCTGGCCGACATGCTGGCCGAAGCGGACTCCGGCCTGTACCTCCACGAGAAGATTCGAGTGCGCCCGGGGGACATCGTGCTGGACTGCGGCGCCAGCATCGGCGTCTTTACGCGGCAGGCGCTCTCGATGGGAGCCGCAACCGTGGTGGCCATCGAACCCGGCCCGGACAGCGTGGAATGTTTGCGCCGCAATTTTCCTTCTGAGATCGCCTCCGGGAAGCTGATTGTCTGCGTAAAAGGGGTCTGGGACCGGGAAGACGCCTTGCCGCTGATCGTTGACGGGAGCACTTCCATCGGCGACGGGTTCGTCATTCGGCGCCCCGGCGACCACCTGGGGGTTAGCGTGCCGCTGACCCGGATCGATACCCTGGTCTCGGAACTCAAGCTGCCACGGGTGGACTTCATCAAGATGGACATCGAGGGCGCGGAGCAGGAAGCGCTGCGCGGGGCCCGCCAGACGCTGGCCCGCTTCCGGCCCCGGCTGGTCATCTCCGCTTACCACAAGCGCGAGGACCCCCGCGAGATCCCCGCCCTGGTCCGCAGCGCTAGGCCAGACTACCGCATGGAATGCGGTGCCTGCTTGATGGAGAGGTACCGCATCATCCCGCACGTCCTGTTCTTCGAGTAGGTCTGAAGGCTGCTCAGAACAGCGTGCTCTGCGTGCCGCCACGCATTTTTCGCGCCACACCGAAATACTCGAAAGCCCGCTCGGTGGCCACCCTGCCGCGCGGCGTCCGGTCCAAAAAGCCCAGTTGGATCAGGTAGGGCTCGTAGACTTCCTCGATAGTGTCCGGCTCCTCCTCAATGGACGCCGCAATTGTGTTCAGCCCCACCGGCCCTCCGCTGTACTTCTCCAGTACCGTCAGCATGATCTTCTGGTCGATCTCATCCAGGCCGAAACGATCGACCTCCAGAAGGTCCAGCGCGGTGCGCGCGATCTGCTCGGTGACCTGCCCGTCGGCCCGCACTTGCGCATAGTCCCGCACGCGGCGCAGCAATCGGTTGGCGATGCGCGGCGTGCCCCGGCTCCGCCGGGCCACTTCCTCGGCCCCCGCCTCGTCCACTTTCACTTCCAACAACCGCGCCGACCGCTTCACGATCTGCTTCAGCTCCTCCACCGTGTAGTGGTTCAGCCTCAGCACCAAGCCGAAGCGGCCCCGCAGCGGCGCGCTTACCAAGCCCTGCCGCGTGGTCGCGCCAATCGCTGTGAAACGTGGGATGGGAAGGGAATGCGTTCGGGCGCCCGGCCCCGCCCCGATCAGAATGTCCACCCGGAAGTCCTCCAGCGCCGCGTACAGCATCTCTTCGACGTCCGGCAACAACCGGTGGATCTCGTCGATGAAAAACACCTGCCGCGCCCGGATGTGGCTCAGGATCCCCGTCAAATCGAGCTTTTTTTGCAGGATCGGCCCGGAGGTCTGCTCGAAACTCACCTCCAGCTCCGTCGAGATGATCGAGGCCAGCGTGGTCTTGCCCAGTCCCGGCGGGCCGTAGAGCAGCACGTGATCCAGAGCGTCGCCGCGCCGCCGCGCCGCTTCGATGGCGATCGTCAGGTTCTCTTTCAGCTTCGTCTGCCCGGTGAATTCCTCCAGACGGCGCGGGCGCAGAGTGGCTTCGAACTGGAGCTCACCTTCCTGCGCGGTGGCCGAAACGATTCCCCGCTCCTTCATGACCTTTCAGGTTAACGCACCAGTTCCAGCGCGCGCCGGAAAAGCGGCTCAAATTCGCTGGGCACTCCCTGGGCTTTGGCTTTTCGCACGGCGGTCTCAGCGGCCGCCGACGTGCATCCCAAGTTCATGAGCGCCGACAGCACGTCTTGCTCGAGTGCGTTCACAGCGGCCCGCGCGCCGGGCGCCGGCGCGGCCGCCGCTTCGGCAGGCGCCGGCAGCTTGTCGCGAAGCTCCAGCACGATTCGCTCCGCCGTCTTCTTGCCGATCCCGGGGATGCGCACGAGTTGGTCCACTTCGCCGCCCCGAATGGCGGCAATCAACTCACCGATGGCCAGCCCCGAAAGCACCGTCACCGCCACCTTCGGCCCGATCCCGCTCACCGTGATGAGCCGTTCAAACAGCATCTTCTCGTCCTGCGACAGGAACCCGTAAAGCGACAGCGCGTCTTCGCGGACGTGCGTGTGGATGCGAAGGCGCACTTCGTGCCCCGCCTCCGGCAAGGCCGAGTACGTCGAGATCGGAATGGTGACATCGTAGCCGACCCCGCCGGCGTCCACGATGACCTGATTGGGGTGCTTTTCCAGAATGGTGCCGCGCAAGTACGCAATCATAGTAGGAGTACATTATCTTACATGGCGCGGCGGCGTTTCTTTGCCGAGGAAATCGGGTAGGGCCGGGCCACCCTGCGAGGGCAGGAGGCGCGCCATCTGACCCGCGTCCTGCGCGCCCAAATCAGGCAGCGCTTCGAAGTTTCCGACAATCGCTCCCTATACCTGGCCGAAGTGGCCGCCCTTGGCAAAGATCAGGTGTCCTTCCGCATCATCGAACCGGTGCCTTCGCAAGAGCCGCCTACCCGCCTCGCACTGCTCATCTCGCTGATCAAGTTCGATCGCTTCGAATGGCTCCTCGAGAAAGCCGCGGAGTTGGGCGTGGCGACCATCATGCCGGTCCAGGCCCAGCGCAGCCAGAAGAGCCTGAACATCGCGACCCGAAAACGTTTGGGCCGCTGGAAGATGATCGTGCGCGAAAGCAGCCAGCAGGCGCGCCGCGCGCACCTGCCCGAACTGTTGCCCCCGGCATCCTTCTTGCAGGCACTCCAGGATGCCTCGCAATACCGGTACTTCCTCGAAGAACAGCCCGGAAGCCCGTTGCTGCTCTCTGCCCTGCCAGTCCGCCGCCTCTCCTCCGACTCTGTAGCCCTCCTGGTCGGCCCAGAAGGCGGCTGGACCGAGGCCGAACGCGAACACGCATCCGCAACCGGTTGGACCTCCGTCTCTCTCGGGCCGCAAGTCCTTCGCGCCGAAACCGCCAGGAGCCATAGCGAACTGCTGATGAAGTTCGCCGAACTCGATCAGCGCCTCACCCGCATCGAAGCCCACCTGAATCTCAGATAGATTCCTGTTGCCACCCTGGAAGGATCAGCGCGCGGCGTCGCCCTCCAT
Source organism: uncultured Acidobacteriota bacterium (assembly GCA_963725415.1). Lineage (GTDB taxonomy): Bacteria > Acidobacteriota > Terriglobia > Bryobacterales > Bryobacteraceae > CAVRZY01. Next base: position 21,550 of record CAVRZY010000106.1, on the reverse strand, counting down.
CGAGAGGGCCTGACGGATCTTCTCGACCTGCGCACGGGAACTCGGGGGCATCGGAGCGCGGGGAAAACCGCCGGCACGGCCCCGTAAGCGGATCACGGTTTTGACGTTGGCCGGCAGATTCGGCGCGTCCATCGCATTCCACAAACGCAACAGGGCCCGGTGCAGCTCCAGCGCCCGCCGATGATCTCCCGCCAGCACTGCCTCCCACAACGCCACGCACCATTCTGGCGCTGCGGTTACAATCGCAGCCACCGCGCCATGCGCGCCCAGGCTGAAGGATGGATACAAGAGCGCGTCCACCGCCGACAGGATGCGCACCTCCCGGCCCATCTCTCCCTGCTCGATCAACAGCAGCAGATCCGCCAGGGCCTTCAGATCGCTGGCGCTCTGCTTCACCCCGATCACGCCGTCTACCTGTCGCAGGATCCGCGCCAGCAGCGAGGGCGACAGATAAGACCAGGGCACTACGTTGTAAATGATGACCGGTAGCCCGCTACCCTCCGCCACCGCCGCGAAGTGCCGCATCATCGCTTCATCATCCGGGCGAAACAGATAATGAACGGGAGTGATCTGTAGCGCCGCCACCCCCAAATCCGCGACCGCACGGCCCCTGTCGATGGCCGCCTGAGTGCTGTTGGTGATGATCCCCGCGATCACCGGAACCCGCCCCTGGGCCTCCTCCACCGTCCAGGCAGTGATCTTCCGCGTCTCTTCGGTGTTGAGCGTGTGGCCCTCTCCCGTGCTTCCCGCCACGGCCAGCCCGTGGACCCGCGCCTTTTCGATCAAGTAACGCACCTCCGCGCGGTGCGCCTGCTCGTCGATCCTCCCTTCCGCGTCGAACGGCGTGACCATGGGAGGAATGATTCCTGCGATGTTTGGCCTTGTCATATCTTCTACTTCTTGTACCGCACCCAGATCGGCGAACTCCACGCCAACTGCCCGTCGTTCTGCTCGACCCGCACGTAGTAGTAACTCTCACCCGGCTGGATGGCGCGGTCCACATACTCGAAACTGACCTCCTTTTGGCCAGGCTCGACCTTGTGGATGTAGGTGTTGTTCTTGATAACGTCGATTCGCTTCACCGCGTCCGTTCCCGCTACCTTGACAATCAGTTTGGGCTCCGCGCCGGTCGAGACAATGTCGCCCATCAGGAAGGTCCCCGCATCCGCGGTCGAGATGCGATAGTCCAGGATGATCATGTCGGTCGCGCCGTAGGCGTGCCGCTTCCGCATCGCATCCACCAGGCCCTGCCGCGAGAAATCCTCCGCCAGGATGCAGGCGATCGAAGTGTGCGTCGAGATGTGGTCCGAACTCGACTGTACCCCGAGCTTGTAGCCTTTGGCCCAGGCGTTCCAGATGAAACCGAGCGGACGCAGGCCCTGGTGAACGGGCCTCTCGCCCTCTTTCCAGGTTCTGGGGGCGCCAGGGTGCTCATAGCTGGACTCGAAGCCCTGGCAGATCTCCACCAGCGGCTCCAGCTCCGGATCATTGTCCCGCCAGTCCGTCCCCTGCTCAGTGGCCGAGGAATGCGAGGTCGCAATCCCGTTGGTCTCCCTCAAGTAGGGATACAGGATCGGCCCGCTGTTGGCCGCGCCTTTGGCCTCGGGCTGGCCGATCTTCAGTACCGGCTTCCCGCGCTCCGCCCAGATAATGTTGCGGTGCCCGTTGGGCCACCACACGCTGCGCTCGTAGCCGTACAGCGGAACGAAGCGCTGCGGTATGTAGTAAAGGTCGTTGGATTTCTGGGTGAGCCACCAGTTGTACTCTTGGTCCTCACCCATCTGGTGGTCACCCACGTAGCCGAAATCGAAGGCCGCGGCATCCAGTTCGTAACGATACAAATCGTCCAGCGCGCCATCGCCCGCGCCGTCACCGGAAAGCTCGGTGTGCCGGTGCAGGTCGCCCCGCAGAATGCGATACTGCTTGCCGTTCAGCGAGTAACGATACTCCCGAACCCGCCGCGTCTCGGACACCTCGTTCGGATTCGGATTCTGCGCGCTCGCCGGTCCCGCTTCGATCACCCGGCCGCGCAACTGCGCTGGGCCAGCCGTCGCCGGCACTGCGGTTGCGTAAACGTCCAGATCGCCGTAGCGCGAGCCCGGCCAGATGCGGTTGTCGGTGGGCCACGCCAGATGCGCCTGGCCTTTGGCGAGCACCAGCGCCGCTCGCATGCCGTTTCGCCCCACGCTCGAAGGCATCGGAATGGCCGGCGCCCACCGCTCGCCCTCTAAATGCGTTAGAAAAACCTCCCACCGTCCAGCGTTCGCCCAGTAGTCAATGCGCGAGGTGCCCGTGGAGGTGCGGCAGCGGAAGGCCAGGTACAGCCTCTCGCCGTCGGTCGCCAGTGCAGGCTGCTGAACGAACCGGCGGACAGCCGCAGGCACCGCCTCCTCAACTGGAGCCGCGATTTCCTTCCACTCCGCGTTTTCCCGATAAGCCACCCGCACCCGCCGGTTCTTGTACAGCACCGTGCCCCGCCGGTCATAGAGAAATGCGAAGTCCTTACCCCACAGCGGGTCGGATTCCTCCCAGGCCACCACCGGCAGGCCCATTGAGGTCACCGCCACCGAGGGACGGACCGAAAAATTCTCGCCCCGCGTGACGCGCTGGACGGCGCCGTCCCACTCCCGCGCATAGACCTGATAGGCGCCCGTGGCGTAGGAGTCCCAGGCGATCCACAACCGTCCTCCACCGAAAGCCGCCGAGGGCATCCAGCAACTGCCTGCGCCTTCGCTGATCTGCCGCTCCGCTCTCCATTTCTTGCCGTCCCACAACCGCGCCAGGATCACAGATTGGCCGCGGCGAAAGCCCTGCCAAACCAGCGCCAGTCTTCCGCGCCCGTCCGACGCCAGAACCGGCCAGAGGTTCGATCCCACCCCTGCGGTCAGCGCCTCCGGCTTCGTCCAGTCGCCGCCGGCGAACGAGCTGGCATAGAGCTGATACGTCTCCCCCTCCTTCTGCGACCAGCCCGCCCAGATTCTTCCCCGCCCGTCAGAGGCCAGCGCCGGTGCGTGATGATCGCCGGGTCCCGTCAGACGGTACAGCCTGCCGCCTCCGCTGGCCACCACCTCATCGGCGCTCTGCTGATAGGAGAGCCAGGCCACCCAACGGGTCCCGTCCGGAGCAACGGCAATGGCCGGATAATCGTCCGCCCGGCCCGGTTCGGAAAGCTTTTCTTCTACCGGCAGCCGCTCCACCACCCCGTTGCCATCCAGCACGCTCAGGGTCTTGCCCAGCGGCGCCTGCTCGGTCCGGAACTGAAACGCGCCCGAGCCGAACTCGAAGGCCACAGTCGCCTCCGCGGCGCCCCGAATCCGCACGATCAGGCCCTGCGGGATGAGCCGCCGGCCGCGCGGGTCATTCCAGTCGGTCTGCCCCAGCGGGTGCTCTTTCGAGGGCTGATTCTCGAAAGGCCCGATCTTGGTCTGGAACCGGAACGCCCCGTCGGCCTCCACACGGTCTTTCTGCGAGAAACGCCACCCCTCCACACTGGCCCGCTCCGCGCCGTTAACCGTGATCTTTCCCTCCCACGACCGCGCCTCCTGGTCGGTAAGTCCCACGACGATGCGAAACTGCGAGAGGTCACCCGGCGGGGGCCCGCTCTGGGAGCGAACCTCCGCGGGACGGAAAACCAACACGCCAACACAACTCGCCAAGCCGGCGGTGAGCAACGCCACAACCCTGACCCGCATAGCCCCTCAGTCTATCAAGACAGAGCCTACGGATAACCATCTGGAGGACTTGACGAGCGCCCCCTTGAACCGGGATTCTAACAAGGGGATCGTCACGATCCCAACTGAAGTCCAGGCATAGGAGGGACTCATGCTGACCCACCTGATGAGAAGTCTTGAGAAACGTGTCAGCGGGCTGAGCCGGCGCGAACTGTTTCGCAACGGCGGCCTGCTGGCTGCCACTGGATTGTTTCGCGGCAGCGCCAGCGCAGCTTCCGCAGCGCCCGGGCTCGAGATCGGGGCCGATATCTACAAATCCATCGGCGTTCGCCCCTTGATCAACTGCAAAGGCACCTTCACCATTATCAGCGGCTCGCTCACTTTACCCGAGGTCAAGCGCGCCATGGACGAGGCCTCGCGCCACTACGTTCATCTGGACGAGTTGATGGACGCCGTGGGCAAGCGCCTGGGAGAACTGACCGGCGCCGAGTGGGGTATCGTCACCGCCGGTTGCGCGGCCGCCCTGACCCACGTTACCTCTGCCTGCATCGCGGGCGCCGACCCGGAAAAGCTCCAGCGGCTCCCCTACCTCGCCGGCCTCAAGAGCGAAGTTCTCGTGCCGCGCTATTCCCGCAATGTCTACGACCACGCCATCCGGATGCTCGGGGTGCGGATTGTGGAGGCCGGCAACCTCGAGGAATTCGACGCCGCCTTCAGCCCACGGACCGCCCTGGTCATGGTTCTGGCCGGCCCCGCTGATGCCGGCCCTTTCGGCCTGGAGCCGATCTGCACTATCGCCCGGCGCAAGGGTGTTCCGGTGATAGTGGATGCCGCTGCCGAGCATCTCACTATCCCCAACGTTCACCTCAAGCGTGGCGCCGATATGGTGGCTTACAGCGGCGGCAAGTGCATCCGCGGGCCACAGTGCGCCGGCCTTCTGCTGGGACGCAAGGACCTGCTTCAGGCCGCCTGGCTCCACAGCGCCCCGCATCATGCCTTCGGACGCTCCCTCAAGGTCGGCAAGGAAGAGATCATGGGTATGCTGGCGGCCGTCGAAGCTTGGGTGAAGCGGGATCACGAGGCCGAGTGGAAGCGCTGGGAATCCTGGCTGGACCACATCGCCCGCCGGGTCACCAAAGTTGACGGCGTCACCACCGAAGTGCTGCAACCCGAGGGCTTGTCCAACCATTCCCCGCGCTTGCGCATCGCCTGGGACGGCGCGCGGTTAGGCATCACCGGCCAGGAAGTCGAAAAGCTCCTCTACGACACCGACCCCCGTATCGTGCTCGGCGGCGCTTCCGGCAACCGCCGCCAAAGCATGGCCAGCACCATCACCATCATGCCCTACATGATGACGCCCGGCGATGAGAAGGTGGTGGCCGAGCGCCTCTACGCCATGCTCTCCCGTCCGCCCAAGATCGACTCCCCGCCGCCCCCCGGCCCGCCCGCCAACGTGGCCGGCCAGTGGGAAGCGCGCCTCCAGTTTGTCCTGGGCAGCGCTGACCATGCGTTCGTCTTCGAGCAGCAAGGATCTGAACTCGTAGGTTCGCACCGCGGCGACATCCTGGGCGGGGATCTGCGCGGCGCCGTCGAAGGTGACGAGATCCGCTTCCGCAGCTCCCATCGATACGAAGGCACCCGGCTCAGCTACGAGTTCATCGGCAAAGTCAACGGCGACAAGATGGAAGGCGTCGTCGGCCTGGACGAGTACGGCCAGGCCCGCTGGACCGCCCAGCGCCACCGCTACGGCCAGCCCGGCGGCCTGGTCCGCCCCATCAAGAACGTCTGAGAGGGTTTCGCGCCAAGACGCAAAGTTCTCGCAAAGGCCGCAAAGAAGAACTCTTATTTTTGTTTTGACTTTGCGTACTTTGCGGGACCTTCGCGTCTTTGCGCGAAACTTATGCTGCTCCTGTGCTTTCTGCTCCTTGCCTCCGCACCGCCCGCAATTGAGAAGCGCGGTGAGGCCAAATGGCCCACCGCCAATCACTATCGCATCCGATTCGATACCTCCGCAGGCACCGGCGTCCCGGTGCTCCTGACGGCCGAGCTGCCGGCCGATTTCAACCCGGATTCCGTTCGTGTCCTCGCGGAGAGATCGAAGGAAATCCTGCCCGCAAAGGTTGAGTGGACCGTCCCAGCCGCCAGAATCAGTTGGCTCTCCACTGGCGCCGGAATTTATTACGTCTACTTCGACGTTGGCAAGAACGGGGAAACACGCCGCCTCCTTGAGCCCGCTATGATCGGCGCTGGCGAACGGATCAGCTTCGGTCGCGCGGGAGTGCGCGGGAAACTGTCAGTGGGGCTGTGGGCGCATCCCGCCGCGTTGGACTTCGACGGAGACGGCGCTATCGACCTCATCGTAAGCTGCGCCGACCGGCCCTCCAACGGCATCTACCTGTTCCGCAATATCGGCTCCAACGCCAGGCCGCTCTTTGACCGCGCCGAGTGGCTTGGACCCGGCAAGAAGGATCTGGTCGCCGCCGACTTCAACGGCGACGGCGCCATCGATCTGGTCACCAGTGGCGGCTACTACAGCGATGTTCGCCGCAATCGCCTCTCCCGTTTTGTGCCGGTGAAACTGGACCGCGACTATCACGTGGGCCGTGACGATCTGTGGTACCCGGTGGATTGGGACGGCGACGGCCGCATCGACCTCCTGGTCGGCGTCAGCGACTGGCGCGAGTACGGCTGGGACGACGCCTTCAACGAAAAAGGAGAGTGGACCCGCGGCCCTATCCACGGTTACGTTTACTTCTACCGCAACATCGGCAGCAACCGGCAGCCGGTTTATGCCGAACCCGTGCCGCTGAAGGCCGGAGGCACGAGGCTGGATCTCCGCGGCAGCCCTGCCCCCAACCCAATCGACTGGTTTGGCCGTGGAAGACTGGATCTGATCGGCGGCGACTTCATCGATACGGTCACGTTGTTCGAAAACACCGGGACGCGCACCCATCCCGTGCTGGCCGCGGGAAAGCTGCTCGAAGTCAATGGCAAGCCCCTGAAAATGGACCTCTGCATGATCCAGCCGCGCGTCGTGGACTGGTACGGCGACGGGTGGCCCTCCCTCATCATCGCCGAGGAAGACGGCCGGGTTGCGCTGCTGGAGAACCTCGCTGGGAAGGGCGCAGTGCCTAAGCTAGCTCCGCCCAAATACCTCGAGCAGGTCGATCCCTACCTCAAGTGCGGCGCGCTGGGCCGGCCCGTGCCCGTGGACTGGAACGGCGATGGCAAGCTCGATATCATCTGCGGGAACTCCGCCGGCTATCTTCAATACTTCGAAAACATCGGAACTAAGTCCGCACCCGCTTTTGAAGACCGCGGATACCTGCGCGCCGCCGGCGAAGTCATTCGCATCATGGCCGGCCCCAACGGCTCCATTCAAGGGCCGGTCGAAGAGAAATGGGGCTACACCAATCCCTCCGTCGCCGACTGGGACTTGGACGGCAAGCCCGACATCCTCCTCAACAGCATCTGGGGCGAAGTTCTCTGGTACCGGAACGCAGGCACGCGCACCAGGCCCGCCCTCGCTGCCGCCGAGCGCATAGAAGTCGAATGGGAAGGCGTGCCGCCCAAGCCCGCCTGGAACTGGTGGAACCCGAAAGGCAAGCAACTGGTCACCCAATGGCGCACTACTCCCAAAGTCATCGACTGGAACCGCGACGGCCTGCCCGACCTGGTTATGCTCGACCACGAAGGCTACCTCGCCTTCTACCAGCGCTTTCGCCAGGACGGCAGGCTCAAACTCAAGCCTCCCCAACGCATCTTCCTTGACGCCAATGGGAAGCCCCTGCTGTTGAGCGCCGGGCGGGCTGGCAAGAGCGGCCGCCGCAAGATCGAATTGGCCGACTGGGACGGCGACGGCGACCTCGACTTGATCACCGACTCCGACAGCGCCGCCTGGTACGAGAACACCGGCACCCAGCAGCGCCCCGTGTTCGTCTTCCGCGGCGAGCTGGTCCCCCGCAAGCTCCCCGGCCACAACCCCTGCCCCAATGTCGCCGACTGGAACGGCGACGGCCGCCTGGACCTCATCATCGGCGCCGAAGACGGGTTGCTCTACTACTTCGACCGTGCCTTTCTGGACGCCAAGTGAACCATCCGCGGGTTCGGCTTGTGAAGAGCATTGTCTGGCTCCGCAGGCTCGCGCCGACCTTCGATTTCAGTTCAAACCGCCCGATACCATCCGAGTCCTCAGCGTCCGCCTGAGCGATCAGGTTTATTGAGTTTCTCGTCCCAGCCATGACCTCGATCGGAACTCCGGCAACCCCGGGTTTGCCACCAAGTGTTAGCGAAGGTCGCTGCCAGAATTAGTGCCCCTCCGGCAATGGCCCAGTGGCTGGGACGCTCCCCATGCGCCACCCAGGTCCAGACCGGGTTCAAAGCCGGCTCGGCCAGCAGCAGCATCGAAGCCTCAAACGCCGGAACCTGCCGCATGGCCCGCGTCACGCAAAGGTAGGCCAACCCGATCTGGAAAACACCCAGGTAAAGGATTACCGCCACGTCTCCTGTTCCGGCGCTTCTCACCGGTAGGGCCACGGGCAGGCATCCCACACCAGCAATGAGGTTCCCGGCCACCACGGCCGCCATCGCTCGACTCTCGGCTGCCGCGTGTTTCCCCAGCCACCGCAACCCGGCTAGCGTGAACGCGTAGCAGAGACCCGACGCCGCCGCCAGCGGGTTGCCACGCGCCGGATCCGGCGCCGTAGCCACAGCACTCTCCGCTCCCACGAAGAACAACGTCATCCCCAGCGCTATGGGGGTGATGAACAGCAGATCGCTGCGCCGGATACGCTCGCCCAGCAGCCACGGCCCCAGCAGCAACAGGTACAGGGGTGCGGTAGATTGCAGAAAAATCGCGTTGGCCGCGGTGGTCAGCTTGTTCGCCAGCACGAACAACACGAGGGTGGAGGCATAGGCCAGCCCCACCGGCAGCACTCGCCAGTTCCAGCCCCGCCGCGCTTCCGGCAGGAAAGCCACCAGCGCCACCGCGGCCACCAGCGAGCGAAAGCTGGCCACCTGCCAGTTCAGCAGCGAAGTGGCCTTGATCGCCGCCCCTCCCGTGGAAAACAGCAACGCGCCTGAAAACAGCAACAACCGGCTCGTGGCGCGTGAGGTCATAGAGTGCTGCGTCCTGGTCCGGACCAACCAGCATAACCAATTCCTCCGGCGGGTCATGTCTGCGCCACTTTGCGTCTCGGCTCCAAATCAATTAGCCTTTTTGTGTGACTACCCGAAAGCTACTCATCCTTTCTTTCATAATCCTCACCGCAGCCCTAATCGCCATGGAGACCGTGCTGTTCCCGGTCTTGAAGAGCACCGCCGCCCTCGGCAAACAGCCCGCTGGCTACTACCTGCTTCCCACCAACCAGTTGCTCCGCCCCTGGGGTGAGCAGGCCCTCATCCCCGGCCGGCCTGTGGACCTCGCGTTTGACTCCCAGAAGCGCCTGCTCGCAGTTCTGAACTGGCGCGGCATCCTGCTCATGGATGGCTCGACCGGCGTCCAGTTGGCCGAGATCCGCTCGCGCTCCACCTCTTACACCGGCGTGGCCTTCCGCCCCGGCGATCGGGAGCTCTGGACCGGCGAGACCGCCCGCAATGGGCCCGACAACATCCTGGTTGCCGAACTCTCCGACCGTGGCATGCCGCTCAGAACCACACGCATGGACCTGCCTGGCCATCCGGTGCCCGCCGGCCTCGCTTTTTCGAAGGACGGCTACACCGCCTACGTGGCCTTCAGCCGCAACAATTCGCTCGCCGTCATCGATGCGTCCTCGCGGCGGCTCACGCGCGAAATCGCGGCCGGCATGGCCCCCTTCGGGGTCGTGGTATCGCACAAGCACGGCAAGATCTTCGTCACCAATCGCGGCGGGCGCCGCCCCGCGCCCGGGGATACGCTGGCGCCTTCCAGCGGTTCGCAGGTGGTCACCGATCCCGTCACCGGCGCCTCCACTTCCGGCACTCTCAGCGTGATTGACGCGCAATCCCTCGCCGTGCGCGAGATCGCTGTCGGCTTAGCCCCCTCCGGGTTGGGGGCGCTGTTTCGCCGACGTTTCCGCGGTCTGCACGCCGACACGCCGGAAGTACTTCGACGACATCGCGAAACTGGCGCCTGAGACTCTGCTCTACGGCAGCGATTTCCCCTGCCCGGTATTCGAATTATCTGCCGATCGCGCCGAGAACGAGGCGGACTTCAAGGCAATGCTGCAGGGACACCTGGAGCGCTTCTTCATTCCCGAGGACAATTTGCTTGATGTCAACTATCGCGAGTTGCGCCACTTCTTCCCAAGGGCATGCTATGTTTACCAATTTTCAGACACAACTGCTTGGGTAGAAAAGAGACATGCTCTCGCGCATTGGCGCACGGATTGCCTGTGATAAATAAAAGCAAGGGAAAAGGGGCACGGAAATTCCGTGCCCCTGCGTTTGATGCTCTCTATATCTGGGCGAGAGTTCTGCGTTCTTCGCCCGAAAGTATTTTCGACAGATCGAGATAGATCAACAGTCGATCCTCCAGCTTGGCGACGCCGCGGATATAATCCGAGTCGATCGAAGTCACCACTTCCGGTGTCGGTTCAATTGTCGAAGCCGGAATCCGTAACACCTCACTCACACTGTCAACCACCATCCCCATAATCTGACCGGCAATGTCCACCACCACGATCCGCGTGTTCTTGTCCTGCTCCGCCAGCTCCATATTGAAGCGCTTGCGGATATCGATGATCGGAATCACCTTGCCGCGCAAGTTAATGATCCCCTCCACAAACTCCGGCGCCCGCGGTACCCGCGTGATATCAACCATCCGGTTGATCTCCTGAACCTTCAGGATATCGATGCCAAACTCTTCCGTGCCGATGTTGAAGCTCACCAGTTGCAAGAATCTCTTCCGCTTGCTTCGCCGACCAGTGACATTTATCGTCTTTTCAGTTGTCATCGGTCATTACTTCCTTTACGCGGTTAGACATGACCCGCCATTGACAACGCTCGGTCGAGACTGTCTCAATGTGCCGCGATCACCTCGTGAGAGGCCGACATCGGCCTGGCTCAAGCAGTTTCTGGGCCGACTGACGCTTGTCACCGGCCGTGAAGGCTTTTACGGCGTCGTTGCCAAAATCGTGAACTCTGCTTATGAGGTTCTTCGATAGCGGCAAATTCATGCATATGAGAATACGCCTTACCCTCGATCGGAATAGTACCACTTGCCGAAGCGACAATGTTTCGAATCTCACCGATCTTCCATGAATCGTGTGCAGTCTTGCCGCTGATCACCGATTGTGCAGATTATCTCATGTAAACGCTGATGATCATTCTTTGCCGACCGTCAGAGATTACCAGCTATCTGCCACCGGCTAGTCTTGAATCTACTGACCATCTTCCGCATCCCTTCCGCCTGACGGTTCAACTGCTCCGCCGCCGCCGCCGACTGCTCCACACCCGTCGCGTTCTCTTTCGTCACCCGCGCGATCCCCTCAACACTGCGCGCAATCTGCTCGGATGCCGCCGACTGCTCCTCCGCCGCCGTCGCAATCTGCTGGATCATGTCCATCACCTTCTGCGAGTAACGTGGCGATCGCCGTCAGGCTCTCGCCCGCCTTGTCCGCCAACTCGCGACCCTGCTGGACTTCGTTGATCCCCTGCTCCATTCAGGCGACCGCACCCTTGGTATCGTTCTGGATACCTTTGATCATGTCGGTGATCTCTTTGGTCGCCTTGGTCGTACGTTCCGCCAGTTTGCGGACTTCATCCGCCACCACCGCAAAACCGCGTCCCTGCTCGCCGGCACGCGCCGCTTCAATCGCCGCGTTCAGCGCCAGCAGGTTGGTCTGGTCGGCGATGTCGTCGATCACGCCGATGATTTCGCCGATCTGGTCGGACGACTTCGCCAGCTCCTGAATCGTCTTGGCCGATTCCTGAACCACCTGGGCGATCCGGTTCATCCCTTCGATCGTCTGAGCTGACCACCTGATTGCCCGCGCGGGCGGCATCGGCCGCTTCTTTGGCCTGGCCGGCCGCTTCACCGGCGTTCTTCGACGACTCGACGATCGTTGCCGTCATCTCTTCGACCGCACTCGATACCTGAGCGGTCTGGCCGGTCTGTTCCTGCGAACCGCGCGCCATTTGCTCCGAGGAGGACGCGATCTCGGTGGCCGCGCTGACCAACTGTGTCGAGTTGTCGGTCAATTGGCGAATCATCGTCGTCAGATTGGTTGTCATCGTCTTGAAGGCGTTGCCGAGAACGTCTTTCTCGGACTTTGGCGTCCACCTGTACGGTCAGATCATTTGCTGCGATCCGCTCGGCCGCGCCGCGGAGTGATTTCATATAGTCAATCAACCGACGGAATGAATCCGCCAGCATGCCGATTTCGTCCTTCGAGTGAATTCGATGTCTGCTGAATGTCACCCACGGAGACATCATCGGCAACCTTGGCGATCGCCCTATCGGTAGAGCGACAGCACGGGCGATTACAAAGGAGATAATTCCTCCCGCAAGTAGAGAGAAGATGACCAGTATCAATACGATTGTCGTCGTCCGGGACGAAGCCGCGGAACGACCGGCATCATTGCGATCAAGAGCATCCTTGACCTGTTTCTCGGTCGACTGATAAGCATCTTCAAGCTTGCCAAACAAGACTGGTACTTTGCTCTGTGCCTCAGCATATTCGACGAAGCTCTGTTGGTATGTTTGCAGAAGTCCACTAACTTCTGAAGCGGGAGGAAGTGCCCCTGAGAAGCAGTTGCAGAGTTGCCACACTCGTTTTCAGTTCATCTATGTATTTGGGATCGCCGCGCAGCATGAAGTCCTTCTCATTGCGGCGACACTGCAGCATTTGGACCAGAAGGTCATCCCGTTTGGATGCCTTGATCTGCGCTTCGACGGCATGCACTGCGTCGCGCAGCCTTTTTGCAGGCCATCCTTCTCTGAAAAACCCATTTCCTTTCTCAAAGTAACATACTCGTCGAAACTCGATTTCCACGACCGAACCAGTTCGCCCATTTGCCGGATCGAATTCAAGTCGTTGGGGTCGGTGGTCAAGTTTGTCCAATCCTGCAATGCTTTCTCCGCCGCCGCCGTCTGTTTGTCAATCTCCGGAAGAGCTTCCGGGTTCGCCTTCAGCGAAAACTGTTCGGCCTTCACCTGATTGCTGAGTACGGACTTTGCGACGTTGGCGCAAAGATCGGATTCGTCCGCCGCCCCTGAAACTGTTCCCAGCCCCGAATAGGCCACGACTCCGACGACCAGAGACAATGCCATCGTGATTCCGAAACCAACGTACAGTTTCTGTGCGATCTTGAGATTTTCCACTATCTTAGCCCTCCTTGAGGATTTCTGTTTCCGTGTTTGTTCCGCATCTTGTCACCGTTAGTCCTGCTCCTGATCCAATTGATCCGACTTGCAGGTTAGGAAACTTGACAGCAATGGATTTGTGCTTGGATGTAAACCGGAGTCACATTCAATAGACTCCTGTACGGTAACGCACCTCCTTGTCAATGCTTCCCCGAGAAAGCGAACTATCGCAATTCGCTTTCAAGACTTCATATATCTTATTTCACTCACATTATCGTCAGTGGGCAATGTTTGTTAACCGTGTCAATGAAGCTGCACCAAGATTACACAGTGAAGTGACCCAGATTAGGTAGATTGCGGGATCAGACGCCGGTAGCGACGACGTTTCAGGTGGGAACAACGAAATAACGGTCAGATTGCAGACTTCTGTCGGTGGATCGGACTGATTCAAAACAGACGAATTCTGAGATACCGACCCGGATTCTCGCGGAAGTCTTTTAGCAGCGCGTCGGTGCGATCGAGCGCGCGGGTGAAATTGATGTATAGCGAGTCGTTGGTCAGCATCTTGCCGACGGTTCCCTCGCCGGAGTTGATCCGATTGGTGATTTGTTTCCAACTCTCGACAATCTGTTTGATGTCCTGATACGGAGCGGGATCATAAAGCAATCTACTCAGTGTGCCTTTGCCGGTTGTCAGCGAGTCAAACAAATGGTTGGTGTTGGTCAGCAGGTTGCGCATTTCGATATAGAAAGCTCGAGTCGGTGATAAAGCGGGCAAACGAGCCCCGACCCTGCTTCAAGCTGTTTGGTCAGGTTTTCCGTCAACTGCAGCAAGCGGTCGAGATCGAAATAGACATTGGGATCGTTGACAAAGAGTCCCAGCGAGCCGGTACCGTTGTTGATCTTCTCGATAATTTCTTTGGTGTGTTTCGCCGCCAACGTGATGTTCTCGACGGCTTCACCCCCTTCGGTAATGATGGCTTCAATCGATGCGGACTTGGCGGCTTGAATGTATTCACCGTCCTCAAGCATTTTCTGATCGGGGGAGCCAACGCTGATTTCGACCGTCTTATCGCCGAGCAAGCCGAGCGTACCGATGATCGCCTTGGAGTCGGAGCGAATCAAGATTCTGCACGTCGCGATCAACTTTGAGAACGACGATCAGATTTCCGGGTTCGGTTCGCGAGAACTCGACGTGCTTAACTGTTCCGACGCGCAGACCGGCCAATCGCACGGTGGAGCCGGATTGCAGACCATAGATGTCGGTGTACTTGACGCGCAATTCGTAACGCCGTTTCCAGACACCCTCCTGATCACCGATGGCAAACACCGCGATCACCAGAATCAGCGCGGCCAGGGCAATGACCACTCCGACGCGGAATTCTTTGCTCATCAATTGTACTCCCGCCCGCAGGCAAGGTATTCGACGATGAATGGATCGGTGGATGCCTTGAATTCATCCGGAGTTCCGCAGAAAGAGACTTGCCCATCCCGTATCAGGGCAAAACGGTCACCCACGTAGAAGGCGGAAATCAGATCATGCGTCACCACAATAGAGGTTACGTCAAGTTTTTCCTGCGTGTTGCGAATCAGCTCGTTAATTGTCTTGGCCGTCATAGGGTCTAAGCCGGTGGTCGGCTCATCATAAAGCAAATAGCGAGGCTGATAGGCCAGCGCTCGCGCCAGCGCCACGCGCTTGCGCATGCCGCCGGACAACTCGGAAGGCATCAATTTCTGAGTGCCGGGAAGCTCCACGAAAGAGAGCACTTCCGCCACCCGGTCGGCGATCGCGCGCGGAGTCATCGTCGTATGCTCATGCAGCATATACGCCACATTGTCCTCAACGGTGAACGAATCGAACAGCGCCGCCGACTGGAAAAGCATCCCCATCTTCTTGCGTACCGGCACCATCTGCTCCTCGGAGAAGTTGGTTGTGTCTTCATCGTCAATGATAATCCGCCCTTCGTCCTTATTCATCAGCCGCAGGATCAGTTTAAGCAAGACCGATTTTCCGCAACCCGACTTGCCGAGGATGACCATAGTCTGCCCTTCGCCGATTTCCAAATCGACGCCACGGAGCACATAATTGCTCTCGAAGGTTTTGTGAATGTGCTGTAACTGTATCAACTACTCACCCTATCAGACTTCAAAGACCAGAAAGAAAATCTTGACCAGGAGAAAGTCAAACAGAAAGATCAGGATTGACGATGTAACCACCGAAAGCGTTGTCGATTTGCCGACACCCTGGGTGCCGCCGCTCGTGTTGAGCCCCAGATAGCAGCCGACCGTGGCAATAATCGTGGCGAAGACAACCGGTTTGACCAGTCCGGTGAAAACGTCCTGCAGCGCCAGTGCCTGAATGGTACTCGACTTGTAGAAGTTGTAGTCGAGTCCGAGCGAATAAAGAGAAATGATCATGCCACCGATGATGCCGATCAGATCACCGAGAATAGTCAGGATCGGCAGCATGATCACCAGAGCGATCAGCCGCGTGGTCACCAGTTTCTTGACCGGATTGGTGCCCATGGCGCGCATGGCGTCGATTTGTTCGGTTACCTGCATGGAGCCAAGCTCGGCGGCAATGCCCGCGCCGACTCGTCCGGCAACGACCAAAGAGGTGAGAACCGGTCCCAATTCGCGCACAATGGAGAGCGCCACCACGACGCCGATATAGACTTTCGCGCCGAAACGCGCAATTTGATAGCCGGTTTGCAGCGCCAGAACCATTCCGGTAAAGAAGCAGGTGAGCAGCACAATCGACAGCGAGCGAACGCCGATTTGCTCCATCTGGTCGATGATAGTCTTGAAATAAACAGGTCGCTGGAAAATGTAGCGGACGCTTGTGACAAACAGCAGGGACAGTCGATAGGTGTGGATAATGCCCTGGTAGATCAGGTTGCTTTCGTTCAGTCTAATCGCGCTGATGAATCGTGGTTTCGCCAAGTTCTTTCTCCAGAGCCGCAAGCAGTTTGTTTTCTAAGACGCCACGCGATGTACAAACCAACAGCCTGTTGTTTGCCCTGATACGAAGTCGGGTCTTGAAGTCAATCGTGACGGTGATCTTTCGCCCGTCGCTGACGTTCACGCGCATCACGCCGCGCCGTTGCCCGGGATATTCGGCGCCGAGCAGATTCTTGCCGCAGTCGCAATACTCGGGCAGTACGTCGAAACTGTCGGTTACGATAGCGCCGGCGCGAACGTCAATTGAGGCGACTCCGATCTTCTCCGTCGTCAACAGTCCGGCTAATTTGTCCATAAGCTGTTTGCGCTCCGCGACCTTCGTATGCCTGAGTGATCAGCGGCCGAGCGGTTGGCTTGCGCACTGCACACCCGATAGATGTGAGCAATGCCAGCGCCAACAGGACAGACCTCATAACGGTATTGTAATACGTTTGATGTCGTCAGAAAAGAACAAAGAAAATGGTGTCAGTGATCGCATCTTACTTCTGTTGCAACATCTGTCGATATTCGCGCAAGTGCCATTTGGCGCGCCAGTTGAGGTTTTCCGGCGACTTGCCGGAGCTTGGCGGCGAAATCACTTCCTGCGGCGGAGTAAAACTCTCATCGGCGCGCACAATTCGGAAAAGCTGACCCGAAACCCGGACTTCGCCCGGCGGTGGAAAGCCGAGTTCAACCGAAAGATCATAGTAGACCGGGCGTTTAGGATACGAAACCAATTTGCTCAAAATCGCACGGTAGGTGGCTCTCGATGGCATTCGTGATCATACTCTTCTTTGCGCTCGAACCTGCGGACATGCGGCAGGAAAGCATCATTTCGGGCTTGACATAGTCATACAGCTCCTTGTCGGCATGACGAATCCAGTTGGGATACCATGACCGGCGCACCAGTTCCGGATCGACGATACGTTACATCAGGGCGTTCTTTCAGGTAGAAATGCGAATAGAACCAGGGGCTGATAAAATCCCAGTCGGCGCAGAGAATCAGCGCATTCTGCTCGACAGATTTGTAGTAGTTGTGGACGCCATCCAGCGCGGATGTATTCTGCGATTCATTGTGAGTTCCCCAGTTGACAGCTACACTCCAGACCATGAATAAGAGCAATGCATGCCGGCGCCAAATACGGAAACGACGGCTTCAGGTCGGCAAGGTGTGATGTGCCGATAACGCCGAAAAGAAATAGCACGATTACCGACGGCAAGAGGTAGTTGTCGATGTCGGGGATGGAGAAGTTGAGCGAATAGATCAGATTGCAGAGCAGAAGCAGCAGCAAATAGATCGAGAGCGTGCGTCGCGTTGAATGCCATAGTAGAGTCCCGCGACAATCAGGAGCCAGAAAGGCAACGGGAACTGGGCATAGAGAATCTGCGCAAATTTGACGAAGCTGCTGGCCAAGCTCAGCGAAGCTGCGGCTAAACATCCAGACCTGATACTGCCAGCCTGATACATGCCGGACGAAATTCTCCCAGGTCGAGGGTTGTCCCCAGTTGAAAATCGGATCGAGAGATGAGCGAATCGGCAGATAGAGATAGACTGACGCGGCAAAAATCCGGCGGCTGTCGCGGTCACGATCATTTTCGGTGTGCGAAAGACGGCGCGACGATTGACAATCAGGTAAGCAATCACAGTCGGGACAATCAGAATCGTTGACAGGTGGTTGCCGAATGACAAGCCCATTAGATAGCCGCCGAGAATCAGGTTGCGATTCTGAGTATGGCTGCAGAATGATATCAGCAGCAACAGTGAGAGAAAGACCAGATGCAGACTGTAAACTTCGTTGGTGACACCTTGCGCCCAGAGCAGCGGCGAGACTGCGAGCAAGAGGCCGAGAGATACAAGCAGAAACGTATCCCAGAGGTTGTGTTGCAAGGGTGTCAGGTCACACGCTATCGTCAGCGAGAGGTTTGGGCGGCGGTCGTCAAGCGCAAGACCTGACACAACGGTGAATAGTAATGATGACTACTGCCGCTGTAGTGCAGAGCATTCCGAGTAGTATCTGTGTCTTGATCAGCTCGAACGGCAACAGTGAAAACAGCCGTCCGATCAAAGTATAGAGCGGGTATCCGGTCGGATGGGCGATGCCGAGTGTCCAGTTGACAATTGCGAGTTCGCCGGAGTCGATGTAGGCGACGGACGGATAGGAAGTTTGCCAATAGAGAAACAGGGCGGGGAGAGCGACTCCCAGCCCTGAGAAAAACAAGAGCGAATTGATTTTTTTAGAACGGGAGATCGTCATCTTCCTCGGTCAACGGTGGAGCAGCATCGGCTTCCGGTGGTGGTGGAGCATCATGCTCGCCGGTCGGTTCGACCGCTGCGTCTGCCCAGGAATTGCAGCCGTTGGCCGACGATTTCGGTGATGTACTTCTTGACGCCGTTATCATCCCACGATCGCGTCTGAATCCGGCCTTCGATGTAGACCGGTGAGCCTTTGGTCAGATACTGTTTGGCCAGTTTCCGCCTGTTTGCCCCAAAGTACGATCTCTGTGCCAGTTGGTCGATTCCTTCATCTCGTTGGTCTGTTTGTCGCGCCACTTTTCGGTCGTGGCGATCGAAAAAGTACAGACAGCCGTGCCGGACGGCGTATAGCGCAATTCCGGATCGCCACCGAGGTTTCCTATGAGAATGGCTTTGTTAACTGATGCCATAACAACCGTTACTCCTTTTCTGCCTTACGTTCGCGAATATAGGAAGTGAGGAATTGGGTGTCAATCGCATTTGTGAGGTAGCGTCGGACCGAAAAATGATGTCTTATCGCGGGAATTGGGTTGACAAACTGGCAGAATCGCATTATGTTTGCCTTTGATAACACAACCCAACTTCTCACACGTGCACCTATGGGAGGCCGACATGCTCTGCAAAATCGCATTGATCCTGACAGTGATAAAGCGAACTCTTCATGATCAACATATTCAAAACGTTTTACCGACCCTGGTGGGCGGGAGGCATTCATGTTATCGTTAAAGCCAAATCATTGGGGCCTGTTTTTCTGCATTCAAATTGTCTTGTTTATCTCGGGTGCTCACGCTCTGGCTGATTGGTGGTCACCGTTGGGGCAAGGCATGAACAACGAAGTAAACTCGCTTACAGTCTTTGACGGCAAGCTAATCGCTGGCGGGATGTTTACAACCGCTGGCGGAGTCGGTGCGAACAGAATCGCCGCTTGGGATGGTTCCACTTGGTCGCCATTGGGTTCCGGGACGAATGGTGATTTTATCGCGGCGTTAACAGTATACAACGGCAGCTTGTTTGCCGGAGGACGGTTTACGACTGCTGGTGCGAGCAGTGCCAGGAATATCGCTCAGTGGAACGGCTCCGATTGGTCGTTCTTAGGGTCGGGAGTGACTTGCTCGGAAGATCGTGTAGAAGCCTTGACCGTATATGACAACAAACTGATTGTTGGGGGATGGTTCACAAACGCGGGTGGAACGAACGCCGATAATATTGCTGCCTGGGACGGCTCCAATTGGTCATCATTAGGACTGGGAGTGACTTCGGGCGTTTACGCGCTCGCCGTATATAACGGCAGATTGATTGTAGGTGGGTATTTCACTACCGCTGGCGGTACCAGCGTGAATCGCATTGCCGCTTGGGATGGATCAACCTGGGACACGCTGGGAGCGGGAATGAACGAAAAGGTGCATTCGCTCGCGGTCTACAACGGAAAGCTAATCGCTGGGGGGTTGTTTACTACCGCCGGTGGTGTCAGTGTCAATTACGTCGCTGCTTGGGATGGTTCATCTTGGTCGGCTTTGGGGTCAGGAATGAATGATTGCGTATCCTCTTGCTGTCTTTGACAACAAGCTTATCGCTGGGGGGCTTTTTACAGCCGCTGGCGAGGTCAGTGCGAATAAGATTGCTGCTTGGAATGGCTTTTCCTGGTCGCCACTGGGAATGGGGACGGATGGTGTTGTCAGCAACCTGACAGTATACGATAATCGGCTGATTGCAAGCGGGGGTTTCAGCCACGCAGGTGGCATTGACTGCAGTCGTATTGCTCAGTGGAACCCGTGCCCTGATGCCGATGACGACGGTGTCTGCGACCCGCCGACAACTGCCCCACTGTCCACAACCCCGATCAGACTGATACTGACGGAGACGGGATTGGCGATGTCTGTGACAACTGCCCAACTGTCTATAACCCAAGCGAATGGTTAATAAGCAAACAATGCCAACGGCTCGCCACGGGCTGGCCGCGGCTGGTCAACGGGAAGATATATGCCATCGGTGGGTGGAACGAAACCGATGGCGACTTGAGCACCGTGGAGGAATATGACCCTGTCACCAACAGCTCGGGCTACGAAACAGCAAATGCTGACAAAGCGTCACGGGTTGGCTGCTGTGGTCAATGGTAAGATATATGCCATCGGAGGGCTGAAAGACGTTACTGACAGATTGAGCACGGTTGAGGAATATGACCCAGTTGCGGATAGCTGGACGACAAAGCAACCGATGCCAACCCCCCGCTACTGGCTGGCCGCCGCGCAAGCCATCGGGAGGATATACGCCATCGGGGGCTATGATGTTAACAATGTCCGATTGAACACGGTTGAGGAATATGACCCAACCACCGACACCTGGTCTGACGAAAGAGCCGATGCTAACGGCTCGCTACGAATTGGCCGCTGCTTCAGTTAACGGGAAGGTGTATGCCCTTGGAGGCGGAATGGAAACGGTAATGAAACCTTGACCAACGTGGAAGAATATGACCCTCTCACAAATAGCTGGACAACCAAAACCGTTGCCAACAGGCTCACAAAGTGCCTGCGGCGCTCGTCGTCAACGGCAGGATATTTGTCCTTGGGGGGAAATATCAGTCTGATGCCAACTGTTTGGACACAATGAAGGAATATGATCCTCTTGGCGATTATGGGTTGCCAGTCAGCCAATGTCGACCGCTCGCTACGGCTTAGCCGCCGCTGTGGTGAATGGAAAAATATATGCTGTCGGTGGCCGTTGCAGTAGTTCCTCAAACATGCTGGAGGAATACAACCCCCTTCAGGAAGATGTCGATAGTGACGGCATCGGTGATGCTTGTGACAACTGCCCAACGGTCGCCAACAATGATCAAGGCGATGGAGACGATGACGGTATCGGCAACGTCTGTGACAACTGCCCCGCAGTCGCCAATGCCAATCAGGCGGATTCGGACGGTGATGGAATCGGGAATGTATGCGACAATTGTCCCGCTGTCCCGAACGCCGACCAAGCGGATGGGGATGCGGATGGCATTGGCGATGTTTGCGACAACTGCTTGACTGTCGCTAACAATGATCAAGGCGATGGTAAGACGATGACGGTATCGGCAACGTCTGTGACAACTGCCCCGCAGTCGCCAATGCCAATCAGGCGGATTCGGACGGTGATGGAATCGGGAATGTATGCGACAATTGTCCCACTGTCCCGAACGCCATCCAGGCAGATGGAGATGCGGATGGCATTGGCGATGTTTGCGACAACTGTCCGAATGTCGCGAATCCACAACAAACCGACACTGACGCTGACGGCAAGGGTGACGCATGTGACAACTGCCCGGCGATAGCAAATCCTACTCAGACCGATACAGATGCCGATGGTATTGGTGACGTCTGCGACAATTGCCTGACCGTCGCGAACCCTTTGCAGACGATACTCAATCTGT
>CAVRZY010000105.1:0-24434 GCA_963725415.1 uncultured Acidobacteriota bacterium | reverse complement strand
TGTTATGTCGTTACCTGGTTCCATTACGTATTGCTCCGAAACTTGGGATCGGTCGAATCGGGCTCGTTGGTGAACAGGACCAGCATCTTGCCGTGCACGTCCGTGCCCTTGAAGTCGTTCCACTGGAATTCGGGGGCGACGATGCCGTGACCGACGAAAACGGCCTCGGCTTCGAACTGCTCCAGCGGCTTCTGGCGCTGGTTGACGCCCACAAAGTCCTCGAGCCATCGCAGCGGTGCGGGAGGACCTTTGCCCGCCACAGAGAGTTTGGAGCTGGCCTGGGGTTCGATGCCCACCAGGGGCACTTTCTGGAAGTAAGTGCCGCTGTCCCCGGCGGGTTTGACGCCCAGCAGGGCAAACTGCGTGGCCAGGTAGTCGGTGGCCAGCGTGTCGCCGCGCGTGCCTGGCGCGCGCCCTTCCATCAAATCGCTGCTAAGGAACCGGGTGTGGGCGCGAATCCGGTCGCCGGAAATGTCCTGGATCTGGGCCGCGGCCAGCGCGGCATAGCTGAAGAGCAAGAAGAGTCTTTTCATAAAGGCCCCATGCGGGCTTCCTCACATCATAAAGCCATCAGCCGTCAGCCTGGGAAGCAGTCGTGGTTGCTGATGGCTGTCGGCTAGAGCGCTTGAAGCGCCAAACTTGTCGTAAATGAGTCAAGTTTTTCTCACCGCAAAGACGCAGAGGCCGGGGAGGCAACACGGAGAAAACCTCTCAGGATTTCTCTGCGCCCCCTTTGGGTCCTTTGCGCCTCTGCGGTGAAGACGGCGCTGCAACGTGCTTCGCCGGTCTGAGTGCTATTTATGCCCTGGCTTGGGAGACTCTGCCTTGCTCGCCGGCAGCAGGCTCACCCAGGAGACGGTAAAGGGTAGCGCGGCTGATGCCGAGGATCTGGGCGGCCCGGAGCTTGTTGCCGGAGACGCGCTCCAGGACGCGCAGGGCGTGGCGGCGATCGAGTTCCGCGAGCGGGAGCAGGGCCTCGTCTTCCGGAGCGGTCTGGGAGGGTTGCACGCGCAGCCGCTCGGGGAGGTCGCGCACGTCAATGACCTCGCCTTCTACGCGCATGCAGGCGTCACCCAGGACGTTTTCCAACTCCCGCACGTTGCCCGGCCAGGAGTAGCGCGCCAGCAGGGTTTGGGCGCGCCGGGTGATGCCGCGGATGGGTTTGTGGTATTGGGCGGCCAAGCGCTCCAGAAAGTAGCGCTGGAGCAGCGGGAGGTCCTCCCGGCGCTCGGCCAGGCTGGGCAGCTTGATCTCGATCATGGACAGCCGGTAGTAGAGATCCTCGCGGAACTGCCGTTCCCTCATGAGCGCGTGCAGATTGCGACTGGTGATCGCAATGACTCGCACATCCACTTTGCGGGTCTCGGGAGATCCGACGCGCTGGATCTGCTGGTTCTGCAAAACCCGGAGGAGTTTGCCCTGGGAAGCCAGCGGCATGTCGCCGATCTCATCCAGAACCAGGGTGCCGCCGTTGGCATACTCGAACAAGCCCATCTTGTCGCGAGTGGCGCCGGTGAAGGCGCCGCGGACGTAGCCGAACAACTCGCTTTCGAAAAGAGTTTCGACGATGGCGGTGCAGTTGCAAGCAATGAAAGGGCCGGAGGCGGGGCTGAGCCGGTGCAGGGCGCGCGCGGCCAGCTCTTTTCCCGAACCGGTGGGACCCATCAGCAGCGCGGTGCGGTAATGGGGCGCCACGCGGCGGATGCGGGCGAAGACCTCCAGCATCAAGGGGCTGCGTCCTACCATGTCCTCGAAGCGGCAGGCCTCCAGAATCTCGCGGTCGAGCTGGGTGGTACGCTGGCGCTGGCGCGCGTCTCCAATCAGCTTGTCGATTCGCTCCCGCAGAGCCGCGATGCATAACGGCTTGTTGAGGTAGTCGCAAGCGCCCTTCTGAATGGCCTCCACGGCCGACTCGGTCGAGTAGTGCGCGGTCATCAGGATGACATCCACGCCAGGATCGATATCGATGAGGCGTTCCAAAAGCTGCATCCCGCTGATTCCCGGCATGACCAGGTCCAACAGGACGATCTGGGGGCGGCGCCGGAGCACTAGTTTCAGGCCCTGGTCGGGATCGGTGGCGGTGAGAATATCCAAGCCCCGCTGCGAGAGAGCCTCAGTGATGAGCTCCAGACTCTGAGGATCGTCGTCGATGGCCAGCAGTGTGACGGCCACTTCATCGGCGGGCGTCATCTGATACACACTCGATCTCGCCCGCGCAGTGTTCCGGCGGACGCGCTGCCAGAGCAGACTCGGAGCCGGGAGGCTTGGCAACCGGCTTGGTGGCCGGCAGAGTGAAAGTGAAGCGGCTGCCCTGGCCGGGCTGGCTCTCGACCCAGATCCGGCCCCCATGCCGCTCGACCAGCCGCTTGGCAATGGCCAGGCCCAAGCCTGTCCCTTCCCGGACGCCTTCGGTGGTCGTACCGGCTTGGTAGAACTCGCTGAAAACTGCCTGGTGTTCCTCGAGCGGAATCCCCACTCCGGTGTCGGTGACGGAGACCGAAATCCAGCCTTCTTGGGCGGAGGCATCAATGCGGATCTGTCCCCCCTTGGGGGTGAACTTGACCGCGTTGCTGAGCAGGTTGCCAAGGATCTGCGCCATGCGGAGGCGATCGGCGCAGACCATCAGGTCGGCCGGTGTCTGGCTGAGCAGCTCGATTCTTTTGCTGGCGGCCAGGGGTTCGATGCCGACCAGCGTCTCGCCAAGGACTGCGGCCACAGAGACGTTCTGACAGTACAGCTCCAGGTGGCCGGCCTCGATCCTGGACAGATCCAGGATGTCGTTAATCAGGTCGAGCAAATGGTGTGCGGCCCGTTGGATGTGTCCCAGGAACCGCTGCTGCTTTTCGTTCAACGGGCCGGGGGCTTGTTCGGCCAGCAATTCGGAGAAGCCAATGATGGAGTTTAAGGGGGTGCGCAGCTCGTGGCTGACACTGGCCACAAACTTGTCCTTGAGGCGGTTGGCGCGCTCGATCTCCCGGTTGCGCAGGTTGAGTTCGGTGTTCAGGGCCAGGAGTTCCGCAGTGCGACGTTCCTCCGACTCAGTTAGGGCGCGCTGCGTCTCGATGATGGCGGTGGTGAGCTGTTCGCGCCACCATTGCTCCTGCTTCTGGGCGGTGATGTCGCGCAGCGTGAGCACCGCCAGGATGTGCTCACCGGCCCGGTTGCGCACAGGTGCGCCGGCGAAGCTGGCGATGAAGACGTGACCGGTATCGGTGCGCCGGACCAGGGCCTCCAGGTCAGAGAAGCTCTCGCCCCGAAGTACCATGGCCAGGGGCTGCTGTTGAGGGGGCATCCGGCATCCGTCCGGAGCGTAGAACTCGATACTCTCCAGGAACTCTCTGCCTTGGCGCCGCCACAGTTCGAGGTCTTCGAAGCCACAGATGCGGCCCGCGGCTGGGTTCATGGTGAGGACCCTGCCCGCGAGGTCGAAGATGATGAGCCCCTCGGCCAAGCTGTTGAGGACGGCTTCGAGTTGGGGCAGGCTGGCCTCCCACTCCCGTTTTTCCAGTGAGCGTTGGCACAGTGCGGCCGCATCCACTGCTGATCACCGCCTTTGGATCAACTTGTCTCCTTACCTTTATCGGCACTTCGAGACTGAGGGAATACTCGGAATCTATCGGTGCTGGCTGGGGATGAGAAAAACTGGCTGGCGGCGCGACACTGGAACAAGTCCGAGGAACGGGAGCGAGGCCGGGGTGAAACTCACTGGGAGCCTCTAACCCACGCCGGACGAGGGACTTAGAGCCTCTGGAGAGGAGCTTTTCGAGATTTGGCAACGAGCTTGCCCCGACAAGCTCGGATGAACTTCCCAGCATCAAAAGCGGAAGCGGCGGAACCAGGCAGAGTGCTGGACCCCAGCAGGGCCGGTCCGGAAGCCGAGGCCTTGGAGGCCAACCTGCGGAAGCTCATCGTGGGACAGGATGAAGCCATCCAGGAGATTGTCAACATCTATCAGATGTACCTGACGGGCATAGCGGCTCCGGGCCGGCCGGTGGGCAACTTCCTGTTTCTGGGCCCCACCGGATCGGGCAAGACGCGGATCGTCGAGGCTACGGCGCAGAGTCTGGTGGGGAATGCGCAGGCGGTGGTGAAAGTGGATTGCGCCGAGTTTCAGCACAGCCACGAAATCGCCAAGCTGGTGGGGTCTCCTCCGGGCTACCTGGGTCACCGCGAGACACAGCCGCTACTGAGCCAGGAGCATCTGGATCAGTATCATACCGACCGAGTCAAGCTCAGCTTCGTGCTCCTTGACGAGATCGAAAAGGCCAGCGACGCGGTGTGGAATCTATTGCTGGGAATCCTCGACAAAGCCACTTTGCGGCTGGGAGACAACCGGAAGGTGGACTTCTCGCGAGCCATGATCTTCATGACCAGTAACCTGGGAGCGGCGGAAATGAGCGCGGTGCTGCGACCACGACTGGGATTCACCCCGGCGGTGGCGGCGACTCCACAGGCCGGCGGGCTGGTCGATGGCAAGCTGAGCGAGAAGATCTCCAAGACCGGCTATGAAGCGGCGCGGCGCAAGTTCACACCGGAATTCATCAATCGCATTGACAAGATCGTGGTTTTCAACCTGCTCGGGGAAGCCGAGCTGCGGCAGATCCTGGACATCGAGTTGAGAATGGTGCAGCAGCGGGTGCTGACAGACTGTGGCGCCCCGTTCGGGTTCACCGTGACCCAGGCCGCCAAGGACCATCTGCTCAGGGAAGGCACCGATTCCAGGTATGGAGCCCGCCACCTCAAGCGTGCCATTGAACGCTTGCTGATTCATCCGATATCCAACCTGGTGGCCAGCGAGCAGGTGCGCAACGGGGACTGGGTGCGCGTGGACTTTGATTCCGGCCAGAACAACATGCGCTTTCTCCAGGAAGCTCAAGGCATGCCGCTCCACCGGGTGGCTGAACGGATCGAGGCCTCGACGCCGGCTCCGCTTCGAGCGCCAACGGCCGCACTGAGTTCCGAAGCCAGCCCCAGCCGCACCCCTTCGGCTCCTCTGGGCGAAGTCAACTTCGGGGAATGAAGAAGAATTGAATTGACGATTGACGATTTTCTCATTGAGGATTGGCGGAGGCATACCCGGAGGCCGCAGCGCAATCGTCAATGAATCAATCGTCAATGAATCAATTCTCTTCGCGGGTCTCAGTCAGCCACGAGGAGTTTCATCTCGGTGGAATGGCACAGGCGACGGTTCCACTCTCTCCAGGCCAGGTTGACTGACCAGATCACTTCCTTGGCCTCCAGGGGCTTGGCCAAGACATCCCAGCCGCCCAGGTTGAGTACCTCCGCCCAAAGGAAATCGTCTGCGAACCGAGAAGCCACAATCAACAGCGGGGCCTCCGCCAAGAAGTGGGTTTCCTCCAGAACCTCTCTCCAGGTCCCATCCGGGAGGTCGCGCTCGCAAATGACGACTGGGGCTGGGGTCTGCTGGAGGATTTCGATGGCCTGCTGGCGACTGCTGGCCCAGCGCACCTTCCAATTGGAGTTTGTGAAGATCTGCGCTACTCTCAGGCGATCCTCTTCCCGTGAATCGATCAACAGCACGGTGACTGCGGTTTCCGGCTGGGTGGCTGTTTCGGTCAAGCGTCACCTGCCCGCACCGGAAGTATAACATCGACAAGGCCGAAATCAGGCGCCCAAGCAGCTTTAGTCGGCAAACTGGGTAAACAGTGAGGAGCTTCCGGACTGTTTCCCCTACCTCTTGCGGAGGTATAATCTCGACCGGCAGAACCAAGAGTGCAAGGCGATGGCAATCGCGACCATCAATCCAGCGACTGGCGAAACGATCGAAACATTCAATCCCCTCTCGGAAAGCGAAATAGAAGAGAAGTTGCGGCGGGCGGTCGAAACCTTTTCGAGTTACCGGCACAAGCCGTTCGGCGAACGGGCGCGGATGATGACGCGCGTGGCGGAGATCCTGGAGAGCGGCAAGGAGCGCTTCGGCCGCACGATGACCAGGGAGATGGGCAAACCGCTGAGGGCAGCGCGGCAAGAGGCGCTGAAATGCGCCTGGGCCTGCCGCTACTACTCCGAGCACGCCGGGCGGCTGCTTGCGGATGAGGTGGTGGAGACCAACGCCACCCGCAGCTACGTTCACTATCAGCCGCTGGGGCCCATCTTGGCGGTGATGCCGTGGAACTTTCCGTTCTGGCAGGTCTTCCGCTTTGCGGCGCCGGCCCTGATGGCGGGCAATGTGGGATTGCTCAAGCACGCCTCGAATGTGCCACGGTGCGCGCTCGAGATCGAAGAAATCTTCTTACAGGCCGGCTTTCCGGAGGGTGCGTTTCAGACGCTGTTGATCGGCTCCGGCCAGGTGCGGCGGGTGCTGGAGGACCCGCGCATCCGTGCTGCAACACTGACGGGCAGCGAGCCAGCGGGCAGCCAGGTAGCGGCTCAAGCCGGCCAGCGCATCAAGAAGACGGTGCTGGAGTTGGGTGGCAGCGACCCGCTCATCGTCATGCCGAGCGCCGATCTGGCGGCAGCCGTGGAGACCGCCGTGCAGGCGCGCACCATCAACAACGGGCAGTCCTGCATCGCCGCCAAGCGCTTCATCCTGGCACAGGAGATCGCGGAGGAATTCGAGCGGGGTTTCGTGCGGGCGATGGAAGGACTGCGGATCGGCGATCCGATGGAGGAAACCACCGACCTTGGGCCGCTAGCCACAGCGGATATCCTCCAGACACTCGAGCAGCAGGTGCGCGAGTCGGTAGCGGCGGGGGCGCGCCTGCTAACGGGAGGGAGGCGGCTGCACCGGCCCGGATACTACTACGCGCCGACGGTGCTGGCCGAGGTTCCGGAGCATGCGCCCGCCTTCCGCGAAGAGCTCTTCGGACCGGTGGCGGCGCTGTTCCGGGTGCGCGACATCGAGGAAGCGATCCGTGTTGCCAACGCCACGGACTTCGGACTGGGCGCCAGTGTCTGGACCAATGACGAGGGGGAACGCGCGCGTTTCATCGACGAGCTCGAGGCCGGGATGGTGTTCGTGAACGGCATGGTCGTTTCGGACCCGCGCCTGCCCTTCGGCGGGGTGAAGCACTCGGGTTACGGGCGCGAATTGGGGCCGCACGCCATTCGCGAGTTCGTCAATATCAAAACAGTCTGGATCAAGTAGAGAGAAGGTTCACCGCTGAGATGCAGGTTGCCGTTGCCGCAGTCTTCCTGACGATTCTGGTGGCGCTTTTTGCCGGCCGGATACAGGAGGCTTTGCAGCGCTGGTTCGCTAAGAAGCCCCGGCGGGTCTTCGCCGTGCCGCTGTTGCTGACCGGGTTCTGCGCTGCCGTCCTCTGGCTCCAGGGGGCTTTGAGCCTGTGGTTCCTACTGCTGCTTTCGGCGTACACGTTTGTTCCCGCGATCCTCGTGTACGCGAACCATAATCGTGGCGGCCGGTGCCGGTGGCTGGATTTCGCAGCCATCTTGCTGCTCTGGCTGCCGGTGGAATTTATGACGGGAAAGGAGTTGCTTCCTGCGCAGGTCTGGGCGGTGGCGAACACCATAGCGCGAGGCACGGCGGTGACCTCAGGTCTGTTGCTCTTCCTGGTATTCCGCAGCCTCCCGGGCATGAAGTACAACCTGCCGCGAACGGCGAAGGACTTCTTGGTTCCGGTTCTGGGCTTCTTAATTGCAGCGCCGGTCCTGATTCTGTTGGGGCTCGAGCTCGTCCTTCCTGGGGCCGTTCCGCATCCTGCCTGGGGCGAGCGTGATGGGGTTCGCGAGAACCTTCTTCGTGACCCTGGCGGGCGTAGCGATTCCCGAGGAGCTTCTTTTTCGCGCGCTGATTCAGAACTGGCTGATGCAGACCTTCGGGTGCTCGGACAAGGTCTTGCTGGTGGCCGCCCTGATTTTCGGCGCGGCTCACCTGAACAATGGTCCCGGGGCGTTACCTAACTGGCGGTACATGGTCCTGGCAACGATCGCAGGATTCGTTTATGGCAAGGTGTTCCAGAAATCCTCGACCATTCTTTCCTCGGCCGGCCTGCACGCTCTGGTCAACACCGCCAGGCGCACTTTTTTCGATTAGAATCGAACGGTACCGGCGGTGAGAAGGTGTGAAAAAATGCCAGGGCAGGTCGGTGACCTGCCCCACATGGGAGTCGAGAAGCCGAGATGCAGGTGGCCGTGTCTGGTTGAGGCGCTCAGTGCGTTTGCGGTGATCCTGCTTTACATCTGGTGGCTGCGACCATATTCCCCGCGGTTGTGGATCGCAATCCTGGCACTCATTGTTCTGTCTCATTTCCTGCACAAGGAAGGACCGGCCCGGCTGGGATTCGGATGGAGGCAGTTCAAGGATTCGTTCCTGGTCGTTGTTCCGTGGGTGCTGGGTCTGGCCCTGGCTGTGTGGGGAACCGGGGTTGTCTTCCACAGTCTTCGCGAGGCAACGCCTTCTGGCCTGCTGCGGGGCCTTTGCCTCTATGTTCCCTGGGGCGTCTTCCAGCAGTACCTGTTGAACGGCTACTTCGTGAATCGTCTGCTGGGCTTCTTCGGGAATGCGAAGAGCCGCGTGGTTCCGCTTGTGGCCGGGCTTCTGTTTGCCGGGGCGCATGCGCCCAACTGGTTCCTGATGATCGTTACGCTGTGTGGCGGCTACGTCTGCGCCAAGGTGTTCGTTCGATACAGGAGCGTATTGTCGCTCGGGCTTGCGCATGGGATCCTGGGATTGCTGCTGTACCTGGTGGCGCCGGATTCGATCAGCGCGCACCTGGTTGTCGGGCCAAGGTATTGGTCTCAGCCATAGAATAAAGGCGTGGAACTTACAACGCCTCAGGAAATCCTCGAACGTCTGGGAATCGACGCGATCAATTCCGGCGCCTGTTGGGGGGAATGGATTGAAGAGCCGAGCGGCGGCGAGCTTGTCTCCATCAATCCCGCTCACGGCTCCGAAATCGCCAGGGTGCGCATGGCGGGGCCGGATGACTACGAAGAAGTCATGCGGCGCGCCGCCGATGCGTTCCGCGACTGGCGAGTGCTGCCTGCGCCGAAACGCGGGCAAATCGTCCGCGAGATCGGCGACGAGCTACGGAAACACAAGAACGATTTGGGCGCGCTGGTTTCCCTGGAGATGGGGAAGATCCTCGCGGAGGGCCGGGGCGAGGCGCAGGAGATGATCGACATCGCGGACTTCGCGGTGGGGCTCTCGCGCCAACTCTACGGCCTGAGCATGCACAGCGAGCGGCCCGCCCACCGCATGTACGAGCAGTGGCATCCGCTGGGCGTGGTGGGCGTGGTGACGGCTTTCAACTTCCCGGTGGCGGTGTGGGCCTGGAACGCGCTCGTCGCGGCGGTGTGCGGCGACTGCGTGGTGTGGAAGCCGTCTTCGGAAACGCCGCTAACGGCTATTGCGGTCCAGAAGATCTGCAACCGGGTTCTGGACCGGCACGGTTGGAAGGGTGTTTTCAATCTCGTGATCGGGCGCGGGGCGACCGTCGGTGAGCGGCTGCTGGCGGATCGCCGCATCCCCCTGATGAGCGCGACCGGCTCCTGCCAAATGGGCTACCGCGTGGCGGAAGTGGTGGGTAAGCGGCTGGGGCGGACGATTCTCGAACTGGGCGGCAACAACGGCGTCATCGTCATGGAAGACGCCAACCTGGAACTGACGCTCCGCGCGGTGCTGTTTGGTGCGGTGGGAACGGCGGGGCAGCGCTGCACCAGCATCCGCCGGCTCTTCCTCCAGCGGCCCATCGCCGGGCGGATGACTGATGCCTTGACCGCCGCTTACCGGCAGATACGCATCGGCGACCCGCTCGATGCCTCGACCGTGATGGGGCCGCTGGTGAACCGCGCCGCGGTCGCCGAGATGATGGCGGGCCTGGAGAAGGTGCGCCAGCAGGGCGGGGAGATCCTGTATGGCGGCCGAACCTTGGACCTGCCCGGCGGGTGCTTCGTCGAGCCGGCGCTGGCGCGCGCGCCGCACGACCTGCCGATGCTGCGCGAAGAGCTGTTCGCGCCGGTGCTGTACCTGATTGAATTCCAGACGCTCGATGAAGCGCTGGAGTGGCACAACGATGTGCCGCAGGGACTCTCCTCAGCCATGTTCACCAACAACCTGGTGGCCGCGGAGACCTTCCTGAGCGCGCGTGGCAGTGACTGTGGCATCGCCAACGTCAACATCGGCACCAGCGGCGCCGAGATCGGCGGCGCCTTCGGCGGGGAAAAGGAAACCGGCGGCGGCCGCGAAGCCGGCTCCGATGCCTGGAAGGCCTACATGCGCCGCCAGACCGTCACAATCAACTGGTCCAGCGAGCTGCCCCTGGCGCAGGGTATCACCTTCGAGCTGTAGCCGCCTTATCCGGACAGACTCAGCGCCGCCAACTGGAGCGGGACTGAAAGCACGCCGCCGGGGCGCTCGATGAAGCGCTTGGTGAAAGCGGCGATGGTGAACCCCACCACGTCGTGGGTGTTCTTGTGAAGGCGGACGATAATCCCCCCATCCAGGTCCACCGTGATCGCCTCACGGAGATCGCCGAACCAGCAATGGAGGATGTCGGCCTGCGGATCGAAGTTGATCTTTATCTCCGGTTGGGATTCTTCGGCGGGCGCTTCGCTGGCTTCTGGATGGACTGCTTCCCCGATAGCATTGTGCTCGGTGGTTCGGTTCTTGCGGCGCTGCGGCGAACCGCCGCTGCCGGCGACGGCTTCCCGCTCGGTGATGTAGGTGTCTCCCCGTAAGGCGGTGACCGTGGGAGGCGAATCCATGGCCTTCAGACCCCCCTCAAACCATAATCGGCAGTTCCTAGGTTTTCTATAGGGCGCTAACTGCGCGGCAGGCCGCCCGCCTACATAAACCACTTGCGGGCGCGGTGGACGGCATCGCCGAACTCTCGCATGAACTCGATTTCCTCCTCGCAGAGGGGGCCTTGACGCACGGCGGCCAGATTCTCCTCCAGTTGCTTGAGGCTGCGAGGCGCGGTCAGGCAGACGTGGACGTGGGGGTTCGACAGGACGAAGCGGTAGCACAGGCCGGCAGTGGGGATACGCCCGTCTTTGGGCCAGCCCCGCGGGCGCCGAAGCAGATAGGTCCAGCGGGTGGCGGTGTAGCTCACCACGCCCGGATTGTGGGGCGCCAGATGGGGAAAGATGTCCTGCTCGGCGCCGCGGTGGGCGGCGTTGTAACGAATCATCAGGGCGTCGAGGGCGCCTTGGGCCGCTAGCTGACCAGCCAGCTTCCGATCGTGGGTCGAGATGCTCACGCCGCGCACCCGGCTGTCCGCACGCAGCTCCTCCAGCTCGGCCCTCACCCCATCGGTGAACTGCTTCGCCCGCGTCACGCCCAGAAAGTGAAAGACATCGATGTAGTCGGTTTGTAGCTGGCGGAGCCTTTTTTCAAGCGTACGGCGAAGGTTCTGGTGACCCCAGATGTAATTGTAGGCGCCGGTGGCCACAACATAGTTCTCCCGGTTGCGCTTGAGGACCTCGCGCAAGACACTGGTCATCTGAGTGTCAATCCCGAAGCAAAACAGGTAATTGAGACCCTCCTCCAGGGCTTTGTAGATGGCTCTCTTGCCCGGCCGGTAGCTGGCCGCGAGGCCCAGCCGGAACACGGGCTTGCCCAGCTTCCCGAGTGTGGTGTGAGTGAAATCGTTTTGCATGCAGGATCTCCTATTGAGGATACGACTTGCTGGGCGGTGGAAGGGGCAGCCGTTTCGGAATTGAGGTCCGGCCAGCCGCCCGGGCAGGGCTTGACATCCTATGACGGGTGTAGTAGGATCAACCTCAGGTATAGTAGCATGCTGCGCGGCGCCAACATCCGGCTGACCCGCTTCGAGCTGGAGGTCATGGAGGCCTTCTGGAAGCTGGGCCCGGCTTCGGTGCGCGAAGTCCAGCAGCAGCTCCCCGAAAAGAAGCGGCCCGCTTACACCACCGTGCAGACCATGGTGTACCGTCTGGAAGAGAAAGGGGCCGTGCGGCGCGTGAAGAAAATCGGGAACGCGCACATTTTTGAGGCCGTGGTGACGCGCAAGGCCGCCTACCGGCGCTTGATCGACGATCTGCTGGAGCTGTTCGGCGGCTCCCCCCAGCCGGTGATGGCGCACTTGGTGGAAAGCGGGAAGCTGACCCTGGCCGACGTGCGGGAAATGGAAAGCGCCTTGTCGCGCTCGACCCGGGGCCAATCACAGCGCCGGACCTCAGGGGGCAAGTCATGAGCCTGCACGCCTGGTTGGCCGAGTTCTCCAGCCGGCTGTGGCCGTTTCTGGCCAACCATCTCTGGCAGGCCACGCTATTCACGGGAGTGGCGTTTGTGGCGGCGCTGGCGCTGCGGCGCTGCCCGGCGCGGGCCCGGCACACGCTGTGGCTGATCGCTCTGGCGAAGTTTGCGCTGCCCTCGGCTGTGCTGGTCACGCTGGTCGCAGCGGCAGGTTTCAGGTCCGCCGCAGTCGCGCCGTCGCCCAGCTCCGGGACTCTCTCCCCCGTGCTTGTCCGTCTCGCGCAGCCGGTGTTTACAGGCGCCGCCACAGCAGGCCAGGGCGCCGCGTTCGCGCAGGATCACAACGATCTGTACTGCCTGCTCACTGCCGTCTGGCTGAGCGGCTGCGTCGCGATGCTGGCGTGGTGGTGGAAACGGCGCCAGCGCCTTTCGACGGCCCTGCGCGCGGCGAAACCCTTGCTCGCCGGAAGAGAACTGGAGGCGCTCGAACGCGCCCGCTCCCGGCTCCGCCTCCGCCGCCGCGTGCGTCTGCTGATCTCCCCCCGTATTGCCGACCCCGGAGTGTGGGGCGTTTCCAGACCGCTTGTTGTCCTGCCCGAAGGCATGGCCGGCGAATTGAGCGACGCCGAGCTGGAGGCGCTGCTGACTCATGAGCTTTTCCACGTCAAGAACCGGGACAACCTGGTTGGCGGTCTCCAAACCCTGCTGTGCTCCGTGTTCTGGTTCCATCCCCTGGTGTGGTGGATTGGCCGGCGCCTGCTGGCCGAGCGGGAGCGGGCCTGTGATGAGGCGGTTCTGGCCGCGGTCGGGGATTCGGATTCCTACCTGGCCGGCATCTTGAAGGCTTGCCGGTTCTTGATCGGCCCCAGTGTGGCCGGAGTCTCCGGCATGGCCGGCTCGAATTTGAGAAGAAGAATGGAGTGGATTATGTCCAACAACGTTGGTAATGACTCTGCGATCTTCCGCCGCTCGATCCTCACCGCCACGGCGGCCGCGTTTATCGTGCTCTCACTGGTCGCAGGGACGCTCAGCGGCGAGCGCGCCATGGCTCAAACGGCCAAAGGCGCGGCCCAGGAACCGAAGGGCGTTCCCGGCGGAGTCAAAGGAGGTGTTGGCAGAGGAGTCGGAGGAGGGGTTTCAAGCGGGGAAGCCGGCGGGGTGGCCGCGCAGCCCTCGAGAATCCCCGTGCCCTACTCGAAGTGGCTCGACGAGGACGTCGCTTACATCATCGGTGACGGCGAGCGCGCTGCCTTTCTGCGCCTCTCCACCGATCAGCAACGTGAGCAGTTCATCGAGCGCTTCTGGCGCGACCGCGACCCCACTCCAGGCACCTCCGCCAACGAATTCAAACAGGAGCACTACCGGCGCATCCAGTACGCCAACGCGCGCTTCGGGAGCACCGCGCTGGCCGGGTGGAAGACACCCCGCGGGCGCATATACATCATCTACGGTCCGGCCGATGAGGTGGAATCTCATCCCTCACAGAACATCGAGAGATGGCGCTACCGGTCCGGCCCGCTGGCCGATGTAGTGCTCGAGTTCCGCCTGCCTTAAGAGGCGCGGAGCCGCTGCTCGAGGAACTCGATCACCGCGTGCATTGAAGCGGGCTTTTCCACAAAGGCCTGCTCAAGGCCAACAGAAGCCGAGCGCCGGAAAAAAGCCTCCGTGGCGGCGGTCATCAGGGGCTGAATGCGGGCCGGGTCGAACATCTCGATCGGCTCATTGCGCAGCGCCTTCTGAACAGACATAACCGGAATGTCGCCCGGCAGACGATGTCTTCCCCGGTTCTATCTGACCGCCATGGTTACGCCGTCCGGGCTTGGCGACCAGGTGCCCAACGTCATGGTCACCGACACCGCGCCGGAGGGAATGTCCATGGGCAACTTGATGTTCACCTGCATCACGCCGGACACGATCCCCGGGGCTGCGCCTGCGTACAACACTTCGGCTTCCCGCCCCTGAATCCAGACTCCCACGGGCAGACGAGGGCGCGCCAGCACGTCCTTGGTGATCTCCCCGTCCACGCCGGGCGGGTCCGTCTGGCCTCCGCCGGTCGCGTAGAACACCACGACGGAGCCTTTCGCGGCAGGATTCGCAGGCCCGTTCAACGTGCCGTCCTGGTTGAGCATCGCGGCCTGCCCCTGGCCGGATGAATCCATGGTGAAGATGCCGGGCAGCGCGTCCGCGACGTTGAACTCGATGGGATATGTCTCCTCGCCCTTGTAGATAAGTTGCACCTTCACCTTGCTCTTGCCCGCGACGGAGTAGGGCACCACGAAACCAACCTGCGCGGCATAGGCGTAGAGGATGGGCGCCGGCACTCCGTCGAAGAGCACCTTGGTGTCGGCCAGTTCGGTGGCCACCCGGCCGGAGGCGTCCAGCCGGAGCGAGGTCAGAAATGGCGGGCCAATCTCGCCGGGGAGTCCCCCCCGGTCGACAACTGCCATGACACAGCCCGGTACTACCGGCACACTCTGAAAACTGGCGCCGTGCAGCAGGCTTGCTATGCTCAGTTGTGACACAGGTCCACCCAGTGGTGTCACGTCCAACACTTCGCCCGCGGTTGTGTCCAGGCGCGTAATGCTGTCGGACCTATAGTTCACCGTATACAGGTACTTTCGGTCCGGAGAGATCACGGTGGCGCCAGGGCCCAGACCGACAAAGACAACTCGCGGGATCCACTTCTCATTCCGGAGGTCGTACTGAAAGACGCTGTGCCCGTCCCAGGAAGTGATCAGGAGGCGTTCCCTGGCCGGCGACAGGTGGATGCCTGTCAGCGCGCTGGTCGGCCAGCCCTGCTGCCTGCTCATTTCCTTGTACACATCGTAGATGTTCAACATGCCGAGGAACTCGTCCGAGTCCATGTGGACTTTGTAGACGGAGTTGAACCCGCCCAGATAGGCGATGCGTTTCTGTTCGTCGAAATCGCCAACTTCGCCATCGCCTCCCTGGAAGGCAGTGGTGGGCGGCTCGATCCTCTTGCGCACCCGCAGCGTTGCCGAATCCAAAACCAGGAGGATTGTCTTCTGGGCGAAGATTCCTTGCTGGACGTACAGCTTGGAACCGTCCGGCGACGCCAGCGCGCATCCCCTCCGGTTTACCAGCGGCAATTCGAGCCGGAAAGTACTGAGGACATCGAGGGTGCGCGCGTCGAGAATCAGCATCCGGTCCGGGTCCCCGCCGGGGGGAGCGGCGGCCGCGGCGATCCGGTCCCGGAAAAACGTCATTTTGCTCAGTCCGAGTCCGTCAGGCATCTGGCGGCTGAAAATCAGCGAGCCGTCCGCGGCGTTGATCACCCTGAAATATCCACCTCCCCCCACATAAAGCTTTCCGTCAAAGTAACCACACTCGCCGGAGCCGGAAAGTCCCGGAAGGTCGAGGGTTCCCGCAAGCCTGCCGGAATTGAGGTCCAGTTTGTGAACCAGGGGAGACCGGTAGCAGGTGATGTAGGCGAGCGACCCGGAGGTTGTCGCCGCGGTGGGCAACCGCTTGCCGGCAAAGAACCGCACCCGCATGAGTTCGGCTCCGGTTAGCGTGTCCACCTTTCGGACGATACCCAGAAAGATCTCGGTTGCATACACAAAACGGGGGTTCAGCGGGTCGAAGAGGATGGAGTTGATCGCCTTGGACGGGGAGATGGGAATGCGCCGCGTCACCTTCTGTGCGTTCGGATCCCATTCCGAGATGTACATCCTGCCGTCTACCCGCCCTTGCATCGGCCCCATCCAGTCCCCGGCCGCATAGATCCTGCCGTTCTCGGGATGGACCGCGAAGTCTGAGACTCCATCCTCGATGGCAGTGGCAGCGCCGGCCCGGAAGGTCTTCAGATCAAAGGCCGAAATGTTCCCAAATCCACCCTCGTTCCAGCCGAGGTAGGCAACGTCGCCGGAGGGAGCCAATAGCAAGCGCTTGACATTCCCATTGCTATCAACGGCTTCCTTGGGCAGCTCCGCCTGCCGCTCCACAATGCCGGTGTCCAGGTTAACGGCATGGAACAAGCCCGGGCCCCCTGGCTGCCCACGCTGTACAGCAGGTTCGCGCGGCTTGCGGAAAGCGCGATGGAAGAGAAAGTCACCCCGCTCACCCGCAGAATCCTGTAAGTCAGATCGTTGCAGTCTACGACGGCCAGTGCGCTTCCGGCGCCGATGTAGACCTTCCCGCCGGAAGACGCTTTCATGCAATCGCTGTTCGTTGGGGAGAGCGGCAGCACCTTGCGCACCCGTTCCGTTGCCGTGTCGATGACGGCAACGTTTTCGACCCCCTGGTTGGCGACAAACAGGAGTTTGCCGTCCGCCGAGAGTATCGCCTGATTGGACAGCAGCATGACGCCCGCCGGCGTCAGGTCGATGGCGGACCGAAGACGTCCGGCTCGCAAATCCACCACCAATACAACGTCGGGGGTATTGAACGCGACATAGGCGGTGGATCCATCCGGGCTGATGGCCAAACAGTGCATGCCCGATTCGCCGCCTTCCAGCGGCAATGCCACAGCCGGCCGCCGCGGCTCACCGAGATACGATCGCCGGCGGCTGATCCCCGCAAGGCGAGCAACGGCAGAAGCCCCGCATGAAGCATACCCCGGCGGGAAAGAAGTTGACTGATCTGACGCGGCGCGTTCAAGAACGGTTCGAGCGGCATGGCGGGCCTCCAGGCGCGGCTGACGTTCCGCGGGAACTCCACTCGAAACGCACTAACGCCCTTACTCAGTTTACTACCAGGGCATCCCAGTACGACCCGTGGAAAGAAGCTAACCAGCCAAGGGCGTAGCCCTTGATCCAGGATTTCCGTTTTGGCCTCCTGGCCACCAGCGATTATACATCCAACCGCCTCCGTTGGAGCCGTTTCTCTCATTTTTTCCATCCGGAGCGACTCCAGCGGCCCAGGAAGGGGCCAACACTGGCTCCCTCGGGTAGGTAAGACCTGGAAGTACCTCATTTCAAGCGGTTTCTCAGACACCTCTCCGTCAGCTCCCTCCTTCGCCCGGTTTGGCTGCCCTTCGCCGCCGCACCCTATCCGGCTGGCACCGGCAGAGCCTCAATCCGCCGCACCATGCTTCCAAACAGGCGCCGCGTCAGATGGCTCTCGGCCAGCATCAACCAGTAGTAACGGGCATGCTTCACTAACCGCCCGCCCGTCTTCACCAGCCGTTGCTGCAAGCTCGTCAGCGACCACTTCTCGATCCTGCTGGGCAGCACCAGCCGCCGCCACAGGTTCCCCAGGTTGTACGCGATCACGCTCAGCCACAGGCGCACCTCGTTGGACCGGAATCGGTGGCAACTCAGCCGCGTGATCTTAACCGCCTGCTTGCCTTCCCTGATCCACTGCTCGGCGGTGGCGCGCTGGTTGTAGAACCGCACCACCGCTCGGCTGTCGGTCTCCAGGTTGGTCACGATGAACCCGAGGCGGGGAAACAGTTCCCCGGCGTGGAACTTCACCTTCGCTACCACCCGCCGCGCCCTCTTCCAACTGGCCGCCTGGTACAGGAAGCCCTTGTAGCGCACCACCGTCCAGTCGTCCGCGCTATGCACGTTGCCGGGCCGCAGCTTCCCCGCCAGACAATCGCCTTCGCGGTTGAACAGCAGCAGCGGGTGATAGCAGGTGGACTCGAAGTGTCCGTTGTAGGCGCTCTGCTCCTGCTGGCCGTAGACCGGGATCTCGGTGGAATCCATGTCCAGCACGACTCGTCGGGGCGAGCCGATGGCTTCCACCTTGGCGATCAGCTCCCGGTTGATCCGCGTCAGGCCGGCGAAGTTCTGTTCTTCGGCCAGCATTTCCGTCTCGAAGGATTGCAACCGCGAAGTCAGGGCGGCGCCGCGCTCCCCCCGGTCACGGGTCCGCAGACGGAAGATCTTCTCCGAGCCGATCAGCCGGAAGGTGGGGTCCTGGGACAGCCGCTCGGCGTCGTTCACGTCTTCGTATCCAGCCAGGCGGCCGTAGACCGATTGCCGCAGCAGATCAGCCAGGGGCAACTGGGTGTTCTTCCCCGCCGCGGATCCGTCAGGTGCTGTCGGATCAGATCGCCGAAGCCCAGACGCTCGTCCAACTCGCGAACGAGAATCAGGCCGCCGTCGGAGGTGACTCGGGATCCCTGGAAATCGCTCTTCAGAGAAGCGTTGAAAGAAAGCTGAAAGAGCTGGTTTTGTTTGTCACCCATTGGGTGTGGGCCTCCGGAGTGTCTTTATCGCCTTCAAACCCCTATGGATAAAGGCGACGAAAGGCCTCAAGAGGTTATCAGTAAGTGGTCAAATCGGAAATGCGGGTCTACATCGTTTACGGTCCGGCCGATGAGGTGGAATCCCATCCCTTGCAGAACGTCGAGAGATGGCGCTACCGGTCCGGCCCGCTGGCCGATGTAGTGCTCGAGTTTCGCCTGCTTTAGTGGGAACAGGCTTCCAGCCGGTTCCGCTGCCCGACAGGGCGGCCTCTTGACCCTACAGGGCGCGGAGCCGCTGCTCGAGGAACTCGATCACCGCGTGCATTGAAGCGGGCTTTTCCGGAAAGGCCTGTGCAAGGCCAACCGAAGTCGAGCGCTCGAAGAAAGCCTCCGTGGCGGCGGTCATCAGGGGGTCGAGCCCCAGTTCGCGCACGGTCTCCAGAACCTGCTGCATTTCCTGATAGCGGCGCTGGTGCGCCACGGCGTGGGTCTGGA
Organism: uncultured Acidobacteriota bacterium; assembly: GCA_963725415.1. GTDB lineage: Bacteria > Acidobacteriota > Terriglobia > Bryobacterales > Bryobacteraceae > CAVRZY01. Next base: position 5,649 of record CAVRZY010000105.1, on the reverse strand, counting down.
TCCAGTTGGCCGCGACGCGATCGAACGGATTGCGGGCCATGAAGCCGGAGACGTCCTGCCACAGGTCTTCCAGTATCCCGGCCCGCTTGCCGGCGATGAGCAACTCGAGCAAAAGCGCCTCGAGTCCTTTCGAGAAGATGCTGCGGAGCATTTTGAACATCGAGGCGGGGCCGATGTCAAGGGTGTAGAAGCGGGCGTTGAGGCCAAGCCGGCAGAGTGTGGCGGCGGCCTCGCGGGCTTTCGGACCTCCGGTGAGGATATGGGCGGCGGCTCCGGCGGCGCCCACGGCATCCAGGATTGCGCCCTCGACGAAATCGGCGCCGGAGGGCGCGATGGTTTTGGCCACCTGCTGTTTCACGGAAGGGCAGGTCGAGTTCAAATCCAGAAACACCTGGCCGGACCTCAAAAGCGTGGCGCAGGCGGCCGCGACGGTCGTGGCGGCCTGGGTCGTCACGGTCGAGAGCACGTACTCGGCGCCGGCGACGACGTTGGGCAGAAGGCCGAACTCGATGCCCTCCGCCCGGACCCTGCGCTGAAGAATCCCCTGTTCCTGGGGTCGATCGAGGAGCAGGTCGTAGGCCGCAACCTGCGCGCCATGCTCCCGCATGGATTGCGAGAAGATGGATGCCACTTCGCCAAAGCCGATGAAGGTGATCCGCATAGGCGTTACTCCCGGCAGATGCCTCTCTCACTGGAGCGAATGAATCGGACCAGGTGGAGCGTGTGCTCCGTGGGGATTTCGGTCTCGATGCGCGCGAGGGCGGCCTCGAGCTTGAGGCCGGAACGGTACAGAATCCGGTAGGCGGTCTTGAGGGCGGCGATGTCTTGCTGGCCGAAGCCGGCCCGCTCCAAGCCCACCAGGTTGAGTCCGGTAGGTCTGACGTAAAGGCCGGCGTAAAGGAAGAAGGGCGGGGCGTCGCGATTCACCCGCGTCATTCCTGCGATCATCGCCAGGCGGCCGATTCTCGAGAACTGGTGGATGGAGACGCCGCCCGAGATGAAGGCCTGGTCCTCGACCTCAACGTAGCCGGCCAGCAGGGAACAACTACAGATCACGGTCCCATTTCCAATGCGGCAGTTATGCGCGATGTGACCGGAGGTCATGATGTAGTTGTCGTCGCCAATCTCGGTGACGGATTCGGGTTGGGTGCCGCGGGAGATGGTGTAGTGTTCGCGGATCTTGTTGCCGTTGCCGATGCGCAGGTAGCTGCGCTCGCCGGTGAAGGTTTTGTCGAGCGGGTCGGTGCCCAAGACGGTACCAGCCGAGATCTCATTGCGCTCCCCCATAGTGGTCCAGCGTTTGACGAAGACGCAGGGCTCCAGGCGGCAGGCGGCGCCGATCTTGACGTCGGACTCGATGACGCAGAAGTCTCCGATGACGGTCTGGGGCCCGATGACGGCGTCAGGGTGGATGCGGGCCGTCGGGGCCACGACCGCCGAAGGATCTATGGGCATAACTCTGTATTATTCCAAAGACTCAGTTCCCTGTCGGTCGGGTGCTCGTGCTTGGCATCAGCGAACCAGAATCGAGCACCTCGAGCTGGATGTTGTCATCTACGCTTACACTTTGAGGAGGTCGAGTTGGGAAGGACGGCGATGAGCGAGGAAGAATTGCGGCGGACCGGAGTGATGAGCCGGGTGGCGGCCGGGGTACTGAAGCTGGTGAAAGAGGCGGAACTACCGAGGAAGGTGTTGGGGTTGATAGGGAAACACTACAGCGGTGGGCCGGGGAGCGATTTGGGCCCGCAACCGGCGAAGCCTGTCTGATTTGGACAGCAGTGGTCGGAGACCTGCCGCACCGGCTGAACGCGGGGAACCGGGATCTTCGCGGGGGAGAAGGAAATCGGGGTTTAGGAGTTGGGTCAGGGTTTGTTGGGGGTAGCGGTGTCGAAGGTGATGTTGGACTGGGCGTCGTACTTGTGATAGTTGCGGAAGTCGATGGTATTGCGGCTGCAATTGTTGGATCCGCGCTGGCAACTGAGGGTTTCGGCATGCACGGGAAGGAGGAACTCGCCGGTTCCAATGCGCAGGTATTGGTAGTCCACGGCCGATTCGACCGTGTCCATGGGGAACTGGGAGGGCAGGGAACGGGCCTGCATCTCGATACGGAGGACTCGGGTGTTACTGGGGTCGATCCAGACGGAGCCCTTGTAAGCCGGGTTGATGGACTGGGAAGCGACCTGCACGCGCCAGTGCGAACGGGGCTTTTCGACTTCGAAGCTGTAAACTCGTGCGCGGAGGCCGGCGATGGTGGATTCCCTGGAGACGCGGAAGTCCGCGGCGGTGGCGGAGGAGAACAGATCGCGCAGCATGGTGCCGAACTCTCCGGTAGACCAGGCTCCATCCAACTGCTCCATGGTTTTCTTGACCGGTTTGCCGTTGATGGCGAGGTTGCGGTAGCTCTCCTGGCCGCCCTCGTAAACCACGTCGGCGGAAACCACGTCCACGGCCTTCCAGTCGGCCGGATGAGCGGTGCTGGCGAAGCGAGCCATGTGCTGCTTGCAGACGTAGTTGGGGAGCTTTTCGGAGAAGGACTCGGCGGCGGTGCGGGCCTTCTGGATCAGTGGGTCCGGCGCGCGGATGGGAGCGATTGGCGCAGGAGGCTCCTCCTGCGTGGTGAAGGTCTGGCGCTTGGGCGGGATGCCGCGCCGCAAGGTGGGCGGGCCAGGATCGTCGGGATCGCGAGCAGGCGCTGGCGTTGAGGTTTCGACGGTGGTCTTGGCGGTGGGCTTGTCAAGATACACATTGACGGCGAAGAGATACCCCTGCTGATCTTGCCGGGCCTCGATCGAGACACGATCGCCGGGCTCCAGCTCGGATGCACTGATCTCTTGCGAATTCTTGTAGAACTTGGTCTTGGCGGAGCGCTGGAAATCGAGGATCCTACCGTCGGCGGCCTCGACTGCGAGTGATTTTTCGTCAAGCTTGCGCAGGGTGCCGCTGAAACTGCTCAATCGGTCGGAGGGCCCCTTGGTCTCGGGGCCGCCCTGCTTGCCCCGGCGCGGCCAGGGAAATGGGATGCCGCCAGGTGAGCCGGGGTAGGGGCGCTGGCCCGGAGGGTAGCCTCCAGGATAGGGAGGAGTCTGAGCGAACAGCGACGCCTCGGCGACCAGAAAAAGCAACAACAGCAGGGTTCGCATGAGGCTACCTCTGGGAACTCGATGCGCGGCGGCGCTGGCGGGTTACATGTTCATGGCAGCAGCACGAGGGGGGCACGGCGGAAGGCGAACCTTTTTCCGAGCTCGTCCACGACGTTGACCTGGCAGATGTACTGGCCGGGGAGCAGGCTGGCCAGGGGGATCTGGAAGTGCATGCCAATCATGTTGCCCCGGTCGGGGACCTGGGTGACGCGCACGGTCTCCGACTGGAAGGCCCGGAGCTTGCCGCGGAAGAAACTGACGCTGGCGGCCACGCTAGGGGTCTTGCGAGAGGGGTCCGTACCGGGGTCATAGACTTCAAAGAACACGTACAGGTCCTGGTCCTTGCGGAAGACCTTGGTGATGCTGGGAATGAGCTTGTAGCCGTCCTGCACCAGGGGGTGATTGGTCAGGAGTCTCTTATTGCGCTCGGCCGCGCCGACGGCGGCGGAAAGGGCCTCACGCTGGTTGGCCAGGACCACCGAGCTCAAGCGCAGATAGCGCTGTTCGGCGCCCACATCGGGGACGATGAACTTGGTTTCAAAGGTGCCCATTTTGCCGGTGATGTTTTCACGGCAGAGGAACTTGAGGGTGTACTGTCCCGGCGTGAGGGTGAATCCGCCGTCATACTGGATGTGCTTGCGGCCCAACTGGCCCAGATTGTCGCCCGTGAGTTTGACCTCGATGTTGTCGCGTACGGTGCCGGCCAGGCTTCCCTTGGCGTCGCGAACCTGTCCGATGAACTCCAGAACGGTGGTTTCGTTGCCGCCTTTGCGTGCGAGCTCGACCTCCGAGCCGGGGATCTTCACGGCCACGGGGACGAAGTAGCGGTCGCGGCCCAGGCGGAAGTAGTTGACTTCGAGGGCGAGGGAAAGGTCGGTGATGGGATCGCCGAGGAGCAGGGCCTCTTCGAGCTGGCGCTCCTTGTCGGAGGAGGTGTAATCCCGGAACTGCTTGGGGGCGAAGTAGCCGGAGCGGTAATCCAGTCTGGCGGTGGGCTGGGAGGCGAGGCGCACGCGGATGCGGCGGAAGCGGCCGTCGAGGGCGGGGTTAGTGCTGTAGTAGCCCAGGACGTAGTAGCTGGAAACGCCCTGCTGCGCTTGGCGGATGCCGAGCGACAGGTCGTTGTTGTCCAGCAAGGCCTTGCCGCCGGTATCGGCTGCCAAAGTGTAGAGCGTTTCCTGCTGATCGTTGAAACGGGCGCTGCGCTGGCGCTGGGCGGAGCCGGAGTACATGCCCGAGCCGCTTGGAGAGGCTTGCGAGGCGTCGCCGGCGGGCGCCGAGGCCACCAGCCCGCGGGCGTCGATGGGATAGAAGGAAACGTTGGCCCGCACGGCCGCGTTGACGGTGGCGCGCAACTGAGACTGGTTTTCGACCCCGGTCTTGCCAACGCCGCTGGAAAAGTAGACCAGCGCTTTTTTCTCCGGCAGCGAGGAGAGCATCTTGGCTGCCGATTCGAGCGCGCTGAGCTTGCGGTCAGTGTTGAAGACGTTGAACTCGGTCTCGTCGGCGGTGAAGGCGGCGCCCGTGTCGGGCGCGCTCTCATCCTCTGCGGTCACGCCTTCGGCCGCCAGCTCGCTCGCCTCGCCGATGTGGAAACTGCGGATGACTTCAGCCAGCCGGTCGCGGTCGGCGGTGAAGTCCTGGAGGACCTGGAGCTGGTTGGAGAAGGCCATGATAGAGACGAGATCCGAGGCGGCCATGTGCTGTTCCAGGAACTTGTTGGCGGCCAGGGTCTCATTGAGATCGGCGATAGATACGCCGAGCGTTTCGGCCTTGCGTCGATCGACATCGAGCAACAGTTGCGGCAAGGCTTCCTGTCCTTCGGGGCGAACGCCTGCCAGCATCGGATTCTGCATGGCCATGCCCAGTGTGGCATTGCGCGCTTCCAGCAGTTTTTCGCGGCCGACGCCGAGCGCGATCCTGCAGCCGGAAGTCAAAGCCGCCGGCAGAGGAGAGCTCCGGAATCGGCGGCGGGTTGATCGCAAACATGATGGCCTGCTTGATCTGGAAGAAAGTCATGTTCGCCCGTTGCACAACTGCGCCTGTTTCAGTACTCGCGCGTCAGCCAGGTTCACCTCCTGCGGCTGACCGCCTTGATCTCAGGCAAGGGCCGGTAGCGTTCCAGGGTCAGCCTTGCCACCGCAGATCCGCCTTGGCTGAATCCAAAGCCGCCTGATAACTGCGCGGATCAATGCGAAAGAACGTGGCGCCCTCTTTGACATCGCCTCCCTCGACAAACAAACGCTTCTCGATGACGCCGTCGCCGCGCCCTCACTTGCGCTGTGCGCGTTGCCTGCAGGCGCCCCGGTAAATCCTTTGTGATGGTGGCCAGCCGCCCTATGGCGACCGTCACCACATCCACTTCGGAAGGAGGAGGTGCCCCGCCGGCGGCCGCCGGTTGCTTCTGGCCTTCCCCTCCGCAAGACGCAAGGAATATGGCGAGCACGAGAGCGCCGAGTGTTCTTGAAAAGGATGGTGCCATCTTCGTCTCTCCGGAAATCCCAGCTTG
>CAVRZY010000104.1:0-82347 GCA_963725415.1 uncultured Acidobacteriota bacterium | reverse complement strand
CTCGGGGGTCGGGGGCGGAGCCGGGCGCGCCCGGGGTCGGCGCGCCCTACTTCAGCGCCAGCGGGTTCAAGGTCGATAGCACCGCCCCGGTCTTCCCCGAGAGGAGTCGGAGGTACCCCTTCCCCTTCTTCCCGTTGGTCGCGGTGCCGGGCGCCAGCACCCAGGCCTCCGCGACCCCGTCACCGTCCGCGTCCCCCGCCCGGTACACCCCCTCTCCGAACCGCTCGCTCCCCGTGCCGTCCACGGTCCAGAGGACCTTCCCGTCCTTCCCCGAGAGGAGCGCCGCGGCCCCGATGCCTCGGCCGCGCTGGGGGGAGCCGGCCAGGACGTCCGGGGTCCCGTCCCCGTCGGCGTCCCCCAGCACCGCCGCCCCCCCGATGACGGTCTCCCCCTCGGGCCCGCGGAGAAGGGCGAGTTCCACCCTGTCGAGGGGCGAGAGGACGCGCAGGGTCCAGGAGTCCCCCTTCTTCTTCCCGTCCCCCCGGGTCCCCAGGAGGAGGTCGGCCTTGCGGTCCCCGTTCGAGTCCCCCGCGGGCTCGACGAGGAGGCCGAGGTTCTCGTTCTCCCGGGTCCCGGCGACTTCCTCGCCCAGGTAGCGGTCCGTCTTCGGCTGCGTGACGCCCGAGAGGGTCTCCCCGGAGAGGAACCGGAGGAGCCCCGCACCCTTCTTCCCCCCGACGTCCGCGGACCAGGCGCAGAGGACGGCGTCCCGGAGCGTCTCCGTTGAAGTCCCCCGCGGCCCGCGCGTCGCACTGCATGCCGTGGGATTCCTCGAAGAAGGCGGAGTAGGACTCCTTCCGGTTGTCCATGCCACCTCCCGGAGAGTCCGGCCCGGGCGAGGAGGATCCACTGCGGGGCGGGGCGCCCCCCCACGGTCCAATCCACGAGGTGGAAGCCGTAGAGGTGCTCGGAGAAGGAGAGGGGGAAGTTGCTCCCGAACCTGTGGTGGGCCTTCCCGGTCCTCCCCGAGAGGAAGAGGGATGCGGGGACCGGATTGGCCCAGGGGTTGCCGACGGCCAGGTCGGGGGCCCCGTCCTCGTCCACGTCGCCGGCGAGGGTGAGGGACTCCCCGCAAACCTGCCCCTCCTCGGTGCCCGCGAGGTTCCAGAGGAGGGCCCCGGTCTTCCCGGAGTAGACGCGGACCTCTCCGGCCTCCTTGACCTTTCCCGCCTTGAGGTCCGGGAGCCCGACGGCGACGTCGGGGATCTGTTGCCGTCGAAGTCCTCGACGACGACCTGCTGGACGGGGGGGAGGTCCTTCTCCCCCGGCCGTGCGGGGAGGGGGGCGGCGAGGACGAGGAGGGCGGCGGGGGCGGCGCAGGTTGTCCAAGGATTCCGGTTTCCCTCTGACGGTGCGGGCTCGCCGCAGGGCCGTGAGCAGCCGCCGGGCGTTCTTCGGGGAGCGAAGGAGATGCGCGGTCTCGATCAGTCCCGCCAGTTCGTCCGCCGGAATCAGTGCCACATCCCTCGAACCCCGGCGACGAACAATGACTACTTCCTGGTCTTCCACGACCCGGTCCAGGACCGAAGCGAGCTTGTCACGCAGCTTGGTGTATGTCGTTTCGACGGCCAAAGCATCACCTCGAATCAATTGTACAGGATTCCTGTACGTATGGCCGAGCCGGCTTCGAGGCCGCTGGCCACCACGCCAGCCGGTTCACTCGTAGCGCAAGGCCTCCACCGGATTGACCCGCGTGGCCCGGCGCGCCGGGAAATATCCCGCTAGCAGCGCGGCTATGGCCAGCGCCGCCACAGCGCCCGCAATCACGATTCCGTCGTGCGACTTGACGCCGAACAGTTGGCTCTCGGTCAGGCGCGCCAGGGCCAGGGCCGCCGGTACGCCGGTCGCCAGGCCCGCCACCAGGATCACCAGCAACTCCCGCATGATCATGTGCCGGATCCGGCCGATGCCGGCCCCCAGAGCCAGGCGGATCCCGATCTCCCGCGTCCGCCGCGTCACGCTGTGCGCCATCACGCCATAGAGGCCCAGCATCGCCATCACCGTGGCCAGGATCGCAAAGACCGCGGCCAGTTCGAGCACCAGCCGGTCGGCCATGATGTTCTGCCGGATCTGGTCATCCAGCGTGTGCAAACCCTGGAGCGGCAGATCGCGGTCCAGCGAGGACATGACGCGGCGGACCTGCGGAATCACCTGCACCGGCTCCAGCGCCGTTCGCACGTAAAACGAAAGCGAGCCGGTGTCCTTGCTTTGACGCCAGGGCGTGTAGTACAGACGCGGCGGCTTCTGCTTCACGCTCGAATACTTGGTGTCTTTGACGACGCCCACAATCTCGATATCCGGCGTCACCTTGCCCCGCCCGGGGCAGAACTTGCGCCCCAGCGGATTGCCGCTCCCGAAGAAGTGCTTGGCGAAGGTTTGGTTGACGATGGCGACCTTCCCCCCGGCCAGGTTGTCACGCTCTGTGAATTCGCGTCCGGCAATCAACGGGATGCCCATCTTGCCGAAGAAGCCGGCGCCTACCAGGTTGAACATGGAGAAGGTGTCCGCCTGGGGTCCGCTTGCGAAGCCCTCCACCGTCAGGTTGTTGCCCCAGTTGCTGCCGGCAATTAAGGGGACCATGGAGGCAGTCACGCTGCGCACGCCCGGAATCGCCGCCATCTGCTCCTCGACCCGTTCGAACAAGGCGCGGCTCTGCTCGGGCTTGTAGCTGTTCAATTCCGGAGAGATGCGGAAGGTGACGAGGTTGTCGGTCTTCAACCCCAGATCGAGGTGCAGCAGATTGACCAGGCTCTTCAGAAACAGCCCGGTGGGGATCAGCAGCAAGGCCGAAACCGCTACCTGCATGGTCACCAGCAGCTTCCGCACCCGCGCCGAGCCGCGGCTGGAAGAAGCGTGCCCGGAGTCATCTTTGAGCGTGTCAGCCACGCCGTGCCGGGCTGCCTCGAAGGCCGGATGCAGCCCGAACAGCAGCCCCGTCAGCATCGCGAGCGCCAGGCTGAACAGCAGCACCGGCCATTCCAGCCGCGCGGTGAGAAAGTAGATGGGCGTCTCGCCACCCCCCACTTCGGCCAGCAGCAGGTTCAGCGTCCAGGAGGCCAGGACAAGCCCGGCCAATCCGCCGCCGGCCGACAGCAGCAGGGCCTCGGTGAGCAACTGCCCCATGATGTCTCGCCGGCTGGCGCCCAGGGCCGCGCGGATGGCCAGCTCCTTGCGGCGTTGCGCCGAACGCGCCAGCAGCAGATTGGCCGCGTTCGCCATGGCGATCAGCAGAACCAGCCCGGTGGCCGCCATCAGGATGTGGAGCGGGGTCCGGCTCTCCTCCCGCATGGAACTCTGCCCTTGCTTGCCCTCGCGCAGGCTGAGCCTGGATTTGAGAAACCGCTGGATGTAGGCGGCATCCCGGCCGTGAATGGTCTTGGCCTGGTCCTCGACGAGGCCGGCGTAGAGGGTGTTCAGCCCCGTCTCGGCCTGCAAACGCGTCCCACCCGGCTTCAACCGCGCGAACAGATAGAGCCAGTAGTCGTCGTAGCGATCCGTGCCGTCCCAGCCCGGGGTGAGGCGCGGCTTGAAGGACAGGGGCAGGAACACGTCCGGGTCGCTGCCCAGGGTTGTGCCGGTGAAGCCTCTCGGCGTCACCCCAACGATCGTGAACACCTGGCCGTTGACGCGGATGGGCTGGTTCAACACCTCAGGCCGTCCGCCCAACCGGTCCTTCCAGTAGCCGTAGCCCAGAACGGCCACCGCGTTCCCAGCACCGTGCACGTCGTCCTCGAGCCAGATCAGCCGGCCGAACAGCGGCTTGGCGCCGAGCACCGGGAAATAGGCGCCCGAAACCAGCGTGGCGCCGCCATTCACGGTCTGATTCTGGAAACTCAGGTTCGCGCCGATGCTGCGGAAGCCGGCGACCGCGGTGACGCCCTGGGGACGCTTCTCCAGTTCACGGAACATCCGGTAACTGAAGATCGAGTCCATGCCGCCGGCATCGTCGGCCGAGCTGCGGCCACTCTTGAAGTCCCCCGGCGAACTCAGCAGGACCAGCTCTTCGGGCCTTTCCACCGGCAGCGAACGGAGAATCATCTGATAGAACAGTGAAAAAATCGCCGTGTTGGCGCCGATGCCCAGCCCCAAGGAGAGCACCACCACCAACGTCAGGATGGGAGTCTTCTTCAGGGTGCGAACTGCGAACCGGATCCGTCTCATGCTTGCCTCTATTCTAAGGGTGACGGACGGCGGTGCGAAACGTTAGCAGTTCTGACCGCAGTTTCGAGCTTGCCCGGGCCGCTGCCGCGGCACCGGGGTCAAGCCGCGCCTGACCCGACGCGATCTTGGAGGAAGCGCGGCCGGTAGATCCGAACTTGGGCGTGAGCCTCGCTCAAAAGTCGCACCGCAGGGCCATTTGGAGAATCCGAGCGTTGCCCACGATGCTGGAGAGCTTGCCGAAAGAGGCGAGCGTAGACAGGTTGGCGTTTGGCGCGGCGAAGTTCGGCGTTGTTGAACAGGTTGTAAGCTTCGGCGCGGAATGAGACCGCGTACCGCTCGGTGATCCTTGAACTTCTTCACCAGCGACATGTCCACGTCGAAGAATCGCGGCCCGCGGAAAGCGTTGCGGCCGCCCGTGCCGATCTCGCCAGCGACAGGGTAGGAGAACCGGCCGATTTCCTCTGGAGTGAGCCAGTAGACGCCGTCGCCTTTGCGCATCACGCGGCCGACATTGCGGTCGCCCGCGTAGTTCACGTAGCTGCTGTTGGTGGTTGGGCCGGTGGCGCGGCCGGAAAGGTAAGTGAGCACCCGGCCGCTCTGCCACATGGCCAGCAGGCCGACGTCCCAGCCGCCGAGGGCCGAGTCCACCCAGCGCGGGGCATGGCCCGCAAAGCGGCGGCCCTTGCCGATGGGCAGCGTGTAGATGAAGCTCGAGTTGAACGCGTGCGGAATGTCGAAGTCGCCGCGGGCGCGATTGAGCCGGACATTGAAGTTGTCGATGGGGCTGGTGAAGCCATTGCCCTCGACCGTGATGTTGTCCATGGACTTCGAAAAGGTGTAGTTGGCGACGAACTTCAAGGCGCCCGCTTGCCGCCGCATGCTCAATTGAAAGGAATTGTAATAGGAGCGGCCGTCATTGGTGCCGACGACCAGTTGGTTGAACTGGGGGAAATTGCGAAGGTAGAAGTCGGATACCCCGGCGGCGGCATAGCGGGAGTAGTTGGTGCGATCCAGGGAATCGGCCGCGCTGCCCACGGCGCCCTGGTCGATGACGTTGCTTCCGATGCTGGTGATAGCCGCTGCCGTTGTACCGAAGATGCGGACGAGCGTGTTGGAGGCGGAAACAGGAGTCCCACTCGCGCGAAAGGCCTGGAGCTCGCGGAACGCGGCGAGGAAATCCTCGTAAATGCGCGGCTGGTTCAGGTTGAGATCCATGAACAGCTTGATTCCATGCGTGCCCACATAAGCTGCCTCGACGACGGTGTTGCGAAAGACCTCCCGCTGGAGCGTGAGGCTGTACTGTTGCACGTAGCCGGTGCGAAGGTTAGGGGCGAACAGGAAGATGGTGTTCGTGCGGTCGGTCGGCGGACGCAACTCAGGGGACGGCGGAGGGCTGAGGCAGCGGGATGCCGTCGCTCACGCGAACGTCGGCGCCCGCCGAGTTCGGATACACGAGCACGTTCTGCGTGAAGCCGGGCGTGTTGGCGTCCACGGAGTTGGTGGTGGCGCCCATGAGCCGGTCGTAGAAGATGCCCCAGCTTCCGCGGAGGACTGTCTTGCCGCCTCCGGTGAGGTCCCAGGCGAACCCAACCCGCGGGGCGAAATTGTTGAAATCGTTGTTGTACCAGCGGCTGCTGCGCTGGATGGTGAGATCGGCAATGCGGGCGGCGGCGTTGATGAGAGTGGCCTTGTCCACGGTGCCCTGGACGCGGTTGGCTTCAAAAGGCACGCCGGAGAACTCGTAGCGCAGGCCGAGGTTGAGGACCAGGCGCGGATGGAGCTTCCAGTCGTCCTGGAAAAAGTAGCCGTATTCATGAAACCTGTGGTCGCGCACGCGGGGAGTGCCGGCCGGCTGAAACTTCTCCAGGTCGCTGTAGAAGGATTGCGTCACCAGGTTCATGCGGCCCAGCAGGTCGTTATAGAGGTTCTCAAAGCGCTGGCGGTCAGTGGGGGAGATGAGGGTGGCACCGGAAGGGCCGATGCTAGCCGGCGGGGCATTCCCAAAACTGGTCGCGAAGGTGACGTTGGGCCAGATGCCGGCGTCGCTGGAGGTCCACTGCCTGGTAAAGCGCAAATCCACGCCCCCTTTGAAGGTGTGCCTGCGGTGGACGATGGTGAAGTTGTCGGCGATGTGTCGCACCGTGGGTTCCCAGCTCTGGCCGAATGCGGGATTGAGCGGGTTGTACCAAGAATTGGCTACCAGCATGGGGCCGTGCAAGCGAGCGGGCTTGGTCCATTCCCAGGAGTAGAACTTATAGCCTACGCGCAGTTCGTTCACCAGGCGGGTGGTGATCGCCCAGTCCGAGCCGATCGAGTAGGCCCAGCGCCGGCCACCCTGGGTGCCGTGCGGTTGGCCGGGGAAGCTGGCATCGACGCCAGTGATGCTGTCGATGCCCAAGGGGTGTGACCCAGGCCCAGCGGAAGAAGATCGCGGTGTCCATTCCAAAGATTGTGGTCGGCCTTAATGGTGAATTGGTCGTCGGAGCCGTCGTCGGTGGAAGAAATCGCCGGATTGTTGAAGCGGAACCCGGCCGTGTTCAACCCGTCGCCGATTTCGTAGTTGTTGGGGTTGGGCAGCAGCTTGAGAATTCCGGCCACCTGCGGGTCGATACCCTTGCCGCGCGGGTCGTTGCCGACGATGTCGAAGGTCTGGATTTCCGCGCTGCCGGGGGGCCTCCACCGGAACAATCCCGCCTTGGCTTCCGGCGTCAGGACGAGCCGGTTGCGTACGATCTGCCGCGCGGTGCGCGTGCCCTGAAAGTTGCCGAAGATGAAAGTACGGTCGCGGCGGATCGGCCCGCCCAGCGAGCCTCCGAACCTGTTCTGGATGAACACGGGGCGATCGAGGCCCGAGAGGTTGCCGAAAAACGTATTGGCGTTGAACACCGTATTGCGCAAGTACTCGAAGGCGTTGCCGTGCCACGTATTGGTGCCCGATCGGGTGATCAGCTCGATCTGGCCGCCCGCGCTGCGGCCGTACTCGGCCTTTCCGCCGCTGGTGACCATCCGGAATTCTTCGACCGAATCCGTGTTCATCGCCGTGTTCGATAGGCCGAGGAACGGCACCTGGCTGTCGTTGATATCGATGCCGTCCAGGGTGGAGTTGCTCGATCCCTTGCGCGCGCCGTTAACGCTGCCGGACAACACGGTGCTGCCGGGATTGTACTGAACGCCCGGGTTGAAGATGGTCAGGTTCATCGGCGAACGCCCGAGTTGCGGAAGCACATCGATGTCCCGCAGCGTGGTGGCGCGCGCGATCTGGGCATCGGCGGTCTGCACGCGGACCTCGTTGGCGGTCACCGTCACGCTCTCGGTGACGGCGCCAACCTCCATCTTGACGGTTTGATTTACCGAGTCGGAGACGTTCAGCTCGAGGTTGGACACCACCGTCTTGCGGAACCCCGCGGCCTCGACGCTGAGCGTGTAGACGCTGGGCTGTAAGGACGGGAACACGAACAAGCCCTCGGCGTTGACGGTACGTCTCCATCCGTGCTTGGGTCCGAGTATTGACGACCGAGACCTTGGCGCTCGGCACAACCGCCCCGGAGGCATCCTGGACCACACCCTCCGAGGCGCGCGGTGGCGACCTGGGGTGTGCCCATCCGGCAGAGCAGAAGTAGGGCCACGCAGATCGCGGGCAGGCGCCACATCCTGTTGGCTTCTCCGCGAACTAAGCATACACCCCGCCCGGCTGAGTGGCAAGGCCGGAGCGGGGAATTCTGGGGTTTGGATGGGTTCGCCTGACTCACTGAACCGCCATGGTCACGCCCGCCTGGCTACGCGCCTCGCCCACCACCAGCGTGACCGGCACCGCGGGTCCGGGCGCGATTGGCCCGGGAACCCACGCCCTCACTTGCAGCACGCCCGCAAGCCCTGGAGCACAGCCCGCGTCGTACACCGGGGCCTCCTGTCCGCCGATCAGCACCGAGACCCGCAGCACGGGTCGCGGCATCGGGCCTGCCGCAACCTTCCCGTCCACGCCTGGCGGCGAGGTCTGCCCCTCGCCGGTGGCGAACAGCGTCACCATCGAGCCTCTGCGCGCGGGTTTCGAGGCTGAATTCAGGCTGCCCTCCTCATTGAGGATGACGCCCTGGCCGGAGCCGGTGGCGCCCATCGAGAAGATCCCAGGCGCGCTTTCCGCCACGGTGAGGGTCTGCGGGCTGGATTTCACCCCGCGATACTCGACCTGAACCTCCGTGGTGCGCTTGCCGGCCAGCGGGTAGGGCGCGACTGCCGTCACCTGGTCCGCCCGAGCGAAGAGTATGGGTGCGGCCACGCCGTCAAACAGAACCCTGGTCTGCCCCAGCGTGCTCTCGAACAAGCCCGCCGCGTTCGGCCTCCCGCTGAGACCGGCAGGCGGTCCCATGTCCTTTCCGAAAATGGTTACGATCTCGCCGGGCGCGATGGGACCGGCGCGGAAGCTGGCCGCATTCACCACCGCGCTCACCACCACTGTGCCCGCCCATACTGGCGAACCGAGGGGGACCACCTGTACCGGCGTCGGCTGGTACGTGGTGGTTCCGCCACCCAACAGGCCGGAGCTGTCCCACCCCCACGCCCACAGCGTCCCATCGCGCTTCACCGCCACACTGTATCCGCCACCGCCGGCGACCGCCTTGACGCCGCTAAGCCCGGCCACCTGGACCGGCGTGGTCCGACTCGTGGTGGTTCCATCTCCCAACTGGCCGTGTACGTTCCACCCCCAGGCCCAAACCGTCCCATCGGCCTTCACCGCCAGGCTGTAACCAGCCGTAGTAAACGGGATTTCAGCCCAGCCCGCTGCGACTGTCACCACACCGCTCAGCCCACTTACCTGGACCGGCGTCGTCCGCCATAGAGCGGTGGTCCCGTCTCCCAACTGGCCGTATACGTTCCATCCCCACGCCCAGACGGTCCCATCGCCCTTAACCGCCAGACTGTATTCGTGACCGCCGGCGACCGCCACCACCCCGCTAAGCCCGCTCACCTGGACCGGCGTTGACCGGTAATGTGTGCTCGTTCCATCACCCAACTGGCCCAAGTCGTTGCCGCCCCACGCCCAGACCGTGCCATCACCCTTCGCCGCCAGACTGTGCGTATAGCCCGCAGCGACCCCCACCACCCCGGTGAGCCCGCTCACATGAACCGGTGCTGACCGGTTCATGTTGGTTCCATCGCCCAACTGGCCCCCCCAATTGCCTCCCCACGCCCAGACGGTCCCGTCGCCCTTCAACGCCAGACTGTGAGCATAGCCCGCTGCGACCCCCACCACCCCGCTGAGCCCGCTCACCTGGACCGGCGTCGTCCGGTCCGTGACTGTTCCATCACCCAACTGGCCGGTTTCGTTCCGCCCCCATGCCCAGACGCTCCCGTCGCCCTTCAACGCCAGAACGTGCGAATAGCCCGCAGTGATCGCCACCACCCCAGTGAGCCCGCTCAGGGAGACCGGCGTTGACTGGTTCCACGTCCACTGCCGGAGGGTCCCATCACCTTTCAACGCTAGACTGAGTTCGCCGCCCACGGCAACTGCCGCCACCCCGGTGGGCCCGCTCAGGGGGACCGGCGTTGACCGGTAGATGATTGTCCCATCGCCCAACTGGCCGCTATAGTTCGCTCCCCACGCCCAGAGGGTCCCGTCACGCTTCAACGCCAGACTGTGGACCCCGCCGGCTGCGACCGCCACTACCTCGCTGAGCCCGCTGACCTGGACCGGCGTCGCCCGCGGCGTGTCTGTTCCATCGCCCAACTGGCCGCTATAGTTCGCTCCCCACGCCCAGAGGGTCCCGTCGCCCTTCAACGCCAGACTGTGGCCGCCGCCCCCGGCGACCGCGACGACTCCGCTAAGCCCACTCACCTGCACCGGCGTCGGCCGGTCCCACGCCCACTCCCAGACCGTTCCATCGCCCTTCAACGCCAGACTGGGCCTGGAACCCTCGGTGACCGCCACCACCCCGGTGAGCCCGCTGACCTGCACCGGCGTCGAACGAGGCCTCTCTCTTCCATCGACCAACTGGCGACCCCACTCCCAGACCGTCCCGTCGCCCTTTAGCGCCAGGCTATGGGACTGGCCCGCGGCGACGGCCATGACCCCGGTAATCCCGCTGACCTGCACGGGCGTTGACCGATCCGCGGTGGTTCCATCGCCCAACTGGCCAGATGCGTTCCACCCCCATGCCCAGACGGTCCCGTCGCTCTTCACTGCCAGACTGTGAGCACGCTGAAAATTCTCCCAGCCCGCGGCGACCGCCACCACCCCACTGAGCCCGCTCACCTGGAGCGGCGTCGCCCGATCGGTGGTGGTTCCATCGCCCAACTGGCCAGACGCATTTTGTCCCCACGCCCAGACCGTCCCGTCACCCTTCACCGCCAGACTGTGAAGACCGCCTCCAGCCACCGCCACCACCCCGCTAAGCCCACCCACCTCGACCGGCGTTGACTGCGGCGTGGCTACTCCTGAGCCCGGCAAACTGGGCTCCCCACTTCGCTCCCCACTCCCAGACCGTCCCGTCCGAGGCCAGAGCGAGGCTGTGTTCGGAGCCCGCGGCAATCGCCTTGACGCTCAATGCAGCTTCGGTTCTTTCGGCGCCCAGGGTCCTGCCAACCTGAACGACGCGTTTGCCAAATCCCGGCGGCTGGGCGGATTGGGGCGCGGAGCAGAGGCCCAGCAACACCAAGCCCGCGCACACGATGTTTCGGTTACCCATGCTTCTGTATCCCACAAAGATCTTGCCCCGGCGGCTGGCGCCCGTAAAGCGGCAAGAAATGGCGTGCGATTCGATGACGTTTCTTGCCCTGCGGCGTCGTTTGCGGTGGCGAGGGATTGAAGCGACCCGGTCCCTGGCCTACAATCAGATAGGGGTTAGCGATGGCCACACCCCATCCCCAGCCGCGAAAGATGGTGCCGTTCGTCCGCGAACGCCTCGATTCCTGGAAAGAGATCGCGCGCTACCTGAATCGGGATGTCCGGACCGTTCAGCGCTGGGAGGAAACCGGGGGGCTGCCTGTCTACCGGCGGGCGAAGGGGCGGCTGAAGGGCAGTCCGGTGTACGCCTATAAGTCCGAACTCGACGCCTGGCTGCGCCAGAGTCCGCCGCCTCCGGTGGAGAAGGAAGCGGAGCCAGGCCTGGCGGTGAGCGCCGGCCGGAACCGCTCGCGGGTGCTTTGGGTGGCTGGCCTGGTTCTCATTCTGGCAGCCGGTGGCGCCATGGTCTGGCGCTTTGCCCGGCCGAAAGCTCCCGCTGCTCCGCTCCGGGTGGTGCGGCTGACCAGTTATCCCGGGCAGGCGCGACAGCCCGCCTTTTCTCCGGACGGCAGGCAGGTAGCGTTTTCCTGGAATGGCGAGAAGCAGGACAACTACGATATCTACGTCAAGTTCCTGGATACCGGCGAGCCGCTGCGATTGACAACTCATCCGGGTGTGGACGGTTGGCCGGCGTGGTCCCCGGACGGCCGCATGATTGCGTTTTGGCGGTGGGTGCGCGGGACACCTAACGTGGATGTCATGACCGTGCCGGCACTCGGCGGCTCGGAACGCAGAATCCTGCAATTCCGCATTCCCCTTCAGCCCGGGGCCAATGCGCCGGGCCTCTGCTGGACGCCTGACGGCAAATGGATTGTCACCGTGTATACCCCGAGTCCGAACGCTCCCGCGGCCTTGGCGCTCGCCTCGGTTGAGAACTTGGAGATCCGGCCCCTCACCCAGCCCGTCGCGGGCGCGGCAGGCGACTGCTGCCCGGCAATCACACCGGATGGACGGAGACTTGCCTTCCTGCGCACATCCACAGGACGAATCCCGAATGTGTACGTTCTGCCGCTTGGTCCGGGTTACCGGCCGAGGGGGGAACCGAGGCAACTCACCAGAGAGCTTGACGGCGCGAGAAACCCGATGTGGACCGGCGATGGCCGGGAAGTGCTCTACATCTCCGGCGGCGAAGGTGTGAGGGAGTTGTGGCGGGTTCCGCAGGAGGGGTCCCGCCCCGCATCACGGGTCGAGTCTCTGGGGCCGATTGGCGATGGGATGGGCGATCTCCGCACGTGGGGACCGGCTGGCTTATTCGGACCACGGGATGAATTCTGGTATCTGGCGGGTTGACCTGCCCGGCGGCAAGCACCTCGAGCGAATCGTGTCGTCGAGCGCCTCGGACTCCAATCCCGAGATCTCGCCGGATGGGAAAAGAGTGGCGTTCATATCCGATCGCCTGGGAGGGCGACGAGTCTGGGTCGCCGGCTCCGATGGCGCCAATCCGATCGATATCGCCGAGATCGGAGGACCATGGCCGGGACCCGCGCGCTGGTCGCCGGACGGAAACCAGATCGTCTTCGAATGCCGGAACGAGGGCAATGATGACGTCTGCATTGTTCCGGCCGGAGGCGGCGCGGCGCGGCGGTTGACCCAGGATCCGGCGAGGGATGTCTTTCCAAGCTGGTCTCGCGACGGCAAGTGGATCTATTTCACATCCAACCGCTCCGGATCTTTTCAGATCTGGAAGGCGCCGGTGGACGGGACTGATGCGGCAGCGGTTCAGGTTACGAATGGCGGCGGTTACAGCGCGGTGGAATCGCCGGACGGCACGACAGTTTTCTTTGTGCGGGACCGGGCTGCGGTCCGGTGTCTGGAAGGTTCCGGTTCGAGGCGGGCCGGAGAGCCAGGTGGGAGCGTTCCGGGGTTTGGGAACGTGCCACAACTACGCGGTCCGCCCGGAAGGCATCTACTACGCTTCTTCGCCCGACCCGGAGAAGTGGTTCGAGCTGTGGCTGTACAGATTCGCGACCGGGAAATCAGAATCGATCTGCCGGATCGAAAAGAGGTTTGGAGAGGGCCTGAGCGTTTCTCCGGACGGCCGCTGGCTATGGTTTGCGGCCGACGAGGCCCGGTATGGCGATCTGTACATGGTCGAGAATTTTCGATAGGTTGAGGCACGCTGAGTTTCCTGGCGGACCCCGGCATTTCGAAACTCACCCCTGGCCGCCATGGCCAGGTACGTGTGGGTTCCCGAAGTGCGTGTACCGCAGACATCAGCTCGGCACTCGGATCATGACGACGGCGCATCCAACGCCCTAACGCCGGGGCATAAATGTCTGATTCAGACTGGGTTGTCCATCGGGCAGAGATTGGCCGGTTATGTCCCGCTCCAGGCTGCCGGCAGATGGAAGCCGAATGGCTCAATCCACACCCCGCTCCTTCAGCGCCGCGCAGGTCTCCGGTCTGCACAGGCAGCGTCAGCGCGGAAGAACACTCTCTTGCCCAGCTTCTGTTGCCGGAGGGCAGACGACTGAAGAATAGGTTGACTGGTATACTACCAGAGCCGCCCCATGCACGAGATCGCTCGCGCGCTCGCGGGTCTCCTTGTTGCCGCACTCGTTCTCTCTGCGCAGAGCACGCAGGGTGTGATCTTCGGCCGCGTGACCGATCTCAGAGAGGGCATCCCGGTGGCCGGCGCGGCGGTTTCCTACGAACGCTCCGAGAGCCGCGCCAGCGGTTCCGTGCCCACCGACG
The DNA here is from genome assembly GCA_963725415.1 of uncultured Acidobacteriota bacterium. GTDB lineage: Bacteria > Acidobacteriota > Terriglobia > Bryobacterales > Bryobacteraceae > CAVRZY01. Next base: position 68,711 of record CAVRZY010000104.1, on the reverse strand, counting down.
CCGCAGGGATGTATACGCTGTCGTCGCTGACGCCCGGCGCCTACCGGCTGCGAGTGAGCGCGAACGGCTACCAGCCGCGGGAACTCCATGACCTGCGTCTGCCGGTGGCGGGGTTTCTGGAGCTCGACTTCCGCTTGCGGCCGCTGGAGGACGTCTGGGAACAGGGACAGTACCGCAGCGTGGTCCTGCCGGGCACGCGCTCGGTGGTGACCTTCTATGGACCCGACCTGGACACCAGCCGCTCGCAGGAACTGGAGCGGTTCAGGGGCGAGCTGGGCAATCTGGAGGCAACCGTCTCGCAAGTCATCGACTCGGACGTGCTGTCGCGGTTGCCGCTGGCGGGGCGCGACGTTTACACCTTCCTGGTTACGCAGCCCGGCGTCACCGCGGACACCACCACGGCGCGCGGGCTGGGCCTGTCCGCGGGCGGCCAGCGGCCCTCCGCTTCCGGATTCTTGATGGACGGGGTCGAGAACAACAACTATCTGGTCACCGGGCCGGGCGTGACGGTGTCGCCGGAGATGGTCGAGGAGTACCGGATCTCGACCAACAACTTCTCGGCCGAATACGGGCGCACCAGCGGGTACCTCGCCAACGCCATCACGCGCGCCGGGGGCGCGCGCTGGCACGCTTCCGGCTACACCTACATCAAGAACGAGGCGCTCAACGCCAACGGCTTCCAGGAGAACCTGGCGGGCCTCCGCCGCAACAAGCTGCGCGAGTCCTACCGCGGTCTGGCGCTGGGCGGGCCGGTGGCGCCGCAGCGAGTGTTCGCTTCCGGGAATCTCGAGTACCTGCGCAATGCTGGGTGTCAGGATCCGGTGCGGTTACTTCTGCCTACCACCCGGTTCGGCGACTTCACCGCGCCGCGCAGCGTGGCCCGCAGGCTGCTCGAACAGTACCCGGCGCCGCCGGTCACCGTGCGCAACCTCCCGGTGGCGGAGCTCGAGTTCAGTCCTCCGGTAACCCTGAATCGCTACCTGGCCACGCTGCGTGCAGACGCTCCACTGGCTGGCGGGAAGCACCGGCTGCTGGCGCGCACTTCGATCGCCAGGCTGGAGCGGCCGGACTTCATCTGGACGCCCTACAAAGATTTCAGCACGCCGCTGCGCCAGAACTCGACGGCAGTTATGGTGTCGGTGCTGAGTTCGCTCACCGGCAATCTGACGCACGAGCTACGCGCCGGATGGAACTCGGATGATCTCCGCTTTGACCGCCCGCACCCGGAGATTCCGTCACTGGCGGTCTCGGACGGCCTAGTGCTGCCCGGCAGCCCGGCTTTCTACAGCTACCGCAACCATAACCGCACGCTCAAGATCGTGGACAACGTGCAGTCGGTGCGCGGCAGGCACATCCTGAAAAGTGGTGCTACTGTTCTGCTGCGATCGCTGGATGGATACCTGACCGCGGGGCGGGACGGGCTTTTCCTGTTCCCCACCTACTTCGAGTTCATCCTCGACCAGCCCTCTTTGTTCGGGATCGCGGTTGCGAGGCAGGAACTGCCGGAACTGGCCATCCCGCGCTATGACCGCCGCTACTCGAACCACCAATTCGCCGCGTTCCTACAGGACAGCTTCCGGGTTTCCTCACGCCTCTTTCTGAATGCGGGTGTGCGCTACGAGTATTTCGGAGCGCCGCGGAACACGGGCGCCGAAAAGGACACGCTGGTCGAGTTGGGCAGCGGTGGCAGCCTCGCGGAGCGCCTGGTGCGGTCCCGCCTAAAGCCGGGCGACGATCAGCTCTACGACGCCGACGCCAACAACTTTGCCCTGCGCTTCGGTTTTTCCTTTAGGCCGCTACAGGACCGGCGCACCCTGCTGCGCGGTTCCTACGGCATCTTTTACGACCGCCCCTTCGACAACCTCTGGCAGAACATCCGCAGCAACAGCTTCGTCCTAGCCTTGTTCTCCCCCGGCTCGCGCGCCATCGACTACCTGGCGCCGCGCGCGGACGTGCTGGCCGCCCAGCGGGGTAAATCGTTTCCACAGGACTTCCCAAACCTGACGGCGTATCAGCCCGGCCTGCGTGACGCCTACGCGCAGAGCTACTTCGTGGGGCTCCAGCGCCAGGTGTCCGACGCGCTGTTCATCGAGGTCAATGGCACGGGCACGCTGGGCCGCAAGCTGATCACCACGGACCTGATCAACCGGCCGGGCGCGCTGAGCCCCTGGAACCCGGCGTTGCCTTATGTGTCCTACCGGGGCAACCAGGGCAGTTCGACGTATCACGGGCTGAGGGTGGTGGCGCGTTACCGCAACGGCCCGCGGCAGTTTCATGCCGCCTACACCTGGAGCCACACCCTGGATAACCAGAGCGAGCCGCTGGCGGGGGATTTCTTCAATTTGGACTTTACGCGCAACACGCCGGGCGCGGGCCGGCCGGTGCAGGCGGCTTTCTCGCGCCAGTTCGACAGCCGGGCCGACCGCGGCAACTCCGACTTCGATCAGCGCCACAACTTGGTGTTCTACTCGATGTGGGACCTGCCCGGGCCGCTGCGCCAGTGGAAGGTGGCCCAGATCGCGGCTCTACGTTCCGGGTTTCCCTATACGGTGTTCGCCTCCGAGCCCGGCGCCGAGGTCATTCTGAACAACCGCGCGGATCTGATCGGGCGCGCCACGGTTGATGGCCCGGCCCAGGGCGGCAGGCAGCTTCTGGATGCGGCGAGCTTCACCCCGCCCGCTCCCGGCGCACTTGGAAACACCGGGCGCAACGCCTTCCGCGGCCCCGGCCTGTTCAACATCGACCTGTCAGTGAGCCGCACGTTCCGCCTGCCCTTCGCGGGCGAACGCCTGAGCGTCACCTTCCGCGCCGACGCCTTCAACCTTCTGAACCACGCCAACCTGAACAACCCTGACCCCTTCCTGGACTCGGAAACCTTCGGCCTGGCCCTCTACGGCCGCCGTGGTCGGCGCTCAGGTTTCCCCGCGCTCACGCCCTTCGACGAGACCGCCCGCCAGATCCAGTTGCTCCTTCGGATTGAGTTCTGAGCCCCGCTGTGAAACGGGGTCATCCATGAGCCGAATCGTGCTCAGGATGGAGGGAAAGGAAACGTAAGAAATCGCCGTCCCGATAAGCGACGGCCCTCACGCGTTGTGTCACGCGAAGGCTGTAGATGCGCTGTCCGCCCGGCCCACGCCGCGAGAGAATCGCTTCCCAGCGCAGTCCGGGGTCTCGATAAAGCTGGTCCCACTCCAACCGGTGGATCTTCCTCAGCGTGGCCAGAACAGCCAGCGCCTCCTGATGCCCCAAGGCAAACCAAGCCTCCTGGAAGACCGGATTGTTCAAGTCCAGCAGGACGCGAGCCATAGGCGACGACTGGGAGACAGGCTACCGGCGCCTGGCGAGCTTGCGTTCCAGCGCATCCAGGTTGGACGCCTTGGGCGGGTTCTTTTCCGCCCACTGGATGGCTCGGCTGAGCGCCTCTTTGACAGACGGGCGGTGGAGCCACAGCTCGTTCTCTGGAATAACCCGTGAAGCCTTCAACAGCCACACTCCCTCTTCGATCTGTTCCACCGTGACGGTTCGCCCAGCGTGCTGCTTACCGAGCGAGATCTGTCCGCTGGAACCGATGGTCTTGAGTTGAACCGCCACCTTGGTGCCCTTCGATTGCATGATAGCATGACTGCATGTCAGGCTGCGGCCAGGGAACCGGCGATAATCTCGCGGACCATCTCGACCAGCCGCTTCTCCTGCTCCGGCTTGGCGAAGCCCGGCGGCAGATCGGGCGCCGGTCTGCCCAGGCGGGCGTACATTGCCAGGCCCAGGGGGTTATAGGGCAACAGGGAAACGCTCCGGGCGCCGAGCCGGCAGAGATGATCGACGATGGCAGCCAGATTGTCGCGGCTGTCGGTGACCCCCGGGATCAGTGGAATCCGGGGGCGGATCTCGACGGACCTCTCTGTCAGCAGACTGCGGAGGTTGTCCAGAATCCTCTCGCTCGATCGTCCCACATGCCTGAGGCTCGCCAAGGGGTCCATGATCTTGAGGTCGAAGAAGATGAGGTCCAGGTAGGGGAGGATCTGGCGGGCAAACGCCTGGTATTCGAACCAGCCACAGGTTTCGAGCGTGATATGGATCCGCCGGGCCTTGAGGATCTTGAGCAGGGACCGGACGTAATCCGGAAACATCGTGCATTCGCCTCCTGATAAGGTCACCCCGCCGCCGGAATGGCGATAGAAAGGAGCGTCTCGCAAGAGCAGTTCGGCCAGCTTCTCGACCGGCCAGTATGTGCCGATCAGCCGCAACGCCTTGCCGGGACAGGCCGGCACGCACAGGCCGCAGCGGTCGCAGCGGCTGCGGTCGATGCGGGAAGGAGATCGGAGATCGATGACCGCTAGTGGGCAGACTTCAGCGCAGGCGGCGCAGCGGAGGCAGTGCTCCTCCGCGAAGGCGATTTCGGGCTCCAGTTCCTGGGCCTCGGGGTTGTGACAGAAGACGCAGCGCAGGGGGCAGCCTTTGAAGAACACCACGGTCCGCATGCCCGGGCCGTCCTCCAGGCTGCCGCGTTTGACCTCCACGATGAGCGGCCGGCGCGTCTCCATTACGCCGCGCCCAGCCGCCGCATCAGCTCCCTGACCAGGTAGCCATACTTGTAGATGTTATTCAGATTCCCCTCCACCTCGACGGAGGCGGCCAGGATCGAGTCGAGGGTGTCCTGGTCTTGCGACAGCAGGTAAGAGGACAGCGCGGGGGCGTCCTTGTAAGTGACCAGCGTGTCGCAGGCCGGCCGGGCCTGGGGATCGACGGTCATGTTGCCGTTGTCGAACACCGCCGAGACGCCGACCGTGCCGTCCCTGGTCTTGAAGACGTAGGTCGCCCGGAAAGCCTCGATGTTCCTGCGATAGCTCTTCGAGAGCGCAAAGGTCACTTCCATGCCCCGCAGCAGCAACTCCAGGAACTGATCCGTCAGCGCGCCGCACAACTGGTTACGCAAGGGCTTGCAGAAAGACGGTAGCAGGAACTCCTGGATGCGCTCTGGAAGGAAGAAGGAGGCAAGACGCAGGGCGGGTTTAGTGAACGGTTTAGGCATGGCCGGCTCCTTTGGACAGCGGGAGAGGCTCGTACGGCACCGCCTGCCCGGTGGAGAGGCGGTACTCAGTCCGATCGATGATCTCTTGCTGCATTTGGGGGTTTAGGTCCTTGAAATAGGCGGTGTAGCCGGAGACGCGCACCAGCAGCGTGTCGTACCGGCTGGGGTCCCTGACGGCCTCCACGAAATCCCGGTGAGAGGTGACGTTGAACTGGATCTCCATGCCGCCGGCCGGCTGGTCCTGGGTGGCCTCGAAATAGCCCTGGACGGCGGCCACAAAGTTGTCCAGCACCTGCTGGCGCTCGCCGTCGTCGGGCGTGAACTTCAGGTTCAGGGCCATGCCGTTGTCGATGAACTCTGGCGGCAACTTGGCCACCGACCGCAGGGCGGCGGTCAGGTAGGGAGTGACCCCGGAGTTGGGGGTCACGCCGCTGGAGAAGTTCGCGCCGGCCTTTCGCCCGTTCGGAGTGGCTCCACTGAGGTGGCCGAAACCGGCGTGGTTGGTCATGGTCCAGTATCCAATCCGATAGTTGCCCCCGCGGTAGTTCCGCCGGCCCTGGACGGCCTCATGCAGCGTCTCGACCAGCCACAGCGCGCAGCCGTCCGCGCGCGGGTCATCGTTGCCGAACCGCGGGACCTTCTGGGGATCGTTCAGCCGGGTGAGCAGCCAGGCGTAGCCTTCGTAGTTCTTGCGCAGGGCGTCGAGGAACTCCGCCAAGCTGATGCGTTGTTCCTGGAAAACCATAGTCTCGATGGCGGTGAGCGAATCCGCGACGTCAGCCAGCCCGATAATGGCAATGCCGGAGGAATTGATCGCGGCCCCTCCCTCGATCAGGTCCTTGCCTTTCTCGATCGGCCCTTCAAAAAAGGCGGAAAGGATCGGGGTGGGGTAGAAATCCCGGTGGACTTGGCCGAGCCAATCGTTGAGCGCCACGGCCTGCTCGACAAGCCAGAGCAACTGCTTGCGCAAGGCTTCCTGGAACTGCGCGAAGGAAGTGAAGCCGGCCGGGTCGCCGGTTTCCAAGCTGATCAGCGTGTCCATGCCAAACTGCCGGTGGCGGCCGTTGAACAGCGTCAGTTCCAGTGCCGACGGCAGATTCAGCAACAGCGCGCCGGAATGGCCGTAGAGACGGCCGTTGCTGCCCGGCTCGACGCAGCCGATAATGCCGTAGTCTCGGGCCTGGGCCAGGCTGTGCCCGCTGGCCGTCAACGCGCGTATGACCGCCCGGTCGTTGTGCAGCGCGGGGGTGGCCCCGGAGTTGATGTTGGCTTCGCACAGCCTCCGGAGGTAGGCCTGCGGGCTCACCTCGGGGTGATAGCGGGCGTTGAGATTGGGGTCCCGCAACTTCATCAGCTCGGTGGCGCGGAGCATGACGTAGGTCAGGTCGTTGACCGCGTCCCGGCCCTCGGCGTCCACTCCGCCGATGGTGATGGCCTGGTTGGAACCGGTCCCTCCGAAGAGCTGTTCGCCGCCGTTGGGGACCATGGGGACGTGGTCACCGATCTTCAGCCACAGATACCCGAGCAGTTCCACCGCCTGTTCTACGGTCAGCCGGTTGGCCTGGATGTCCCGGCGATAGAGCTCGTAAAGGAGCTGATCCAGGCGCCCGAGGCTCAGGCCCACGTTGGGGTTCTCCAGGTGGGCCGCCATCCAGCAGACCCAGACCGTGGTCAGCCCCTCGCGAAAGGTTTCGGCCGCGCGTTCCGGGACCCGGCGGTAGATCCGCGCCATCTCCGCCAGAGCCGCCCTCTTGGGGGGATCGGTTTCGCGCTTGCTCATGGCTTCGGCTGCAGCCGCTAGATTGCGGGCATAGCCGACGATGCCTTCCAGCACCTCGGCGATGGCCTCATAGAAGTCCTTCGTGGACTGATCCCCGGCGCGCTCTCGGCGCGTCCGGGCCTCGTCGATGAGGGCCCGCAGGCCCTCGTTGACGGCCCGCGAGAAATCCGGAATGGTGTGGGAGATGCAGTTGGGCTTGCTCGCCAGGAACAACACGAACCTTTGCAGGAGTTGCAGCCGTCTCCGGTCCTCATCGCTGCCGCGGGCGCGGGCCAGCTCCGTAATGTTGTCATGCATCCAGTGGGGGAAGACATCGAAATTCAGCGTCTTGATCTCCTCCTCACTGATGTAATAAGGGTTGCTTTTCCGGCGGGAAATTGTCCCCAGTTCCGGCCAGAGCGCCAGGGCCAGGAACTCCGGGTACATCAGCACGCCCTTGAACTTGCTGGTGGTGGAACCCGCAAAGGGCGAGCTGTCCTGGAAAGTGAACTCTTCCATGCCGCCGGCGGTCCGCCTGTGGGCCGTGGTGTGCCACACTATCGGACTCCGGTTTTCCAGTACCCACTTGTAGAGGCGGGCTTTGTCCAGGGCGGTGATCCTGTCCCGGGCGAAGAAGCCCGCTTCGCGGCTGTACCTGGTGATCAAAGCCGGGCGCTCCGTGCAGATCTCGGGCGCGGCCTGGAAATACGCCTTCCGCAAATCCTCGAGAGGTTTGGGAAGCCCGATCTCGCCGAGCGAGAGATCACGGATGGTAACTGCGTTCATGGGGAGTCCTCCAGGCCCAGCGGCCAGCGCTTCCTAAGGATACACCCGGTGGACAGTAACTGCAACACGTTACTGCGATTCAGACAGTGGGCATGGAACACGGCAAAAACCCTTGCCCTCCCCCAGTTTCTTTGACCGGACCAATGCGGGGAGGGTAATTCGGGTACAGGCCACGAATTTCGCAAAGGCGGGGAAATTCACGCCAGTCGCCGAATTACGCGGGTCAGTGCGGGGGGTAATTCGGGTACAGGCCACGAATTTCGCAAAGGCCGCGAAATTCGCGCCAGTCCCCGAATTACGCGGGTTGCCGCAGATGAGGATGGCGAGATTTTCGAGAGAGAGGCAACGAATTTGGAAGGCAAAATTCATCGCCTGTCCCCGAATTGCGCGAGCTGAGGAGGCGGCTCAAAGCCGGCGCACGTAGGCGTAGTAAGCGCCGCACAGATCTGCGCCGGCGGCGTCCTGAAACCAGGCGTGGAGTTGGGTCTTTGTGCCACCCTTCAGGCTCACGCGGAATATAGCAGCTTTGTCGGCGGCGGCGGTCTTTGCGGACAGGTCCTGTCCCGCGATGGTGAGGCGGGCGCGGGCGATGGGCAGGGCCTTTCCGGCCGGCAAGGAGCCGGCCGTCATCTGCTTCTCCGGGCAGCCCGCATTGAGCGGCAGGTCCTTCTCAGCGGGCCAGCGGCGAAGCGCGATTTCGTACTCGCCGTCCCGCTCCACGAGCACGCTCCAGGGGCCGCCTTGGGGGCCACCCGCCCCGCTGAGAATCGAGTTGACATTGTCGCAGTAGATCTCCTGCCAGTCCGAGGAAGAGAGGCAGACCGGGTTCTCCTGCTCCGACCCGATGCTGATGGGACAGAAGTCGCGCAAAGCCGGCTCCAGGCGTCCCCACCAGGCCTCGTAATGGTCCCGCATCTTCTTCACGACGTCCGGATGTTGCGCGGTCACGTCGCTCGTTTGCCCCGGATCGGCCTGGATGTCGTAGAGTTCCTCCCCCTTGACGAGCCGCCACTTGCCCCAGATGACGCAGGAATCCCATTTTTTGAGAATCTGGCCGTATTGCACGACCAGCATGCGGTCGGCAAGCCGGTCCTTGGCGCCTTTCAGCAGCCCGGCGAGGCTGGCGCCGTCGAAGTCCGCATTGCGGGGCCGCTTCAGCCCGCACAGGTCGATGAGAGTGGGCAGGACATCCTGCATCTGCGCCGGCAGGCCGATGTCGCCGGGCGAGCGCAGGCCGCCGGCGGGCCAGCGCACGAAGCACGGCACGCGGTGCCCGCCGTCGTAAATCTGCGTCTTGCGGGCGCGCATGCCGGCGTTGAAGACCGGGACACCGGCGGTGCCGCCGTTGTCGGTCATGTAGATCAGAATGGTGTTCTCGCGCAACCCCGTCTCTTGGAGAAAGGCCTCCAGCTTGCCGAAGTTCTCGTCCAGGTTGGCGATCATGCCGAAGAAGGCCGCCGGCAGCCCGGGCTTCTTGTAGGGCGCGGAGTACTTGTCGGCCACCCAGGCGGGGCCGTGGGGCGTGTTGGTGGGCAGGTAGCAGAAGAACGCTTCCCGCTTGCGCTGGCGCTCGCGCATCCACTTCATCGCCTCTTCGAACCAGAAGTCCGTGCAGTAGCCGGGGAAGCGCTTCATGACGCCCTTGTCGCGGTAGCGGCCGTCGAAATAGTCGTTGTCGAACTCCGGAGCGGAGCTCAGGCCCCAACCGAAGAAGTACTTGGCCTCCTGGAAGCCACGGTCCATGGGACGGTAGGGATAGTTGTCTCCGACGTGCCACTTGCCGAACAGCCCGGTGGAGTACCCGCTGGCGGCGAAGATCTCCCCCATGGTGGGGATGCCGCGGCGGATAATGGCCCGGCCCGCGGTGACGGAGGTGGCGCCGTTGTGGAGCGCGTCTTGTCCGGTCAGAAGCTGACCGCGCGTGGGCGTGCACATGGGCGCGGCATGAAAGTCGGTGAAGCGAACGCTTTCGCTGTGCAGCCTGTCCAGCGCCGGAGTCCTGAGTACGGGATTTCCGTGGCAGGACAGGTCGCCGTAACCCTGATCGTCGGTGAGGAATATGATGACGTTCGGCGGGCGATTCGGGCCGGAATTGCCTGAAGCAAGAGCTGATCGTGACAGCGTTGCCGCGACGCCGGTCGTTCGCAGAAATCCCCGCCGGCTGGGCGGGTGACTCACATTGTGGGTCTCAGTTGCCATCTCCTTCTCCTTTGGATCCTTTCGAAGGATACCAACTTCGGTGCGACTGGACTGGCGGGGGGAAAAGGTGTTTGACCTCGGCTTGGCTGCCAACTAGAATGCCGGTTATGAGGTCACTAGCGCGGCGTCGCTTCTGCAATTTCCGTGCTGCCTCCGTTCCAGTGTGCGGCATCCTGATGCTAGCGCTGGCGGCCCAAGCCCAGGAGGTCAGACTGCTGGTGCGTGGAGACGACCTGGGAATGACGCAGGGTCACTGGTGGCTTTTGAAAAGGCTTTTAACCAAGGCGTGTTGACGTGCGGCGCCATGGTAGTGCCTGGGCCTTGGTTTGAGGGCGCGGCGGAGCTTGCGCGGAGGAATCCGGGATGGTGCATCGGCGTTCACCTGTGCCTGGTCGGGGAGTGGCGGGGGTTCCGCTGGCGGCCCGTGCTGCCCTGGGATAAAGTGCGCTCGATCGTGGATAGCGACGGATATCTTTATACCTCTCCGGGCGAGCTTTTTGCGCATCAGCCAAAACTCGAAGAGATCGACGCCGAATTGCGGGCCCAGATCAACCTGGCCAAGAAGCGCGGGGTCAACGTGCAATACATTGATCTGCACTATGTGAGCGCGTCGCAGTATCCGGGGCTGGATGGAGTCATCAATAAGATCGGGGCCGATTATGACCTGCCCATTTCCTCGCACCTGGGCGAGAAGAACATCAGCGTATATACGACGCCTATCGATCAGAAGCTGAAAAGGGCGGTGCAGCTTCTGGAGGGGCTCCAGCCCGGGCTGTGGCTATGGGTCTGCCACATCGGCATCGATTCGCCGGAGCAGCGGGCGCTGATCCACTCGGAGCCTAAAGACATCTTCGTCGAGGGCGGAGTCGGCAGGCACAGGGCCGAAGAACTGAACGTGGTGACCAGCCTGGAAGTGCGGTCCGCGATCCTGAAGAAAGGCATCATTCTGACCAACTACCGGGAGTTGTGGAAGCAGAGGCGGTAAGCCTCACGGGATGCGCAAGAACAACGGGCAATGGTCGGATGCGGCGTTCTGTATATCCACTCCGGCGAACCTGGGGAACTGAAAGTCGATTTCGACTGGACTGGGATCGCCCTCAAACGCGTGGAAGTGCGATTTCCTGGGGCCGAAACCGCCGCTCTGCAATTTCGACTTGTACCCGATGCCTCGGCGCTCGATGGCCGGGTCCTCGCCCGCGGTAGCGCTATCCAGGGCCGGCGACATGAGAATGTAGTCCAACTGCGAAACCGCGTTTCCGCCGCGGTACCACTCCGTCCAGCGCTGCTCCTTCGCCGGGACGCGCAGCAGCGCATCAGCGAGTCCCGCATCCTGCGTTAGAGGCTTCACGGGATCCGACTCCGGCTCGTCGTTCAGGTCGCCTACAACGGCGAACAATTCACTGTTAAACGCAGATCCTGGGAAGCGCTGATGTATGAGATCACGCACGTATTCGGCCTGCCTTTGCCGGCGCGCGGCCGCATCCTGCTTCTCCTGTTCCGACTCAGCCAGCTTGGATTTCAGATGATTCAGGAACAGGGTCAGCTTCTGTGATCCGGAATCGTTGAGCGCGATCTCCAGTTCCAGGCAATCGCGGGAAAACATGTACTCTTGCGGGTTGTTGGGATCTCGGTCGTCCACGTGCGATCGCACGTTCAGGATCCGCTTGTTGGAGAGGATGGCGACGTCGATCTGGCGAAAGTCGCGCGAGTCGATCAGCAGGGCGTACTTATAAGCTCCGTTGAGGAGAGTAGGATCATCGTTGAACTTGCGCAGCGCCAGCATGCTTTCTACTTCCACCAGGCAAAGGACGTCAGGCAGAACTGAGCCGTCCCGGGTGATTGACTTCACCGCGAGCTTGCCTCTGTGCCTGGTTGAACAGCTCCCAGTTGGAGAGGTTGTAGACCGGGAGGTAGCCGTGGTCAGGGTCTTCGATCTTGCTCTTCCCGGACATGTCGCCGGGAAACGTCTTTCCGAACCTGTAGCGAGCGAACAGGTTATTGACGTTGAACGTGCAAAGCAGAGTGCTCATCTTGCGCCCCCTTGTTCTTCTCAATTATAAACCCTCCGGGCAGGGTGGCGAGGAAATCCCTGCCTGGCGGGGGCTTGCCCTCCCGCAGTTTCTTTCACCGGACCAATGCGGGGGCGGTAATTCGGGTACAGGCCACGAATTTCGCGAATGCGGCGAAATTCGCGCCAGTCCCCGAATTACGCGGACTGCGGAGTGGCCCGGTGTGAAACTGGGGGAGGGCAAGTGGCGGGAGCGCTTGTTTTTTGCGCTTCGAGTTGCTAGCGTTGTACGGGATCAGGTCCAGGGGGAAGAGCCATGTCGAAGAAGGTCGAGAGTGGAAGGGCCGGGAGCACCCGGCGATGTTTCGTCCAGGGAGGCACGGCTGCGATTGCCGGCGCCGGCGCCGTGGCCAGAGCCGCTTCTCCTTCCCCAACCGAGACTCTGGCCCTTGACGGCGGACCCAAGGCGGTCACCGTTCCGGCCTCCCGGCAGGTGGAGCTTACCAAGTGGCCGCGGTACGGCGAAGAGGAGCGAAACGCTGTCCTCGAATTGCTGGGGAGCAACAAGTTCTACCAGGAGATCCCGCTGCTGGAAAGCGAGGCTCAAGGAGTACCTCAAGGTCCCATATGTCAAGGCCCATTGCAACGGGACCAGCGCCCTGATGTCGATGTTCTTCGCACTCGATCTCCCGGGCGGCAGCGAGATCCTGGCGCCCTCGTATACAGCCTGGGCCACCACCGCGCCCATGCACTTCTTTGGTTACGTGCCGATCTTCGTTGACATCAATCCGCGCACGATGACCTTTGACCTCAACTACGCCGCCACGCATCTGACCGCTCGGACGCGGGTCTTGCTGCCCATGCACTCCTTCGGAAACCCTTGCGATATGGACCAGATCTGCGCCTTTGCCAAAGAGCATGGGCTGATCGTGGTGGAAGACGCCGCCCAGGCGCAGGGTGCGTCTTTGCAGGGGAAGCCGGTGGGCACTTGGGGCGCCATCGGCGTCTACAGCTTTCAGGCCAGCAAGACTCTTCCGACGATTGAAGGCGGCGCCGGAATGTATCAGACCCGAGAGTACTACGAGCGCGCCACGATGTTTGGCAACTACGAACTGCCGGCTTCCTTTCCCGAAGATAGTCCCTACCGGGGCTACGCCGGCACGGGCATGGGGCCGAAGTTCAGGATTCACCCCCTGGCGGCGGCGCTGGCGCGCAAACAGCTTCGCGGACTGGAGGAGCGCAACGCGTTTGTTGACACCCAGGTCCGCAAGCTGACTGATCGGCTGATCCAGTTGCCGGGGATATCGAGACCATTCTGCCGGCCCGATGCCAAGCGCATCTACTGGGCGTGCCATATGCTTTTTCTGGATGAGTCAAAGGCCGGTTGTCCCAAAGACAGGCTCATCAAAGCTCTCCGCGCTGAAGGCGTCCAAGCCGGCCCCGGCACTTATGACGAGCAACACAAGTACAGGCTCTACTCGGAAGCCAGGTGGTGGCATCACCCGCCAGTGATTCCCAACGACCTTCCTGGTACTGCACAGGTGAACCGGACGTCCGTGCGCCTGCCGTTGTTCTACCAGGAGGCCTCCGAGCTGATCGAGCAATACGTCCAGGCCTTCGAAAAGGTATGGGCGAAGCGCTCGCAGTTAGCGAGACTATAATGGACCACAGCCGAAAGCCCAACTTCGAGAATCTCCGGCGCGCGCTTCTGCGGCAGGGCACGCCGGACTACGTTCCCATCGTCGAATTCAGTGTCGACAGCGACGTCAAGGCCGCCTTTCTTGGGCGGCCGATCCAAACCCTCCAGGACGAAGTCGAGTTCTGGGTGAAGGCCGGTTACGACTTTGTGCCGCTCCAGGCTGGAATTCGCAGCGTCATCCGCCCTGGGTTGTCGGTGTCCGAGAAAGGCATCCAGACGCCCAGGCAGCGGCAAGGCCGGGCCGCCTACAGCATCTACTCGACCGAGGACCGCACCATTACCTGGGCCGAGGAGGGCCAGGGGGTCATCACCAACCGGGAGGAGTTCGAGCGCTTCCCTTGGCCGGAGCCGGAGCGGATGGACCTATCGGCTTTCGAAGAAGTGAAGTCATACCTGCCGCCGGGGATGAAAGTGATCGCCTACATGGGTTGGGTGTTCACGGCCGTGTGGACGCTGATGGGAATGGAGACCTTCTGCTTCTCCTTGTACGAGCAACCCGAGTTGATCCGCCGCATGTACGATCGCGTCTGGGCCATCCAGAGCCGCGTGCTGCTGCGGGTTCTGGGCTTCGACGTAGTGGGCGCCGTGACGCACCCGGACGATCTGGCTTATTCGGAAGGGCTGATTGTGACGCCGAAGCACTTCCGCGAATTCGTCTTCCCTTGGTACCGCTGGAACTGCACCATGGTGCGCGAGCGCGGGCTGCCGAACATCTTTCATTCCGACGGCCGCCTCGACACGGTGATCGAGGACCTTCTGGGCTGCGGCTTCGACGCTCTGCACCCGGTCGAGCCCAAGGCCATGGACATCACGGAACTGAAGAACAAGATCGGCGGGCGCGCCAGTCTGATCGGCAACATCGATCTCGGCTACACGCTCACTCGGGGCATGCCTAGCGAAGTCGAGGCCGAGGTGAAGGAGCGCATCCGAACGGTAGGGCCGGGAGGGGGCTACTGCCTGGGTTCCAGCAACTCGGTGACCTCCTATGTTCCGCTGGAGAATTTCAATGCCATGCGCCAGGCCGCGTTCAAGTACGGCGCCTACCCTCTGAGCGTCTGAGCGCGGCGCGCTGCCGGCCAACCCGTTGGCGGCGGCCTCAGGCTTCCTGGCTCACCAACTGGATGAGCGCGGCGATGTAGCCGAACTCGAAGGCGAAGGCCTGACGGCCGCCTTGGTCGCCCGGTATGCGGGGAGCGTGGTCCGGCATGATCATACCGTCGTAGCCCACCTCTTTGTAGACGCGCATGGCCTGGATCATGTTGATGTCCCCGTCATCCGGGAAGGTCTCCTGGAAGTTGAGGAAGCGCCCCTTGATGTTGCGGAAGTGGACGTTGAAGATCTTCTTGCGGGTCGCCGAAATAGCGGATGACGTCGAAGATCTCCTGGGCCGGGTTTTCGAGCATCTCGCAGACGGTGCCCTGGCAGAAATTGAGGCCGTGGTAGGGGCTGGGGACGGATCTCGATGAAGCGCTTGAGTCCCTCGACCGTGCCCATCACCCGCTGGACGCCCCGGAAACCCTTGCCGCGCGGCATGGGCGGGTCATGCGGATGGCAGGCCATCTTGACTTTGTACTCCTCGGCCACCGGCACGACGCGCTGGAGGAAGTAGCTGATGCGCTCCCAGTGCGCGTCCTCGCTGACGACGCCGGCCTCGGTCAGCGGTGGCTGCTGGCGAGCCTTGGAGTAATCGAAGGAGCTGTAGAGGGCACCGCCCCGGCCCGGGGTCGGACTCGGTGCGCACCACGCCCAGGATGGTCAGGTTGTACTTGATGGCGGGGATGCCGGCGCGCGCCACGTTGCGGATCATCTGGCAGGCCTGCTCGATTTCGCGGTCGCGCTCCGGACTCTGGCCCAGCATCACGTTCGGGAATCCGCTCTGGGTGATGTAAGCGCTAGTGGGAAAGGGAACCATCTCGAGCTTGATACCGTACTGCTCGACCCTTTCCCGCAGCCGCATCAGTCCCTCCACAGACCACTTCTCGTCCAGGCGGTTCGAGGGCGTGCTGCTGCAAATGTGGGTCACTCCAAAGGCCGCCATGACGCGCAGGATGTCGTCCGAATCGCCGTGCTGGGTACCCAGTTTCATTAAGGCGCGCCTGGGGGCCGCCGGTCGTGTCTGCTGTCGCGGGGCGGGAGTGGCCTGGGCGATGGCCAGCGCTGCGCCCATTTCGAAAAAGTCTCTGCGCCGCATGTCTTCTCCTTACCCGGGTGAGCGATAGTATACTCCAGGCGAGGTTGAGCGCCGGCGGCACGCTCGGAAATGTGGCGATCGGCCGGAACCATGCCGGTCCACTCGCCAGCGCGTGTGTTAGTCTTCTATACGGAAAGGCACCATGAGCGGACACGAAGACATCAGTAGAAGGCAATTTGTCAGCATGGCAGCGGCGGGGGGTATCGCTGGCCAGGCTGTCAGGGGCGCCGGCCCAGCGCCGGTCAAGGACTCGGTTCAACCCAAAGCGCTGCCATTTCCTCTGAAGCAGGTGCGGCTGCTGGAGGGCCCCTTCCGCCTGGCGATGGAGCGCAACCGCCAGTTCTTGCAGGAGCTGGAAGCGGACCGGTTGCTGCACACGTTTCGTATTACGGCGGGCCTGCCCTCCTCGGCGCAGCCCTTGGGCGGCTGGGAGCGGCCGAACATCGAACTGCGGGGACACTTCACCGGCCATTACCTGTCGGCCTGCGCCCTGATGCACGCCGCTACCGGCGACGAGGCGCTCAAAGCCAAGGGCGGGGCGATGGTGGCCGAACTGGCGAAATGCCAGAAGGCTAACGGAGGCGGCTATCTCAGCGCGTTCCCGCCGGAGTTCTTCGAGCGCCTCAAGGACGGCAAGCGAGTGTGGGCGCCCTGGTACACGCTGCACAAGATCATGGCCGGGTTGCTGGACCTGCACCACTGCTGCGGCAACGACCAGGCGCTGGAAGTGCTCGAGGGCATGGCGGGCTGGACCAAGCGCTGGGCTGACCCGCTGAGCGACGAGCATATGGCGCGCGTGCTGAACGTGGAGTTCGGGGGCATGAACGAAGTGCTCTACAACCTCTACGCCACGACAGGCAATCGGGAGTATCTGGAGCTGGCCCACCGCTTCGATCACGAGCGGGTGTTCGCCCCCCTGGCCGAGCGGCGGGACGCTTTGAAGGGGTTGCACGCCAACACCAACATCCCCAAGGTCACCGGCGCCGCCCGCCGCTATGAGCTGACCGGCGAGCTGCGGTATCGGGAGATTGCCGAATTCTTCTGGCGGCAGATCGTGGAGCATCGCGCGTACTGCACTGGAGGGACCAGCAATCACGAGCACTGGCGGACGGATCCCGATAGGCTGGCCGCCGAGCTGAGCAGCGAAACGCAAGAATGCTGCTGTACCTACAACATGCTGAAGCTGACGCGGCGCCTGTTCTGCTGGACGGCCGGGGCCGGCTACGCCGATTACTATGAGCGGGCCTTGTTCAACGGCATCCTGGGCACCATGCACCCCGAGAACGCCATGACCATGTACTTCGTGCCGCTGGCGTCCGGCTACTGGAAGCTGTTCAGCGCGCCCCGCGACTCGTTTTGGTGCTGCACGGGCACCGGGGTGGAGTCTTTCTCAAAGCTGGCGGACAGCATCTACTTTCACGATGAGCAGGGGATCTACGTGAACCTCTTCATCGCCTCCGCGCTGGAGTGGCCGGAAAAAGGGCTTCGCATTCGCCAGGAAACAGGCTTCCCCGAGCAGCAGGGAACGACTCTTATGGTCGAGGCGAGGCGCCCCCTGCACCTGGCGCTGCGAATCCGAGCGCCTTATTGGGCGACGCGCGGGATCGGGGCGAAGCTGAACGGGAAGGCGCTCAAAGACTCGGCAGGCCCCGGCAGTTACCTGACGCTGGCCCGCACCTGGAAGAGCGGAGACAAGCTCGAGGTGAGTTTGCCGATGAGCCTGCACGTCCATGCGATGCCGGACGACGATTCGCCACAGGCCTTCATGTATGGTCCCCTGGTTTTGGCCGGGCAATTGGGCACGAGCGGTCTGACCAAAGAGATGATGTACAGCGACCCGAAACACCAGCAACAGTTGCAGGGAAGCCCTGTCCCGGCGCCGGATTTCACAGCGGTTTCCAAGGATCCGAATGCATGGATCAAGCCGGTGGCGGGCCAGCCGCTGACATTCCGCACAACCGGCCAAACCCAGGACCTCACGCTGGTAGCCTTCAACAGGCTGTTCGATCAGAGGTACGCGGTCTACTGGAGAGTGCTAAGCACGGTAATGGCTCAGAAGGTGTGAAAAAATGCCAGGGGCAGGTCGGGGACCTGCCCCACAAGACTGGCAAGTTGTTGAGGTGGCGCAGGCCCCCGGCCTGCGTTGCCGGCAGCCCAAGTGAAGCGGGCATTCTTTCACGCCTTCTGAGGCATTACGGAACGGACTAAGAATTCGGGAACTATTTGAGAAGGCTGCGTTATAATATCCCTAACGTAGTGATATCCCTAACGTACCGGGGAGCCATGTTGATACTCTCTTCCGGGGAAGTCACTCATCTCCTCCGGGCTATGGAAGGCGGTCACCGGGAGGCTGCCTCCAGGTTGACTCCGCTGGGCTACGCGGAGTTGCGTCGGCTTGTGGCTCACTCGATGCGACAGGAGCGACCCCTGGCGGCACAGTTGACGCGACGTATTCCCATTGACTACGCCCGGGCACACCTGAGAATCAGGCACCCAGTAGCTTGGGCCCAGCTCCACATGGAGATGAGCAGGAAAGCGCTCGTATGACGCCGGAACGGTGGGAGCAGGTCAAGAAAGTGTTTGCAGCCGCCCTGGACCGGCAACCGGAGGCGCGTTCCGGGTTCCTCTCCCAAACCTGTGGCAGCGATAGCGCCTTGCGTGGTGAAGTGGAGCGTCTCCTTTCCGAATTCCGGCAGGCGGAAAAGCTCATGGAACAGCCATTGCCTGGGGCATCCACTGTGACCTTACCGCCGGCCTGGGAAAGCTGCACGTTTGCACAGGACGAACTGGTTGCGGGGCGCTACCGGATCATGCGCTTCATCGGCCGGGGTGGGATGGGGGAGGTCTACGAGGCGCAGGACCAGGAACTGGGGGACGCCGTCGCCCTGAAGACATTCCGCCCCGGGTTGGCGCAGGATAAAGCGACCATTGCGCGCTTCAAGCAGGAGATACAGCTCGCCAGAAAGGTAACCCACCCCAACGTCTGCCGGATCTTCGACCTGGGCCGTCATCAGCTTCCCCCGCAGGGCGAAGTCACCTTTCTGACCATGGAACTTCTGAGCGGGGAGACCCTGGCACAGCGCATCCGGGGCACCGGGCCCATGTCTCCAGCCGCTGCTCTTCCGCTGGTCGAGCAGATGGCGGAGGCACTTTGCGCCGCCCACCGCGCGGGAATCGTTCACCGCGATTTCAAGAGCTCGAACGTCATGCTGGTGCCTTCCAGCGAGGGGACAACCCGTGTGGCGGTGACCGACTTCGGAGTGGCTCACAGCATGGCCGTTTCCCAGGCCGATGAACCCCCGCTGACTCGGCCCGGGCAGATCGTGGGGACCCCCGCCTACATGGCCCCGGAGCAGTTGGAGGGCGGCGAAGGAACCGTGGCGAGCGACCTGTATGCCCTGGGTGTGGTCTTGTATGAAATGATGACCGGATGCCGGCCGTTCAAAGCGGACACGCCGGCCAGCCAGCGTGTGGCGCCCTCGCCTCGCAGCCACGTTCCGGATCTCGATCCCCGGTGGGAGGCAGCCATCCTGGGTTGCCTGGAGAGGAACCCTGAGAACCGCTTCGCCAGCGCGGAAGAGGTGGTTCGTGCCATTCGCGTGGGATCCGCAACTGCCACTGTGGCCCCAGCGGGAACGGTTCCCCGGCAGGCGCGCCGCGCGCGGGGCCAAAGGCCGCTGCTGTCGCTCGCCCTGGGTCTGGTCAGCCTGGCGCTAGTGGTGGCACTCCTGGGACCCGCGATCCTGAACTGGTTTTCCGGGGTGCCCAAAGAAAAGCACATCGCCGTGCTGCCCTTCAAGAACGTCGGCAGCGACCCCGCCAACCAGGCATTCTGCGAGGGCGTCGTGGAGACCCTTACCAGCAGGCTTTCCCAGCTCGAGCAGTTCCACAGCTCCTTCTGGGTGGTCCCGGCCAGCGAAATCCGCGGGATCGGCGATCCGGCCCAGGCGCGGCGGGCGCTGGGGGTGACCCTGGCCGTAACCGGAAGCATCGAGCGAAGTGGGAGCAACGTTCGCCTGATCGCGAACCTGATCGACGCGGGCAGCCGCAAGCAGCTCGCCTCCCGCACTATCGATGCCGGGGTAGCGGAAATCTCCCGGCTGGAGGATCGAACCTGGGCGGGAGTGGCCGACATGCTCCGCTTGGCGGTGGAACCGGACGCCAAGCGCAAGCTGTCGGAAGGAAGCACGCGAGTGCCCGGAGCCTACGATTTCTACGAGCAAGGCTTGGGCTATGTGAAGCGTCACGGGCTCGACAATTATGACCGCGCCATCGAGCTTTTCAAACAGGCCCTTGGCAAGGACCCTTCCTATGCCCTGGCCTACGCCGGTTTGGGTGAAGCCTATTCCAAGAAATATGCCGAGACCAAGGATCCTCAATGGGTCGAGGAGGCCCGCAGGAGCGGCCAGCGGGCCGTCCAACTGGACGACAAGCTGGCCCCGGTGCACCTGACTCTGGGGCAGGTCTACAAGGATACCGGTCATCTTACGGAGGCTGTTGGGGAGTTCCGGCGAACGCTTGATAATCGACCCGGCAGCGGTTGACGCCCATATTAAACTGGGCGCCACGTACTATGATTTGGGCAAGCCGGAGGAAGCTGAGGAAAGCTTCCAGAAGGCGGTGAACCTTCGTCCCGGCTACGGGCCCGCCTACAGCGGTCTTGGCTGGTTCTATGCCAGCCGCGGTCGATATGAGGAAGCTGTGCCTCAGTTCCTCACGGTAATCAGCCTGGCTCCCGACAATTCGCTGGCACACCAGAATCTGGGCGGCGCCTACCTTAAAATGGGGCGCTACGACGAGGCGATTGCGATTTTGAAGAAATCCATCGAACTGAAGCCGACCGGGGTGGCCTACTCGAACCTTGCCGCCACTTACGTATACCAGGGCCGGTACCGGGAGGCAGTTCCCGTGATGGAGGAAGCGGTGAAACTGCTCCGCACGCACCACATGCTCTGGCGGAACCTGGGTGACGCTTACCAGTGGTCGGGACAGCCTGCAAAGGCGCGGCCAGCGTATGAGCGGGCTCTGAAGGTCGCCCAGGACGTACTGGCGGTGAGCCCGCAGGATCCGCAGACCTTGAGCAGCCTCGCGCTGTACTGGGCCAAACTGGGCCAGAAACAGAACGCCCGCACGCGCATCGCCCAGGCCCTGAAACTGGCCCCGCTGGACAACGAAGTGAATTTCAAGTCCGCACTCATTTACGAGCTCACCGGTGATCGCAACCGCGCGATCGCCGCCATCAAGGCTGCCTGGAAGGGCGGCTATTCACTTGTCCAGATCGAAAAAGAGCCGGAACTTGCGCCGCTTCGAACTGACCAACGCTATCGGGAGTGGCGGCAAGAGATCGGCAAACACAACTAGGCATCGTTTGATAAGTGCTTTCTGGTGTGTAGACCGCGCAAAACGGGGACAGGCGCCAATTGCGCAGCCGGCAATCGGTTGCCTGTACCCGTTTTGCCCCCAGCCGGATACTCCACAGTACTAATCGGACGATGCACCAGCTCACTCACGACAAAGGAGAAACGACCAATATGAATTCCGCAACGCGAGCGCGACTCCTGACACTGGGAGCACTAGTGTTAGCGTTAGCCGTAACCGCCAGTGCACAACTGCAAAAGCCCGCCGCCGCCCCCTGCACAGCATACTCCGCAAGCCAGCTCATCTCTGTCTCCACGGATACCACCGCTCAGGGGGTCGGGGTCAAGGCGGAACCAGACCCGGCATGTGTGAAGCGAGGCACAAGCGTCTTCTGGACCAGCACTCAGGGCGACTGGGACACCGACTTCTCTGCCAATTCGCCCTTTTCGTCCGGGGCGAAGGGTCACGTCGGCAAAGCCGGCGAGACGCACGGCGATTTAGTGAAACAGTGCACGAAGTCTGACAAGAACTACGACCCAAAACGAGGCGGCTGCGTGCACAAATACTGGGTGGGCCTCACTCCCAAAGGTGGCAAACCGCTCCGCAAACACCCGGACATCATTATAGAGCCAGAGCTAGGGCAGTAGAACCTGCCCAAGAAGGCTGTCAGGATTGATTCATTGGCGATTGATTCATTGACGATTGCACTGCGGCCTCCGAGCGTGCCTCGGCGAATCGTCAATGAGAAAATCGTCAATCGTCAATGCTGTGATCTCAGTACACGTACCGCATCTCGAAGCCCACCGAGGCCGCGTACGCCTTTGCTCCCATGGTGGTCAGCCAGCCTTCGGCAATATATTTCCCCTGCGGGAAGGGTTTCCCGTCTTTGCCTCCCAGACGCACCTGGATGACGAAGTCCTTCTCCCCCGGCCCGAAAGTCTCTTCCCGGATCGCCATGGTGAAGGCCTTGCCGTCCGACCAGCGATACAGGATGTCTCCCTTCTCGTTCTTGATGACAAAGTCGTAGCTCTGTCCCGAGGGGAAGGTGAGTTGGATCGGCTCGGCCGTGTTCCGCAGCGTCAGTCAGGCGGCCTGGTCGCCGGCGCGGACAATGGGCGCCGGCCGGCCGTCCAGACGGGCCCAGTCCACCTAGCGGGGCGGGATGGGGATGAGGGAAGAAGTTACATCTGTCTGGTCATGGGGCGTCCGATCAGTGTCGGAACAAACCGCCACCGTTGAATGCTATCGTCCCACATGACCCGACCCAGCAACCGGATGTCGGCAAGCTGTTCCTGTGGGTCAAGGACGATTTCAGCGACCTTCCGAAGTTCGACAGCGAGGTACTGGCCAGAGGAGAGCTTCTCAAACCGCACTTCCTCATCAGTAACCTCCCGTATCGCAAACAGAGGGTATGGGTCTGGATCTTTCGGGGAGAGCCGTATTTTCTGGTTCCGGCGCTGTAGCTCGTTGAGGCGATCACGGACGCAAGGGACGCGGTGCCCCCGCAGTTCAGCAGTAGTCATTCTCTCGTCGCACCCTGGGCAGCGAATGACTGTAGGGCGCCCAGGACCCGCATGGGGAGTTTGGCGGCGCCCATTGCGACGAGCGGTCTCCGCCACCAGGACCGCGTCAGGCAAGGCAGCAGCGACGTGAGCGGCGTTCATCTCAGCCTGACAATTAGGGCACTTGTACGGGAAGAATTGCTTCTTCATACCTATAAATTAAACCACAGTGGTTAGAATGTCAATAGAAAACCACTGCGGCTAACATTGACGTATCATAACCCGTGGTTACGATACGTCCTACCTGAAACCGACTGCAACCAAAGCACTTGTGCGGCCGTTTCGGCGGGACGCCCAGAGTAGAAGCGGAGCCGAGATCGGAGAAGGCAAGCCGACTCCCCGGGCCGCGGGTCGCATGCACTTCCCCGAAGGCCGTTTGGGGACCGCCAGCCAGATTCTTGGTGGTGAAGGTTGTTGGCGACAGCGACGGCGCAGCGGATACACCAGGAGTGGCGCGCACAACCCGATCTCCGGCAGGACTGTGCCAGGCAGCCGCGTGGGAACAGTAGCTTGCGAGCGGTGTCGGCCGGCTTGAGCGAACCCGGGGGCTGCGAAGCGGCTCTGTGCGACCCGCGCAAGTCAACGAACTCTCATGGAATCAGTGAATTCCACTGAACGTGGATTCGTTGTCTGACCGTGGCGTTTTCATCGATCCTCCCTCTCCGAGAATTCCGGGGATTCACGAGCCGGCCGCACCGCCGAGCCCGCCAGACCGGGAAGTACGGCTTGGAGGCACCGAAAGGCCAGAACTTTCAGATCTTCGCCAATCGGCCGGTTTACAGAGCCTCGCTCAGACCCCAATTCGTTTCGCGCTCCTAGCCTTCCCCGCGAATTGGCGGATCTGGTACCCTCGGTTCATATGGCAGACAAGGCTAACCGGAAAGTAGGCGAAATGGACAGACGAGCGTCGAGCTTAGGAGCTTGGCTCAAAGAGTGGATGCCCTCTATCGGGGGAATGTGCGCAGCGGTCCTACTCATAGTTGCCATGGTCCGATGGTCCATTGACGCCAAAGTTAATCCAGTGCGGGAAGAACTCGTCGGGAAAATCGAGACTTTAAGAACCGAAATGTCCTCTGCTCGTGCTGACATACAACGCCTCGACAAAAAGATGGACGACCAAGTCACTAGAGCCTCTGGAGAAACTTCTAAAGATAGGCTCCGCCACCTCCTCACAGCAGACTCGCGCGGCGATCCTGGCTAAGGCCCATAGTATTCTGTCTTTAGCAAACGATACGGGCATTATGGTTCAGCCAGTCGTAATTGCTGATCTGTTTTATCTTAGGGCAAAGCTGAACGAAGCGAAGGCCCCGACTCTTTCAAATGAACGCCCTCTCAATCTAACCGAAGTGTCCAATGGATGGCGCGCCAACATGGAGCTCGATGATCAAACTGCTGTTGTCGTAACCGTTGCGGGTGGAGCGGTTCCGATCGAAGAAGCCGCGATATATCTCGAGATTGGCGATACGTTACCACCCAGCGTCAAACTCGCACCCGCGATGCTTATTTTGACCGGCAGTAGAGCCAAGCGGAGCAGGGCGCGGCTCGATCGACACATCATGCGGAATGTTGTCTTTCGAGACATGCAGATCGTATACGAAGGCGGTCCGTTGGTGCTTCAAAATGTTCGATTCATCAATTGCCGGCTGATTCAGGCGAAGCCCTCAAAAGGAGTGCAAGAGATGTTGGGTGCTGTCCTGGAATCGCCCTCGGTGGATTTTAAGAACACGTAACCCGTGTGTTGGATACAGCCTCCGGGCTCCGCCCAGGCCAGCAGCAGTGGTCGCAAGCCCGCGGTTAGAGTCCGCTGCCCGAGTGTCTACCGCACCGTAAGATTCTGTAAAGGGAAAGCTGGCACTGATCACTTTTCTGTCGCGGAATCCCCTTCGGAGAACCCAACCGCCCGAAAGGTCGGGATCGAGGAAGTTGGATGGAAGGAGGACGAACGCCCCAGGCCGGATCGCTCGCGTTCGACACAATGCCGTATTGGGGGGAAGTTGAGCCGGTTGGGGCACTTGTGCGGCATGCCGAAGCGACGATGTTGGAGCAGAACGCTGGCATCCTTCGCCGGAGTGTATTAGAATCCACATAGAGGTGCTGATTTCCTGCACTCGCTTATGATCACGTGCGTTGCCAAGACGCTCGCGCTCGCCGGCCTCCTGGCGGGATTCGCTCGGGCGCAATCTCTGATCCCGATTAATACGGAGGCGATAAAGAGGGCTGTCGTGTTCCTGTACGCGGCTGACGCCGCGGGGCAGCCCGATACGACCAAGGAACTTGCCACGGGGTTCCTTCTGGGGATACCAACGAGGAGCGATCCAAAGAAATCATACTTCGCGCTCGTGACCGCGCGGCACGTCGTGGACCCGATGTGGGCCTGCATGGCGCCCCAGAATCCGGCCTCGATATACGCTCGGGTGAACCGTAAGACGTACGATTCGGCCCATGACGCTTCTGGGGTTGAGTTTGTACAGGTGCCACTTATCGTGAGCGGTCAGATCGTGTGGACGAAACACGCAAGTGACGCTGTGGACGCGGTCCTCGTTCCCATCAACTTCGATAAGTTCTCGACGAACGATGTTGCGACAGTAGGCGTCTCTGACTTCCCCACGCCGGATGAGCTCCGGCTCGTCGGGATTGGCGACGAAATTGTTTCTGCGGGCCTCGTGCCGGGCCTGTCCGGAAAGCGGAGAAACTACCCGTTCTTCAAGTTCGGAAAGGTGTCCAGCATCCCGGACGAACTGGGAGTCATGCCGTGCCGCATGCAAACGAAGCCGCTGAACCACTGGTACATCGCTGCTACCCTCATTGGCGGCAATAGCGGTTCACCGATCTTTCGTCTGCCGCCTGGCAATGCAGTAATCCGCTTCGGCGATAGCCGGCCGTTTTTGCTGGGCGTGCAATCCACCGCGGTTGTGGCTGGCGAAATTGCCGGAATGACCCCATCATCACTGGTTTTTGAGATCATTGAGTCACTCAAGCTGCCGGACGCCAATCTGGATCGCGGTCCAGCCAAAGCGGCCGGGCCGCCGGCTAAATGAGAGCCGTCCTGTCCGGGACGCCCGCCGGAGGCGAAACGCGTTGAGGCAGAGTCGGGAGCGAACCTCGCCGTCCAGAGTTCGCCGAGACTGCGCCGGCTGTAAACGTGCGAAGAACCGCTTCCAGTTGTACGGCGGACTGCTGCCTGGTCCGAACTTCTCTTAACCCGGATCTAGTCTGGACGCCCCAAAGCAGTTTTTTCCGGTCCAGACGATTGAGCTTTGCATAGCTGAGCGGCAGTCTGGCGCGACATGAGGAATAACTGGCAGCGCCTTCGGAAGCATCCACTTGAATGTATCACGCTGCCCGGAAAAGTGCGGTCACAGTCCCCGGAAGTCCGGTTGTGTTCCGTTATAGGCAGTTCGCCCTCCTTGGATCGACGTGCATCAGAACTGGTAATCCACCGGAAATGGGAAAAAAGCGCGGATGGCGAACATGCAGAACTGAAACGTTTCTTCCGCCTGGTCGACTGTCAGTTCCGGCTCGTCGACCGCGGTCCGCGGATGCGTCAGCTCGTTCCTAATCTTCCGCAATGTCGCAAATGCCACCTCATCAATCGGGGGACGTGAAGCTGCGGCCAGTACCGCCGAGAGGCGTGATCTCAGAGGGCCTGGCAAAGGTCCGAAGGTCTGCCCTTTGCTATTCCACAGCTCGACGGCATGGTCAAAGCTCTCCTCAAGCGCGACCCAACTGAGTAGAATGCAGGCGCGTACCGAACGCTGCACCGCTCGCGTCGTAGTGGCAACAACGGGCAGGCTCTTCGCTTCAAGGAGAAACGAAGAGGCGTCATCAAGGGTGGTGAAGCGATAGACCAAGCTCATGGCGTGAGTTTACCGAACATTATCGCGCCCGAGGTGTCGCCTGTCCTTCGCTCTATGCGGCATCCCCCGGCCGCGTGGTAGTCACGCGTGGCCCTTTCACGACCTCCAAGTCCCGTTCCAGGAAGTTTAACCTCTTCCCCGATTGCCCGCGACAAGCGCGGGGCACAGGCATGCTTCGCCGGATGTGGTGGTGAATCGCCGCACGTGGTCAGTGAGCAGCCTGCAACGGCGGGTGGTCAAGACGGGCGGCAGGTCGGTGAAGCACGCACGGTATTACTGGCTCTTGCTGGCGGAGAGTCATTTGACGCGGCGGCTTTTCGGGGCGGTCCTGCGGCGGATCGAATGGCTTCCGCTCCCGGCGGGATGGCCGGGGCCTCGGACGGGGGCAAACTGGGTGAACCACGCGACAGAGGGCGGACAGGTGTCTGAGAAGTGGCCTGCGGCAGGTGCGGTTTTCGGCACTCAAGGTGCTGGCAAGCGGCACGATGGACCCATGCGGGCAATGCGGAAGCTCTCCCGTGCCGAAAGCCGTGCTGCGGCGTCGACCCGGAGGGCGGCGCATACTCTACTTCTCCGAGAGTCCAAAATGGGAATTCCGGGTATAATCGTCGCCAGGGGTGCGTATGGCGTCTCGGTCGTTCCGGCTGCCGCTCCTTCTCGTGGCCACTGCCGGTCTGGTGGCCGCTGCTTCTCAGGCTCCTCCCACGAAGCCTGCCGACTGGCAGGTCCTGTTCCGCGACGACTTCGAAGACGGGATTCCCGATGGATGGTCACTAAACGTGACCGACAGCCAGGCACGGGGCTGGCAGGTCGAGGAGGAAGGGAACAACCACGTTTTCGTAGGACGAGGGAACGGTTCAGCCACGCTGGTCGAGGGGCCCTGGGGCGATTTCCGGCTGGCGGTCAAGGTCAAGCTCGTCGCAGGGTGGCTGGACGTCCCTTATCGCAACAGCCACTACGCCTACTACGACGTTCGCCTCCAGACCGACGCACTGGCACTGTCACGGGGACGGCTCGGTTCGGGAGTCACATGGTTGGCGAACGTGCCCGCCTCCTACGCTCCGGATCGGTGGTACAGCCTCGCCATCGTCGGCATTGGGGCAAATATCAAGGTCTACGTGGACGATGTGCTGAAGATCGACTACATCGATCCCGCGCCGGTATTGCTGGGAGGCGTGGGGCTGGGAATGGCGTCGGGATCTGAAGTCCGCGTGGACGAAGTGGAAGTGAGCGGCCCGGCACCCTCGGGCCCCGTGTGGGTCAGGACGGGCGGACCGCCGGGCGGAGGGCACGCCGGCGACGTGCGGATGCGCCCGGACAATCCGGATATCGTGTACCTCAGTGACCGCTTCGGCGGCGTGAACATGAGCGTGGATGGCGGCAAGACCTGGTTCCCCTCCAACCGGGGAATCACGGTCCGGGAAGGGCTCTCGGGCGACCAAGTCCCGGTCGAGGGCCTCGCCATTGATCCTCACAACCCGAATGTGATCTGGATTGGCACGGCCGGGAATCACGGCATCTTCAAGTCTGTGGACGGCGGCAAGACCTGGGTGCAGAAGGCCTGGGGGATCCAGGAGCCGGTGGGCCCGCGCTTTCGGGGTCTTGCGGTGGATCCCCTAAGCTCGGACACGGTTTACGCCGCCGGGGAGGTGCAGGCCGGCACAGGGATCGGCAAGCAATACCCCTTCGGCACTGGGTTCGTGTACAAGAGCGTGGACGGTGGCGAGAACTGGGCAGTCATCTGGCGGGGAGATAACGTGGCTCACCACATCTGTATCAACCCGCAGAATCCGGATGTGGTCTACGTCTCGACCGGCGATGTTTTCATCGAGGCCAGGAACTCGGATCCCAGCCGCAACCTGCCAGGCGGTGTCGGCGTGATCAAGAGCACCGACGGCGGCCGCACTTGGCAGGCGCTCAACGAAGCCAACGGTTTGAAGAACCTGTACGTGATCTCACTGTTCATGCACCCGCAGAACCCAGAGATCCTGCTGGCCGGCACGGGAAGCTCGGCCTACTCGAAGGGTGCCGGGGTTTATCTGTCAACTGACGGCGGACGGACGTGGGAGCTGACGCTTGCCGCCTGGCCCGCGGGAACCGAGAACTGGGATAACATCATCGCGGTCGAGTTTGCGGTCTCCGATCCGCGCATCGCTTACGCCGGCAGCGGGTGGGGCTTCTGGCGCAGCCAGGACGGAGGACGCACCTGGCAGGTGATGAGCGGGGGTTCCCCCCAGGCCCCCTTTGGTCCCCCGGGCGTGCAAATCGGCAAGCCCTTCGGCTTGCAGGTGGACCCGCGGAATCCCGACCGGGTTTTCGCGTTCGCCAAGGGAGCGGGCAACTTCCTGACTGAAGACGGCGGGAGGACCTGGAAAGCCGCCAGCCAGGGTTACACCAGCGCTCGGCTCACTGGGGTCTTCGTCGATCCCCGGGATTCACTCCGCGCTTACGTGGTCGGTCTTCCCGGTATCTTTCGCAGTGACACCGGAGGCGAGACTTGGGAAGGGCTCCAGTTCCCGCCCTTGATGCCCGACCCCTGGTGTGTGGTGGGGCTGGATCCTGCCCGTCCGGGGAGGGTGCTGCTGGCGGACGAGAACCGGGGACTACTGTTTCGCAGTTGGGATGGGGGCCAGAGCTGGGAACAGATTTTCCAGCATGCACCCGCTGGCCCGGGTCCGCAGGACCCTCACGGCTTCAAGACGCTGGTTTTCGCGCCATCCAACGCTAAGGTGCTCTATGCTGGAGTGCGGCGCGCGACGTTGGCCATCAACTTGGGGTACGGCGGTCACGGCTACGGCGTTTACAAGTCCTCGGATGGCGGGGAGACCTTGCGAGAGGCCAACGATGCGAACACCGCGGAGCAAGACGTCCACGCCTTGGTGGTGGATCCCCGCTCGGAGGATATAGTGTACATTGGGACGTTCCGCGGCGGCGTCTTTCGGACCCCGGACGGCGGGCGCTCGTGGCAGGCGCTCAATCGGGGACTCCCAGGACTCGACGTCCGGGCGCTGGCCATCGACCCGAGCAATCCGTTCGTCTTGTACGCAGGGCTGGAGAACGGGAGCGTGTACAAGACGGTCGATGCTGGGGCTAACTGGCTCCCCTCCAGCTATGGCATGGCCTCCGAGGCCATGGTGCACACCCTCGCGATCAACCCGGTGACCCCGCAAGTCGTCTACGCCGCCGACGCGCGCACCGGCGTGTATCGCAGTGAGGACGGGGGCAAGTCCTGGGTGCTGATCAATCGCGGTTTGCGGATGCGCACTGTCAACGCCCTGGCGTTTTCCTCCGACGGCAGTACGCTGTACGCCGCCACTGAGGGCGAAGGGGTGTTCCGGCTTGATCTCAGAACGCGGGCGGAAACGACGGTGGCGGCAGTGTCGGCGGCGAGCTTTGCCAAGGATGGACCGCTGGCGCCCGAGTCGATCGCCAGCCTGTTCGGACAGGGGCTGGCGGCGGCCACCCAGCAGGCCGGCGCTCTGCCGCTGCCTACCTCACTGGGCGACGCCAGCGTTGTGGTCACCGACTCCACTGGCATGGACCGCTCGGCGCCGCTGTTCTTCGTTTCTGCCAGCCAGATCAACTGTCAGATCCCGCCGGGCACCAGCACCGGGCCGGCGACGTTGAGGGTATTTCAACGGAGCCGCGTGGTGGCGCGCGGCCTGGTGAGGATCGAGCCGGCGGCGCCGGCGTTGTTCACGGCCAATGCGGATGGCCGCGGCGTGGCGGCAGCGGCGGCCGTTCGGGTAGGCGCCGATGGCGCCCAGACGGTTCTGCCGGTCTTCGAGTGCGGCGCCGCGCCGGGAAGTTGTGTGGCGAAGCCGATCGATCTGGGTGGGGAGTCCGAGCAGGTCATCCTGCTGCTGTTCGGGACGGGGATTCGCGGGTCTGCGGCGCTGCCCAGTGTGAGTATTGGCGGCATCGGGGCGGAGGTGTTGGGCGCCGGCCCTCAGGGCCAGTACGTGGGATTGGACCAGGTGAACGTGCGCTTGCCGCGGGCGTTGATGGGGCGCGGCGACGTTGACGCTGTACTCAAGGCCGGCGGCAAGACGGCGAACGTCGTGACGGTGCGTATTCGCTGAGGAACGCTTATCCGGCTTCATAGCGTGTCCTTTGAGCACTCGGGCTCCAACGCCCCAAGGCCTCAGGGGCACCGTATCGCTGAACTGCACCGGCAAGCTCAAACTGAGTGCCGGGATGTAGAATCTTAAGTGGCAGGCCATGGGCCTGCTCTACGCTAAAAGATGTACCGTATCTCGAAGCCCACTGAGGCCGCGCAGGCCTTTGCTCCCATGGTGGTCAGCCAGCCTTCGGCAATATACTTCCCCTGCGGGAAGGGTTTCCCGTCTTTGCTGCCCAGCCGCACCTGGACGACGAAGTCCTTCTCCCCCGGGCCGAAAGTCTCTTCCCGGATCGCCATCGTGAAGGCCTTGCCATCCGACCAGCGATACAGGATGTCTCCCTTCTCGTTCTTGATGACAAAGTCGTAGCTCTGTCCCGAGGGGAAGGTGAGTTGGATCGGCTCGGCCGTGTTCCGCAGCGTCAGTCAGCCGGCCTTTTCGCGGGCGCGGACAATGGGCGCCGGCCATCCGTCCAGACGGGCCCGGTCCACCTGGCGGGGCGGGATGGGGATGAGGGAGGAAGTTATATCTGTCTGGTCATGGGGCGTCCGATCAGTGTCGGAACAGACCGCCACCATTGAATGCTATCGTCCCACATGACCCGACCCAGCAACCGGATGTCGGCAATGTCTTCCTGTGGGTTAAGGATGATTTCAGCGACCTTCCGAAGTTCGACAGCGAGATACTGGCCAGAGGAGAGCTTCTTAAACCGCACTTCCTCATCACTAACCTCCCGTATCGCAAAGGGAGGGTATGGGTCTGGATCTTTCGGGGAGAGCCGTATTTTCTGGTTCCGGCGCTGTAGCTCGTTGAGGCGATCGCGGACGCAAGGGACGCGGTGCCCCCGCAGTTCAGCAGTAGTCATTCTTTCGTCGCACCCTGGGCAGCGAACGACTGTAGGGCGCCCGGGACCCGCATGCGGAGTTTGCCGGCGCCCAATAACCCGTGGTCATGATACGTCCTACGTGAAACCGACTGCAACCAAAGCACTTGGGCGGCCGTTTCTGCGGGACGCCCAGAGTAGAAGCGGAGTGGAGATCGGAGAAGGGAAGCTGACTTCCCGGGCCGCGTGTCGCCCGCACTTCCCCGAACGGCGTTTCGGGGCCAGTTTCCGGATGGCCGACCATCCTGGACTTGAGGTGTGTCGGTCTACACTACAGCGGCATCGCGACCGATCGTCTCGGTCGGCCAGGACCTCCCTACGGTCAGCGCGCTGCTGGAACGCGCTCGATCACCATCAATGTGAACGATCCGGGCAGCACCGGTCCTCTGCCCCTGCCAGGCGCCCCCGCTGGTACCGGTCCAAACTTCGCGGAGACGATGAACACGCGGTGATTAGTTGGGTCGAGCCCCATATTGCGCGCCCCCTGTGGCGTCTGTACGTTTTCGGTAACGTGATATTGGTCCGGAGCGTCCTGATGAATCACGGTGAGCGTGCCGTCCGCATTCGAGGCAAACGCGTTGCCCGAGGGCGCATCGAACGCCGGCGCCGTCGACGCCGGTCCCGATCGGGACCGTTGCGACTACCTTGCCGGCTTGATAGTCGGAGATCGCCATCACGCCGCTGCGGCATCCGCTGAACAGCCGATGGTGGGCGGTGTCGATGGCCATGGAGACCGGCTGCTTGCACGGGGCGGTGGACCAGCGCCGCGCCACAGTCGCTGTCTTCGCGTCGATCTCAACCACCTCGCTCGTGTCGGTGAGATTTGCGTACACCTTGCCGTCGCCGGCTGACGCGCCGTATTCCGGTTTGCCGCCGAGTGGAATGTTCGTGATCATCGTCCCCGCCCGCGGGTCGATCACCGTCGAGGAGTGCGCGTCGCCATTAAATGTGAAGACGCGGTTCGATGCGCTGTCATAGATGATCGCGTCGGCATCTTCGGCGGCCGGGATCCGGCCGAGCACCTTGAAGGTCTTCAGATCGAACATGACCACGGACTGGTCGTTAGCCGAGGTCGCGAATCCATGACCCGTGGCAGGCACCAGCGCGGTTCCGTGCGCGCCCTGAATGCCGGTGACTTCGCCGAGCAGCGTCCCGCGGTCTTCGTCGACGACCATCACGCGATTCTCCCGGGCGATAAACAGACGGTGATTTGGTGGATCGGGCACGATGTAGTCCCAGCGGCCATCCCCGCCGAGCGTGTAGGTTTGTGTGATGCGGTAAGACGACGGTGACTGCGCGAGGAGTGCCGTCACAGCAGCCAGTGTGAGAACGAGCGCGATGTTGCGCATGGTGCTCCTTTCTGTCTGAGTATATCCCAGCCGGCATTCGTTCGAGCCGAGGCGCCGGGTGGTGGCGATTCAGCCTCCAGTCTTTACCGATTCCGGTCGGATCACGCGCCACTCTTCCATAACGGGCCGGGCCGGTCCCCAAGGGGAGCCGGGCCCCGGTTGTGGAAGAGTGACCGACCATACGGCCAAGTGGATCTCTTCCCCGCGGACTGCGAAGCGCGTAGACGGCAGTCCGACTCAAAGGCCACAATCTACGCTGGAGCTGGTCTCAGGCACCGGCGGTCACCGCCCCATAATGCCTCACGAAAAGAATCCCGGCTACGAGCGGCGGTCCGCTGAGAACGACGATCGTGATCACGCGGCTGGCGAGAGGCAGCCCCGGCGGCGCCCAGATCGCATATGCCACTCCAATCAACAACCCGACGACTGCAAGCAGAACGCCTCCGGTCACTTCCCAGCGCAATGGCGCCAGTGCCAGGATCACAAACAGCAGGCCCACGCCCACCCAGGGCGCTGCCACAAGCGCAGGCGTGCGCCACGCCAACGACTCTGCAACGAAGACAACGAGCCAGAACACGGCCCACAACAGCGCCAGCACGCGAGCGATGAACACCATCCACAGCTTCACCGCGAGCCTCCCAGCCTAAGTATCCACCCTTTTAACCACCTGGAACAAGGGCCACTGTTCGCTGTTGATGCCCGAACATTTGTACATCCGTATTACGGCATGCGGACGGTTAACGGCCAATCCGGAAACTATCCGCCGATTCTGGCGCAGCCGGGCCGGGCACTTGACGATAGTTCTACGAAGCGGGCCCGAAGTCCCGATGTGGGAAGTCTGCCGGCAAATCGCTCGTCTGCCCCGATTCAAGTCCTGAGAGAACGCCGTAGTCGTCGTTTGGCCGGTTCTAACCTCAATACTGTGACCCCTAGGGTGGCCAGACGCGCTCCGGAGGAGCCGGGAAGGGCCCAAAAAGGGGAAACCATTACCCGCCCCGAGTGAATCGCTGCTTGGGCCTCTAAACGCGAAGTTTTGCGGGCGGCATAGCTCGGGCAAGCACAAAACCGCCTTCAACGGGGGGTGGGCACTTTGTACGTTGCCGCCTCAAGCGGAAGACCTGCGGCAATAGCTGCAGGATAGGCTCCATCCGGGATGTACAATCTTAAGTGGCAGGCCATGGGCCTGCTCTACGCTAAAAGATGTACCGCATCTCGAAGCCCACCGAGGCCGCGTGCGCCTTTGCTCCCATGGTGGTCAGCCAGCCTTCGGCAATATACTTTCCCTGGGGGAAGGGTTTCCCGTCTTTGCCTCCCAGCCGCACCTGGATGACGAAGTCCTTCTCCCCCGGCCCGAAAGTCTCTTCCCGGATCGCCATGGTGAAGGCCTTGCCGTCCGACCAGCGATACAGGATGTCTCCCTTCTCGTTCTTGATGACAAAGTCGTAGCTCTGTCCCGAGGGGAAGGTGAGCTGGATCGGCTCGGCCGTGTTCCGCAGCGTCAGTCGCGCCGTCATCAGCGGCACACTGGTTTGCGGGTCCAGCGGGGGCATCAGATTGGCGGTGTAGATGGAGTGGTCGAGCGCCAGGCTGAACATGAGTTCCGGTCCCGTGATCACGGTCACGCCCATGCGCGCGTAGACCAGATCATAGGTGCCGTGACTGGGACCGCCCGTGGCCAGCGCGCGGTACACCATCCCCACCCAGGGCAGGAACAGTTCCCGCTCCAGGCCCACCTGGAAGACGTCCAGATAGCGCACCTCCAGCGCGGTCTCAAACTCCCCGACAGGCCCTTTGTACCTGGCATTCCGCGAGGCAATCATGGCGCGCCCGCAGCAGTTCCCCGGCACGTAGGTGTTGTAGGCTTCGCCTACCGGCGCGCCGAAGGCGTACCAGAGTCTCTCCTCGTTGCGGTTTGGGTCATAGGCCAGCAGCGAGCCGTTCTCGTCCATCCGCAGCCAGTAATCGCTGTCAGGCAGGCCGTGGAGCAAGAAGTAGACCTTGCCGCTGAAAATCTCGGCTCTGGTGATTTCCAGCATCAGCGTGGACTCGGCGCGGCTGCCGCCACCCTGATAGATCCAGATATTGCCTACCTGGAGCGGAAAGTAGTCGGAGCCGCCCGCCCAGGCGGCCCAGCAGAGCAACAGACTAGCCGTAAAAATTTTTATCCCAGGCATGTTTTTTCAAAACCGCCAGCACCTCGGGCGCCAGCGGCCCCTGATCGGAAATACCCGTGTTGGCTTCCGCGTGGTGCACCCGCCTCATCCCCGGAATCACCGCGGAGACCGCAGGATGGGAAAGGCAGAACCGCAACGCGATTTCGGGCAGGCTCCCGGGCACCCCCGCCAGATCCTTCTGCAAGACGACCACTCTCTGGGCGACCTGCTTCTTTCGATCACCGCGGAAATAGTAAGAGCGAAACTCGCCCGGCTCGAACCGCGTTTGCTCGGTGATGGCGCCCGTAAGGCTCCCCTCGTCCAGAGGAACACGGGCCAGCACTCCAATGTTGCGCTCCAGGCACAGCGGGAAGAGGTTTTTTTCCGGGCTCTGGTCGAAAATGTTGTAGATCACCTGGACGGCATCCACCAGGCCGGTGCGGATCAGCTCCAGGGCCGAATCCGGCTGGTGGTCGTTGATGGAAACTCCGACGGCCCGCACCTTGCCGGAACGCCGGAGATCCTCGAAAGCGCGTCGCCATTCCTCGCGTCCGACCCACTCCGGATTCCAGACGTGCAGTTGCTGGAGATCGATGGCCTCCAGGCCCAGGTTCTTCAAGCTCCGCTCGGTCGATTCGAGGATGTACTTGTGCGGGAAGACACGCTCGATGCCGATTCCAGCTCGCGCCGGCCAGAGCTGGTTCTGTGGGGGCGCCTTGGTGGCGACGTAGATCCTTGTCCCCGCCTCACGGACCACTTTGCCCACCAGTTTTTCGCTGTGGCCGTCTCCGTAAGCCAGGGCCGTGTCGATAAAGTTCAGCCCCAGTTCGATGGCGCGGCGCAGCGTGGCCAGGGATTCCTGATCGCTGCCGCCTAACCACTGCGTGCCGCCGATTCCCCAGGCGCCAAATCCGATTTCGCTGACTTCGAATCCGGTTCTGCCAAGCTTTCGATAGCGCATTTCATTAATATAGTGACATGACTCTAGGTAAGTCGCTGCGCCTGCGGCGAATCTTTGCCAACGGGCGCGCCCTGATCGTGGACTGCGATCCCTGCGTGGAGGATTCCCTGGGGAAGGTGCGCCTGCTAGCGCGCACCGGCGTGGACGCGATCGTACTGACACCGGGCCTGCTGGAGCTGGTGGCGGAAGAGCCTCGCAGCACTGTCGGTTATTCTTCGAATTGATGGAGGAATTCGCCGGGCTCAACAACTGGTCAGCGTCCAGGCAGCCATGGAACTGGGCGCCGAAGCTGTTTCGGTGAGCATCGTCATTGGCGGACCCGGGCCGACCGAGGCTCTGGAGCGCTTCGGCCGCATTACCGAGGACGCCCGCCGGGTGGGCATGCCGGTCTTCGCGGAAATCATCGGCGAGGACTGGCTCGAGGTGGCACGTCTGGGCGCCGATTACGGCGCGGATGTCATCCAAGCCTGTTTCGTTCCCAACACGTCCAGCTACCGTAGCTTCACCCGCATCACCGGGCGGCCCTTCCTGGCGCGCCTGGACGAATTCGAGCTGGCCCCGCTCGAGCTGCTGGCTTTGGTCAACGAGGCCATTGAGGGGGCCGCCCAGGGACTCGTGCTGGGGCAGGGAGTGCTGGCACAACCCGGCGGCGCTGCCCTAGTAAGGGCCGTTCATGGCCTGGTGCACCAGGGCATTTCGGTGGAGGAGGCACTGGATACCGCCACCGGCCAGCTCCCGGGCCTCAGAAGCCAGGAGTCGGAAGGGGCTCTAAGCCGGATTTCTCACCAGATCCCAGTCCGGCGAGGGTGTGGCGCGGGCTTCAGCCTGCCGCGTCCGGACTCGTCTGGACGCCAGTGCTTCTCCCGAACCGGAACAACGCGTCTCGGCACGAGTGCCGAGACGGCAGCCTGAAGAGGCTGCGCTACAAGGTCAACAGTGCGGTCAGGATCTGGGATGGTGAGAAATCCGGGCTAAGCAGTACAATCGGAACAGGAGATGCTCCGGTTTCTCACGCTGTTCCTGTCGCTGGCGGTTTGCCTGTCCGCCGCCATCAAGTTGTACTTGAAAGACGGCAGCTATCAGGTCGTGCGCGAGTACCAGGTCGCCGCGGACCGCGTGCGCTACTACAGTGTCGAGCGCAGCGAGTGGGAGGAGATTCCCCTCTCCCTGGTGGATCTCAAGCGTACCGAAGCAGAAAACCAGCAGCGCCAGGAGGCTTTGCGCAAAGAGGCCGAGCAACTGGCAGCCGAGGAGAACTTCGAGCGCCAGCAGCGCCGGGAAGTGGCCAGCGTTCCCCAGCAAGCCGGCGTGTACCTGCTGGCCGGAGAGGAACTCAGAGCCATCAAGCAGGCCGAGTCCAAGGTGGCCACCAACAAAGGACGCTCCCTGTTGAAGGTGCTCGCCCCCATCCCCATCGTCTCCGGCAAGGCCACGGTCGAACTCGAGGGCGAGCACTCCCAGAATATCGTCGCCACCGAGCGGCCGGAGTTCTACATCCGGCTGGCCAAGGAGGAACGTTTCGGCATCGTCCACTTGGTGCCTAAGAAGGGCCTGCGAGTCGTGCAGAGATGGACCATCATCCCGATCACCAAAGAAATCGTCGAGGAGCAGGAGGACCTCGAAGTCTTCCGCCAGCAGGTCGATGACGGGCTCTACAAGATCTGGCCCACCAAAGCCCTGGCGCCTGGCGAATACGCCGTGATCGAGTACACCGAGGGGAAGGGCAACGTTCAGGTCTGGGATTTCGCCTGCCAAAAGCTCGACAATTGAATCATTGACGATTGAGCCATTGAGGATTGATGTGCGGCAGCCGGCTGCGTCTCCGCCAATCGTTAATTTTCGGCGCCTCGGCGTCTCTGCGGTTCAGGGTTCAACCAGCACGCTAGAGCGCTTGCAGAACCTCGAAATCCACGTTTCCTCCGGAGAGGATGATCCCCACAGAGCGCAGGCCGGGCGGAAGCTTGCGATACAGGACCGCGGCGGCGGGCACGGCCCCGCTGGGCTCGACCAGGATTTTCATGCGCGCCAGCAGGAACTTGATCGTACTGCGGATCTCCTCCTCGCTCACCAGCACGATGCCCTCAACCAGTTCCTGGAGAATAGGGAAGGTCAGTTCACCCGGGCGCGTGGCGCGCAGGCCGTCGGCCAGAGTCTTGGGCGGCGGGATTTCGATCCGCCGGCCCGCGCGGAGAGAAAGAAACGTATCGTTGGCGTCCTCGGGTTCGGCGCCGAAAATGCGGATTTGCGGGCGCAGGCTTTTGGCCGCAATCGCGCATCCGGACAGCAACCCTCCGCCCCCCACGGGCGCGATCAGCGCCTCCAGATCCGGGGCCTGTTCCAGGAACTCCAGTGCCGTTGTCCCCTGGCCGGCAATGGTCCACGGATGGTCGAAGGGAGGCACCA
Source organism: uncultured Acidobacteriota bacterium (assembly GCA_963725415.1). Classification (GTDB taxonomy): domain Bacteria; phylum Acidobacteriota; class Terriglobia; order Bryobacterales; family Bryobacteraceae; genus CAVRZY01. The sequence goes on along the minus strand of CAVRZY010000104.1, from coordinate 30,393 downwards.
GCGTGGCCCCGCTTTCCTCCGAGATCCTGGCCCCGATAGCCTCCCGGCTTTCTCGCAGCCGGTCGTAAGTCACGATCGTGGCGCCCTGCGCGCGCGTGGCTTCCAGTTTCGAGCGCGGCGCGTCGGTCGGCATCACCAGCGTGGCCGCAACACCCACATGCCGCGCCGCAATGGCGACGGCCTGCGCGTGGTTGCCCGAGGAGTAAGCGACCACGCCCCGGCGGAGTCGCTCCGGCGGGATCGAGAAAATGAAATTGGAGGCGCCGCGGATCTTGAACGCGCCACCGCGCTGAAGATTCTCGCACTTAAAGAAGGCGCTGAGGCCGGCTTCGTTGTTGAAGCTCCGCGAAGTCAGCACCGGCGTGCGCTGAGCGATCAAGCCGATTCGTTGGGCTGCTTCCCGGATTTGTTCTGCATGGACCGCCTGAGTCACTCTAGCATTTTACAGACTGGGGGCCGGCCAGGGTAGCCCGTTCACTCCATATATTTTTTAATCCGAAATAACCCCTTGTTGGTATTGCACATCTGCCCGGGTGCGGATATACTACACCCTTCATCTCCTTTGCTCGGCTGAGTGCTAGGTGTCAGTGGACCGGTACGAGTTTGACGAGGAGTATCTTCGGCGCCTCCGGGAGGGTGACCCGTCGGCCGAGGAGCACTTTGCCGCCTACTTCGGCGAACTGCTGCTGATCAAACTGCGCGCCCGGCTGCACTGCCGGCATCTAATCGAAGACATCCAGCAGGAGACCTTGCTGCGGGTGGTGCAGGCGCTCCGCCAGAGGGGCGGCCTGGAACAGGCGGGATGCCTGGGCGCTTTCGTGAACTCCGTCTGCAACCACGTCCTGTCAGAGTATCGGTCCGACGAAACTCGCCTCAACTTGATCCGGGCCGGCCTGCACGATGCGGCAGGCAATCGCTGCGGCTCGGAGGGAGGCTTGCCCGCGGTGGAGTGCCGCCGAGACGTGCAACGGATGCTAGCTGCGCTTTCCAAAAAAGACCGGGCCCTGCTGACCATGGTGGTTCTGGAAGAAAGAGAGCTCTCGGAAGTCTGCCGGCAGTTCGGGGTGAACGAGGTTTACGCGCGGGTGCTGCTGCACCGTGCCAAGCTGCGGTTGAGGAAGAGATTTGCCGAGCGCTGGAAAGCCGTTCCCCCGGGAGCGCTCCAACAAAAATAGACCAGGAAGTGTAACAGAATGCCTCCGGATCTCACTATACAGGTAGTGAAGCAATCGCCATGACTCACGAAGAGGCGGTGCGAACTCAGGCCGTCGAGAGGTACCTGCTCAGGGAACTCTCCGACTCGGACCGGGATGCGTTCGAGGAACACTACTTTAGCTGTCCGGAATGCGCCGAGGAGGTCAGGGCGGGGGCCGTTTTCACGGCCAGCGCTCGGGCCCTGTTGGCCGAACAGGCGCCGCGGGTCGCCGCGAGCCGGTTTGGCTGGCTGGGCTGGCGCCTGCCGGTCGCGGCCGCGGGCATCATGCTCCTGGCCCCCATCGGCTATCTGCTGCTGGTCTTCATTCCTGGGCTGAGAAGCGAGCTGGCCCGCCTGCGTGCGCCGCAGGCCTATCCGGCTGTCTTTCTGCGAGCGGTGGCACGCGGCGATGACCAAGTCCTTGAAATCCCCAGGGGCTCCCAGTTCGTGGGCCTATCCATGGATGTTGCGCCGGAGCAGAGCTATCCCAGCTACCTGTGTGAGATCGTGGGCCAGCCTGGAAGCCCCACGATGTCGGTCCCGGTCCCTGCGCCTGCTACCGCGGGCGCCCCGCTCAACATTCTGGTTCCGAGTTCCCAGCTTCGGCCCGGGCGTTACACTCTACTCCTTCGCGGTCATGGTGAGAAGGCGGCGGTTGAGATCAGCCGCTTTCGCTTCACTATCCAGTTCCGTGGAGGATAAACAATGGGGCGATTCATTTATCAAGCCTACGCCATGGCCATCGGCGGTCCGATTCGGAGTCCTATTGACCAGCAAGTCCAGACCCCGGCCGTGTGTGTGCTGCCATCAACCGGAGGCACGGTGGTCTCGACCTCCGGCCCATACCGTCTGACAGACCCCGCTTCGGGCGAGTTCCTGCTGTGCTTTGACTCCGCCGAGGTCTCGGCCGAAGGAAAACAGAGCGCCACCCCGGGCGTCTACACCACTCTGGTGAGTTCCATCGTCAGAAATCTGAACGTGGGCAACGTGCTCAGAGCCGATGAGGTGACCCTTCAGCTCAGCCTGGCCTACGATACCAGCAACGATCAGGTCACCATTGACACCAACGGTAGCCGGTTCGTCAACCTGATAGTGGCCGGGCAAGGCTTTGACGTCAGCTTGGACCACGCTTTGGGTCGCGAGGCGGCCGACTATCAGACCTTTCGCCAGAACCATCCTGAGTACCCGGAAATCAGAGGAGCGATTCATTACTCGCTGGGGCGCCACCCCTGGCTGCACTTCGATCCCTACGAGTACGGCTATTATGACCAGCAGAATTTCGGCCGCATCTATTTCGCTGAATGGATTGCTGCCCCGAGTCTACAGAAGCTGACGATGTTGCGGCTGCGACTCGGCAGCCCCCAGGAGGGGGATCCTGAAATCGGAGGCGGCCAGAGCAACGGACAGCCCTATCCATGAGGCTTTGGCTAGGCCTGCTCTCGCTGGCGGGCCTTCTTCTGTGGAGTAACTGCGGCAATCCAGCGCGTCCATCGCCGGAGGCGGCGTACCGGAACGCGCGGCTCCAGATACGCCTGGGCAATCTCAAGGAAGCCTTAGCCCAGGCTGAACTGGGGTACGGAGAATGGCGCGACCACCCCCAGTCGAAGTACCACTGGCAATTCCGCATCCTGAAGGCCGAGGTCCTGCTGGCCCAGGGGAAAGCCAAAGATGCGCTCCCCTTGCTCCAGGGAAAGCTGCCCGAGGGGCCTGACTTTCGAGAGCTCGCGGCGCGCCGGCTCCTCAGCCAGGGCTATGCCAGGTTCCTGCTGGCCGAGTATGCGGAAGCCAGGAAAGTGCTGGAGGAAGCCTCTCGCCTGGCTGCGGAATGTGGATCCCCGGTCCTGCTGGCGGAAATCGAGTTGCGCAAGGGGACCGCGCTCACCCGGCTGGGCGACATCACTGCCGCCCAGTTATGCTTCCGGAATGCGCTTCGCATGGCCACCCAGCAGCGGGACCTCTACCTGGAGGCCGCCGCTTCCGGGAACCTGGGCTTCAGTCTGCTGCACAGTTCCCGCTACGATGAGGCAGCCCTGTGGTTTGAGCGGACCCTTGCTCTGTCGGAAAAAAGCGGGGCCCGTCAGTTCATCGCGATCACGCTTGGCAATCTCGGCCTTTGCTATCACAAACTGGGGGATTTCGACAAGGCCGTCGAGCTCCTCTTCGGGCCCAGTCCGTGGCCGGTGAGGTGGGCGATTCCTACGGCCAGCAGATCTGGCTCGGAGACCTCGGTGAGAGCCACTACCAACGAGGGGACTTTCCAACCGCCGTCTCGTGCTTTCAAAAGGCCCTGGAGCTGTCCCGGCGCCTCGGGGAGAACTACTCGATCATCCAGTGGCTGAACAGCCTGGCCAAGACCTCTGCTGATGCCGGCGACTTGCGCTTGGCGGAGAAGTACAGTCAGGAGGCGCTGGCACTCAGCCGGCAGGTGGGTATCCCAGAGGCTCAGGTCTGGACTTTGCTGGGGTCGGCCCAAATCGCCATGGTCCGGAGAGATTTCGCGGCCGCCGAGAAAGGCTACCGAGAGGTACTTGCGGCAGCCCAAGATGCTCAGCAGAGTGTGGCTGGGCTGGAAGCGCGGGCCGGGCTGGGAAACCTGTATGCCCAGACCGGGCAGTGGCGGAAGGCGGAAGTGGAATTCCAACGCGCGCTCTCCGGCGCCGAGAAGACGCGGACGGCCCTGGTGCGGGATGAATGGAAGCTCAGCTTTCACTCCAGTGCGATTAGCTTCTACCAAGACTACGTCGAGTTCCTGATGAGCCGGGGGCAGAGGGAACGGGCGCTCGAGGTCGCTGAATCGTGCCGGGCCAGGCTCCTGGCCCAGAAGCTTGGCCTGGAGCAGCCCTCCTTGCCGTTGGCCGGCGTTGCCTCCTACCGGGAGGCCGCCAGAACCAGGAAGGCGATCCTGCTGTCCTTTTGGCTGGCCCCGCGCCGCTCGTTCCTGTGGGTCGTCACGCCGCAAAGGGTGGAGTCTTTTGTCCTGCCTCCCGAAGCGGAATTTAAGCCTATCGTCGAGGCTTACAGAGGGGCCATCCAAAGCCTGCGCGATCCGATCGAGACCGGCAATCCCGCAGGCCGGCGGCTCTATGGACTTCTGCTCGCCCCGCTGGCCAAACTCATACCCCCGGGCGCGCGGGTCATTGTGGCGCCCGACGGCTGCTTGCACGGGTTGAACCTGGAGACGCTGCCCGTAGCCGGTGAGCGGCCGCACTATTGGCTTGAGGACGTGACGATTGCGGTGGTTCCTTCGCTGGCTATGCTGGCGACGGGCGCCCAGGACAGGCGCGGCGCCTCCGATTCGCTCCTGTTGATCGGCAATCCCGTTCCGCCGGGCAGCGAGTTTCCCCCTCTGCCCGATGTCGAGAGGGAACTGGAGGGCATCCGGCGACGGTTCGCCCACTCCCCGCAACTGACCATTACGGGCGCCGCGGCCCATCCTGGGGCTTATCGGGAAGCCAATCCCGGTCAATTCTCGCTGATTCACTTCTCGGCCCACGCCACCGCCAATCGGGAAAGCCCCCTGGACTCCGCCGTGATCCTGTCGCCGAAAGACGAAGTCTGCAAGCTGTACGCCCGCGAAGTCGTCGGCATCCCCTTGCAAGCCCGGCTGGTTACCATTTCGGCCTGCCGGGGGGCGGGCGCCAGACTCTACGCCGGCGAGGGGCTGGTGGGGTTCGCCTGGGTGTTCCTCCAGGCCGGAGCCCGCAACGTGGTCGCCGGCCTCTGGGACGTCAACGACCGTTCCACCGCACAGTTGATGGTCGGGCTGTATGCCCGCCTTAGTGAAAACAGTGGAGTCGCCGAAGCGCTCCGCTCCGCCAAGCTGGCCCTGCTCCGCTCCCCGGGCCCCTACCGTAAGCCTTACTACTGGGCTCCGTTTCAGGTCTTCACCCGCTCGCCGGACTTCTGATTCGCCTAGCCACGACCCCTGCTGGGGTGGGACCTGAATATTTTGCGGGGGTATGAAATAAAACTGCCGCGAATCACACTAATCCACTAAATGGGCCCTCCGGCTGCTTCGAAGTGCTGGGCCAGTTCGACGGCAGCCTGGAGGGCCGTGGATGGAGAGCACAGTGGCAGGCCCCGGAGAGTCGGTGCTGCTGGTCCACCAGGATGCTGGGATCCTGAGACTGACAGCGGCATGCCCAGACGGGCTGGCGACGCCGGCCGTACAGAAGTCGTTCGCCCCGGAATCTCTCGTGCGCCGTCTGCGCACGACACTGGAAGCACCTCCGGAGCAGCCACAGACAGCTCTTCAGAGGTGACCGAGGGACTGGGGGCCGGCGTTCCCGCGCCGGCCCCCTCCTTGGCCGCCGCCATCACTTCAAAATCCGATACATGTTGGAGAAATCGTCGGTCCAGATGCGGAAATCGGCGCGCGCCTGGAGCGCCTCACCCGAGCCGAGCTGCGAGGACACGGCTTGGCCCGCAGCCGCATCTACGATCAGCACCCAACCCACACCGAAGCACAGCAGATCGTCATCCTCCGGAGTGAAACTGAAATACAGGGCCACTTTGCCGAAGTGACGCGCGACGCGCTCCATCACCGGGCGCAGGTCCAGATATTTGTTCGAGACGTTCACCGCCAGGATTCCCCCGGGCTTGAGGTGCCGCAGATAAGTACGGAAAGCTTCTCTGGTGATCAGGTGCACCGGAACGGAGTCGCCGGAGAAAGCGTCCATCACCAGAATGTCGAAGTGCTGGTCCGGCTCCCGTTCCAGCGACAGGCGCCCGTCCCCCAGCACCACTTCCACCCGCGCCGGCGTGTCCCGAAGATAAGTGAATTCGCTGCGGGCCAGCTCCAGGACCAGAGGATTGATCTCGTAGATCCGGAAGGTGTCGCCGGGATGCCCGTAGGCCACCAGGACCCCGCAGCCCAGCCCCAGGATGCCAATGCGGCGCGGCACGCCCTCCTTGCCGGCCAGCATCGCGCGCCCGATGCCTGTCTCAGGGCAGAAGTAAGCCACCGGCTTCCGCCGGTACGCCTCGCTGAGAATCTGCTCGCCATGGTTGATCGCTCCGTGCAGCAGTTTTCGGCGAACCCCGACTCCATCGTCCTCATCCACCTCCAGCACCCGGAGCTGGCTGTAGAAGTTGCGCGCCACCAGCCGGTACCCCTGGATGGAATCCCGGACCACCCAGCCAAGAACCGCCACATAACCGCCCAGCGCAGCCAGCACGGCCAGCCCGCAAACCCGTCCCCAGGAGCGCTGAAAAAACGCCCGCCGCTCCCGGAGCAGCACCAGTACCGCCAAGCCGGCGCACAACGCCAGCCCGATCGGGAACTCGTAGTAGCCGTTGAACAGATTCGGCGCCAGCAGGCCCACGAAAAGCCCGCCCGTGGCGCCACCGATGGAGAGCATCACATAGAAGATCGTCAGGTGCCGCGGGTGCGGTTTCGTGCGGACCAGCTCCCCGTGGCACACCATCGAGAACACGAACAGGGCGCCCACCGAGACAGCCACCGTCGGAACCACCCTGAACTTCTCCCGCTCCGGCCACAGCATGTATGCCATCGCGCCCAGAGCGAGAATCAACAGCGGAAGGTACACCGCGCGCCAGTACAGCCGAGGCGCTTCGAAGCAGAGGATGAAGCTCAGCAGATAGACGCTGAGGGGCAAGATCCACAAGAACGGGATGGCCGCGACGTCCTGAGTCAAGTAGGTGGTGACCGAGAGGAGCAAAATGGATGCGCAGGCAGCCAGCGCTATCCACAGCAGACGCAGCGCCCGACCGGGCGGCTCAGGCGCCGCCTCGGCCGCCGCCGGATCCGTCGTCCGCGCGCATTTCCGGGCGCTGCGCCAGGCGATGGCGACGCACAAGACCGCGAAACAGGCGTAGGCGCCCGACCAGACCTGTGCCTGCACCCGTGTGCTGAGGCTCGGTTCCACCAGCACCGGGTAAGTCAATAGCGCCAGCATGCAGGCCAGGTTGGAAAGCGCGAACAGGCGATAGGGAATCGCTCCCACGTGCGTTCTGGCGTACCAAGACTGGAGCAACGGGCTGGTGGTGGACAGCAGGAAATAGGGCAGGCCCACCGTGGCCGCCAGCAGGCCCAGTATCCGCCACGACGGATTGTCCACAGCACTGCCCTTCCAGGCAGCATCCGCCGCCACCGGCAGCACGGCCAGGCTGGCCAGCAACAGCAGCGTGTGCACGATCCTCTGCCAGCGGGCGCTCAGGCCTTCGTGCAGCCAGTGCGCGTAGAGGTAGCCCAGCAGCAGCGCCACCTGGAAAAACAGCATGCAGGTGCTCCAGACCGCAGAAGACCCGCCGAACCACGGCAGAATCATCTTGGCGATCATGGGCTGGATCTGAAACAGCAGGAAGGCCGCCAGAAAAACAGTCGCCGCGTAGAGAGCCATGGGATCCGGCTAAGACAGAGATTATAGCCGTTGCGCAGCGTCGGTAACCGAGCTTGTCGCGGGCCGCCCGCTACTTCGCTGCCGGGCTGGCGGGTTGAACTGCTCCACATCCACCGCTTCTGTCCGGCAGATGTGCAGTTCACAGACGCCCTGGTTTCCTCAGCGATTGTGGTCTTCAGGAAGAAGCGCCCGGCCCAGGTTCACGAAGTAAAGATGTCATCCGGCGGTTCACTGCTGTCTCCGAATCGGGCTTCCCTAGTGCCGGTCGATGTTCTTCACGAACGAGGTTGTTGAAGCCGATCCGCGCGGGTTTCCGCCGGAGCGCTCTGGGGAGCGGTAGCCGGAACCTCTACCCCACCGCAGACGAGCAAGCCGGAACAGCTTGGGCTCGCCGGGTAGGTAAGACACTGAAAACACTGGCTGCCCGTTGCCTGCCCAGCACATCCAAATCGAGCACTGTTTCCCGGATTGGAAGAGCCACCTCGGTCTCAGTGGGTTGCGATTACAGGCGCAAGAGACGGAACGGCTCCTCGATCTGCTATTATGAAGCTACAAGACGGAGGGGCGCTTGGGGAACCAATGCGTCGTTCTTGCGTCTAAACCATGGAGTGGCGTTAGACGTCAGACTTTGTGGAGGCGGATCCGCGCGATGACACGAATCCTGATCGGGGTGACGCCTGCGGCGGTTTTTGGCCTGCTGATTGCTGGGGGTTGCGGGCGCGCTCCGGTTGTGCAAGCGGATGGCTCGGCCGCCCCAGCGGCCCCGCCCGCCCAGGGGACCCGCGTACGGACGATCCGCGCTACCGGCACTGTACGCGCCGTTCGCGTCTATTCCATCCAGGTTCCGCGGCTGGAAGGACAGGGTGGCCGAATCACGCTCGTCCGGCTTGCGCGCAGCGGCACCAAGGTTGCCAAAGGCGACCTGCTGGCCGAGTTTGACCGTACCAAGCAACTCGACGACGCGCTGGAGGCGCAGGCCAAGTTTGACGACCTGAGCCACCAGGTGCGGCAGAAGCAGGCGCAGAACCGGGTGGACGTTGAGAAGCGCCTGATCGACCTCCGGCAGGCCGAGGCCGATTTCGAGAAGGCCCGGCTCCAACTGGGCAAGGGCCCCATCCTGAGCGAGATCGAACGGCTCCAAAACGAAGCCAAGGCCGAGGGCGCCGAAGCACGCGTGGAAAGGCTCAGGAAAGCCCACGAGTTGCGCTTGAAGGCCGAGGCCGCGGCTCTGCGCATCGTCGAGTTGCAGGCCGAACGGCAGAAAGTGGCTCTCGATCGGGCGAAAAACAACGCCGGGAAGCTGGTGTTGCAGGCGCCGATCGACGGCATGGTAGCGCTCGAGAACATCTGGCGCGGCGGCTCCATGGGACCTGCGCAGGAGGGTGACCAGCTCTGGGCCGGTCAACCCCTGATGAAGATCTTTGACCCCTCCGAGATGCTGGTTCATACCACCATCAACGAGCCGGACAACACCGTGCTCTCGGCGCGGACCAAAGCTCGGGTGCAACTGGACGCTTATCCCGACTTGATCTTCGAAGGCGTGTTCGAATCCGTCAGCCCGGTGGCCAACACAGCGGTCGGAAGCCCAATCAAGAACTTCGTGGCTGTTTTCCGCTTGACGCGGTCCGATCCGCGTCTGCTACCCGACCTCTCCGCGGCCGTCGTCATCCAGCCGGGGGCGCCAACGCCATGAGACGCCGTTGGAGGGCCGTTCTGTGGATTGGAGGTCTGGCTGTCCTGGGGACGACTGGTGTGGGCGCCTGGCGCCTGCACCTGGCGCAGGCCTCCGCAACGCTGCCTACCGCCCAGGCGCGCAAGGGCGAGTTCCTGGTCATTGTTCGCTGCCGGGGCGAGCTGAAGGCGCGCCGCTCGGTGCAGATCGTCGCGCCGGTAAACGTTCCCGAGCTGCGCATCGTCTGGCTGGCCGCTTCCGGCTCGCGCGTCAAGGAAGGCGATCCCGTAGTACGCTTCGACCCTAGCAGCGCGAAACGGCAACTGGCCGAAAAAGAGGCCGCGCTAAATCAGGCCCAGGCCGCGCTCGATCAGGCCGTCGCGGAGGCGCGCATCACCGCCGAGCAGGACAAGCGTGCGCTCGGCGAAGCGCGTTATCAGGTGGAAAACGCCAAGCTCGAAGTCTCGAAGGCCGAGATCGTCAGCCGCCTCAAGGCCGAGGAAAGCAAAATCGAGCTCAGCCTGGCCGAGAGAAAACTCGCCGCGCAGGAGGCACAGGTGGCCCTGAACGAGGTTTCCAGCGGCGCCAAGGCCGCCTCGCTGACACGGCAGCGCGACAAGACCCAGGCCGAGGTGAACCTCACCAAGGAACGCCTCTCCAAGATGGAGCTCAAGGCGCCCATCGCGGGCCTCATCGTCTACCTGCCGAATTACTCGCAGGGCTGGATGAACGCCAAACCATTCAAGGTGGGCGACCAGGCCTGGCCCGGCGGGGCGCTCGGGGAGATCCCGGACCTGGACACGCTGGAGATGGAGGGTAAGATCGAGGAGATTGATCGCGGCCTGATCGCGCTCAGCCAGGACGTGCGCGTGCGAATCGACTCGCTGCCCGAAACCCCGTACCCCGCGAAACTGAACCAGCTTTCGCCCATGACCGTGATGAGCTTCGAGTGGCCGCCCACAAGTACTTTTCGCGGTTTCGCCCACATCGCACAGCCCGATCCACGGTTGCGCCCGGGCATGAACGGCAGCATGGACGTGGTGGTGAACCGAATTCCCGAGGCCATCAGCATCCCGGCCAAGGCGCTGTTCACCAGGCAAGGCAAGCCGATCGTCTATCTGGCCCGGGGCGGCCACTACGAACCACGCGAAGTCACTGTCCTGGCGCGCAACCCGGACGAGGTGGCCGTCAAGGGCCTGGCGGAGAACAGCAAGGTGGCGACGGTGGAACCGGAAAGCAAGGAGCGCCCCAAGTCATGAGCCGCAACCTTGTCATCGCCGGATGTGCCGCGCCGCTGCCCCTGGCCTTGATCGGCATCGCCGCGCTGGGGCTGTACCGGGCACCCGCAACCGAGCCGAAGCTCGGCGTCCCGGTAACCACGGTCAAGCGCAGCGACGTTAGCTTCGCGGTCAGCGCCCGCGGAGAGCTCCAGGGCGGCAAGACCCAGATGCTGACCGTGCCGATGACCGGGGGAGGCTCGCTGACCATCACCTCGCTCCGCAGCAACGGCGAGGAGGTGAAGCAAGACGACGTGGTGGTGGCCTTCGATACCACCGAGCAGGAATTCAACCTGCGGGAGGCGGAAGCGGATCTGGCGGAGGCCCAGCAGCAGCTCATTCAGGCCGAGAACGAAAACCAGGCGCGCGAGGAGGAGACACGCGCGCAACTGATCCAGGCGCGCACGGACGTCCGTGTCAATGAGCTCGAAGTGTCGCCGCAACGAGGTGTACGCGCGCCTTAAGGCGCGCCAGAATGAGTTGGCGCTTCAGGCCGCCCAGGACCGGCTGAAGCAGCTCGAAGCCGACCTCACAAACCGCCAGGCCACAGCCGCGGCGGGCGTGGCGCTTCAAAAGGCCGGCATCGCCAAGGCCAAGGTGAAGGGGGAAATCGCCCGGCGCAATATCGAGTCGATGACCTTGAAAGCGACGCAACCCGGCTACGTCGCGCTCCAGCAGAACACCGACGGCATGATCCGCTGGGGCATGCAGGTGCCCGCCTATCAGGTGGGCGATCAGGCGCGCCCCGGCATGGGGGTGGCGCAGATCCCCGACCTGGAAAGCTGGGAGGGGACAGCCCGCATCGGCGAACTCGACCGCGGCCACTTGGCCGAGGGCCAGCCGGCCCAGCTCTCCGTCGTCGCCCTCCCTGGGCGCAAGTTCAGCGGCAAGGTAAAGGTGATCGGCGGCACCACCGGGCCGCCCTGGGACCGTTACTTTGACTGCCGCGTGTCGATCGACAACCCCAGCCCCGAGTTGCGCCCCGGCATGAGCATCGTCATTCGAATCCTGACCGGCAAGCTCGACAACGTTCTCTGGATCCCCGCCCAGGCCCTCTTTGAAAGCGACGGGCGGACCTACGTTTACCTGCGGGCCGGACAGGGCTTCCTCGCGCGGGACGTGAAGATGGTGCGACGCAGCGAGGACAAGGTGGTCGTCACCGGGCTCCAGGAAGGCCAGCAGGTCGCCATGGCCAGTCCCGATCAGGGGGCCAGGAAGCAGGAGCGCAAGGGCGGGGCCATGCAGGCGATATCCAAGTCATGACCGGCGACCTCAAACAGGCGGCCCAGAACCTGCGCGCGCAAAAGACGCGGACGTTTCTGACGGCGCTCGGCATCGTTTTCGGGGTGGGAAGCGTGATCGGCATGTTGTCGATCGGCGCCGGCGCGCGCGAGGAATCGCTCCGTTTCATCGAGCAGTTGGGCGTGCGCAATGTGCTCGTCGAAGCGCGCCACGCCATCAGCGACCAGGAACTCCAGCAGCGCCGCCGGTCCTCCCAAGGGCTGAACGAGCGCGACGTGCGGATCCTGGAAGCCAACATCGAGGCCCTGGAGGCGCTTTCGCCACGCCGTTCGCTGCGCCCGGCGCGCGTGCTGCCGAAGGCCGCGCGCGAGGTGCCCGATCTGTACGGGGTGCGGCCGTCCTATGCGGCCATTCACAATCTCCGCGCCGTCGAAGGCAGCTTCTTCAACGAACGGCACAACGAGACCTGCGCGGCGGTCTGCGTACTGGGCCAGAACGCCAAGATCAGCCTGCTGGGCTACGGCTCGGCCGTCGGGAAGTTCATCAAGATCAACGACAACTGGATCGAGGTGATCGGCGTGCTCGGCGAGCAGGTACCGGCCTCAACCCGCTCCTCCGGTGGGCAGATGGAAGACCGCAACAATCTCGTCTACGTGCCCATCAACACGTTTCAGTACCGCTTCTGGGACATGACCAGCTATTTGAAGGACGAGCTCGACGGGATCGATCTGCGGCTGAAGCCGGGCGCCGACAGCGTGGAGGTGGCCAAGGTCGTGACAGCCATCCTGAACTCGACTCACAACAACACGCAGGACTTCACCGTCACCATCCCGGCCGCGCTGTTGGCTCAGCAGCAGCGCACCCAGACCATCTTCACCTACGTCATGGTGGCCATCGCGGCGATTTCGCTGCTGGTGGGGGGTATTGGCATCATGAACATCGTGCTGGCCACGGTGCTGGAGCGCACGCGCGAAATCGGCACCCGGCGCGCGGTCGGCGCCCGCCGGCGTGACATCGTCCGGCAGTTCCTGTCCGAGTCCGTGCTCATCTCGACCGGTGGAGGCCTGCTCGGGATCGCCTTTGGGTTCTTCCTGGCCTGGCTGATCGCCACGACCGCCGAGTGGCGCACCATAGTCACCCCGGCTTCCGTGGTCATCGCCTTCTGCGTCTCGGTCGCGGTCGGGGTGATCTTCGGAATCTACCCCGCCATGAAAGCCTCGCGGGTCAACCCCATCGAGGCACTCCGGTACGAGTAGCCCGCCCCACCTCAGGTACGAAAGGCCCTTCTCCCGGCCGCGCCCTACTTCCCCGGCGCGCTGCCCGCTTCCACCGCCATGCCCTCCGCCAGGTCGTCGGCGGGGTTCAGGACCACCCGCTCGTCTCCGCGCAGGCCGGTCGGGACTTCCACTTCCGTGCCGTAGTCCCGCCCCAGCGTCACCTTCTGATAGTGCAAGGTACGGTCGTTTCTGACCAGCGCCACGTACACCCCATCGGGACGGATCACCAGCGCTTCCCCAGGAACCCGCCAGGAGGGACTGGCGCGCGCCAGCACGAATTTGACTTGCGAGTACATGCCCGGCAGCAGCGCGTAATCGCTGTTGGCTACCTGCACTTCCGTCAGCAGGGTGTGCGACTTCTCGTCCAGGGCATTGGCGGTGCGCACCACTTTCCCGGCGAAGGACCGGCGCGGGAATTCCTGCACCAGCACCTGCGCGGCCTGGCCCGGGTGAATGGACGACACGTAAGTCTGCGGCGCGTTGACATAGATGCGCAGCGTGCCGATTTGCGCCAGGCGAAACATCGGAGGGTTGTTGCTGCCGCTGCCGGCCGTGATCAAGACCCCGGTATCCACGTTGCGGGTCGTGATGACGCCGCTGAACGGCGCGGTCACTTTTTGAAAGGATTTCAGTTCCAGCAGGCGCTGCAAGTTGGCTTCGCCGGCTTGGATGTTGGCTTCCGCGGCCTTGATATTGGCTTCGCCGGCGCCGACATCGGCCAGGCGGGCATCGTAGGCCGACTGCTTCTCGTCTCCGGCTTGGGCTGACAAGACGCCCTGCTCGACCAGCGACTTCCAGCGCTTCAGGGTGATCTCGGCAAGCTGGAGGTTGGCGCGCGCCTGGGCCAGATTGGCGCGGGCCTGCAACAGAGCCGCCCGCAATTGCTCGATGCTGGCGCGGGCCTGCCGGATCTGCTGGTCGAGTTCGGGAGTCTCGATCTCAGCCAGTAACTGTCCGGCCTCCACGCGGTCGCCGATATCCACCAGCCTGCACCGCAGGTACCCGTCGGCCCGCGCATAGATGAGCGTCTCGTCGATGGCCTGGATGTCGCCCGGCAAAACCAGGTCGGTGCTGACAGGCGACCGGCGCACTGCCGCCACACTGACCCGCGGCCGAGCGTTGCTGGAGGCTCGAACCGCCGCGAACAGTTCCCTCTGCTTTTCGACCCGCGGCAGGTAACCCCGGGCAAACAGGGCCAGCAGGATCAGGACCGCGGCCAGGAAGAGCAGCCCAAGGCGGAAAGAGCGGGATTTCCCGCGTCTGGAACCTCGCTCTTTCATCGGAGCAGCGGGTGGAAATTGCTCGGAATCCATATGCGCCTACCTCGATTCGAGCGTCTCAAGTTCCCGAGGTTGCTTCTTGCGAAGCAAACTGTAAACCACGGGGACGAAGAAGAGCGTGGCCACGGTGGCCAGCATCAGCCCGCCGATCACCGCGCGTCCCAGCGGGGCATTCTGTTCGCCGCCCTCTCCCCATCCCAGGGACATGGGCAGCATCCCGATGATCATGGCCAGCGCAGTCATCAGCACCGGGCGCAGACGCACATAGCCGGCTTCGAGCGCGGCCGCCTTGGCATCCTGCCCCGCCCGCCGCCGGTCGTTCGCGAACGTGATCAGCAGGATGCTGTTGGCGGTCGCCACGCCAATGCTCATGATGGCGCCCATCAAGGAGGGAACATTAAAGGTAGTTTGGCTGACGAACAGCATCCACAGGATGCCGCAAAGAGCGCCCGGCAGGGCCATCATGATGATCAGCGGATCCAGCCAGGACTGGAAATTCACCACCATCAGAAAGTAGACCAGCAGGACCGCGAAGACCAGTCCGCCGCCCAGCCCGACGAACGAGGAGGTCATACTTTCGGCCTGGCCGCGGAAATCGATGAAACTGCCCCGCGGCAGCCTGGACTCAAACTGCGCCACCACCTGCCGGACCTCCCGCGACACGCTCCCCAGGTCGCGGTCCTGGACGTTGGCGTAAATATCGAAGACCGGCTGCACGTTATAGTGATTGATCGCGGACATGGTGGTGCGGCGTTCGACCGTCGCCAGATTGCTCAATAGTTGCGGAGCGCCCGAGCCGCTGGCTGCAATGGAGGTGCGGCCCAGGGCGTCGATGGAATCGATCCTGTATTGTGGCGTCTGCACCGAAAGCATGTAGTTGACCGAGTTCTCCGGATTGAGCCAGAAGTTGGGCGCCACTTGCCCGCTGGAACTCAACGAGATGAGCAAGCTGTTGGCGACGTCGCGCTGCGTCAGGCCGATATCTTCCGCGCGGGTGCGGTCCACGTTAATCCGCAGTTCGGGCGCGTTGACCACCTGGTGCAGGTGCACATCCACCGCGCCGGGGATACGAGCGATGCGCGCTTCGATCTGGCGGGCGATCTGGTAGTTGGCCGCCTGGTTGCGCCCCACTACTTGGACGTCAATGGGCGCCGGAAGTCCGAAATTCAGGATCTGGCTCACGATGTCGGAGGGCTGGAAAAAGAAAATCAGATCGGGGAACTCTTCCTTGAGCTTGCGGCGCAGCTCCTTGACGTGCTGCCAGGTCGCCCCGTGCTCCTTGAGCACCGCAAGAATCTCACCGTCGGCCGGGCCGACCGTGGAAGGGTCGGTGTAGGCCAGATTGATGCTACCCATAGGCACGCCGATGTTGTCCAGCAGCGCCGAGAGTTCCTCCGGCGGGATGCTGCGCCGGATGGCGTCTTCCACCCGGCTGAAGATCCGGGCCGTCTCTTCGAGCCGCGTTCCGGCCGGCGCCCGCACGTGCAGGCGGAACTGCCCGGCGTCCACCTGCGGGAAAAAGTCCTGGCCGATGAACGGAAGCAGGGCGAAGGTGCCGGCACTGAAAGCCACAAACAAGATCACCACGGCAGCTCGATGATCCAGGGCCCAGGCCAGCGCGTTCCGGTAGCCCTCCCGGCCCCTTTCGAACAGCCGCTGGAAGAGGCCTGGACGGGGCGGACCCCCAGCGCGGGCGTGCAGGCGCGCCTCGCCCCGCAGCAGATACATCGCCAGGGTCGGCACCAGCGTGCGCGAGAGCACGTAGGAGGCCAGCATCGCAAACACCACCGCCAGGGCCAGTGGGGTGAACAGCCATTTCGCCGACCCGCTCAGGAAGATCACCGGCACGAACACGATGCAGATCGACAGGGTCGAAACGAACGCCGGCACTGCGATCTCCTGCGAGCCGTCCAGGATGGCGCGCATCAGCGGCTTGCCCAGCGCCAGGTTGCGGTGGATGTTCTCGATGGCCACGGTGGCGTCATCCACCAGGATGCCCACGGCCAGAGCCAATCCGCCCAAGGTCATGACATTGAGCGTCTCGCCCAGGAAGTTCAGCACCACGATCGAGGTCAGGATCGAAAGCGGAATCGAGGTGGCCACGATGAAGGTGCTGCGCCAGCTTCCCAGGAAAAGCAGGATCATCAGTGCGGTCAAAAACGCCGCGATCACCGCCTCCCGGTTCACGCTGTCCAGCGAGGCGCGCACGAACAGGGACTGGTCAGAGAGGTATTTCAGGTTCAGCTCGCGGGGCAGAGTCGTTTGGATGCGGGGCAGGACTTTCTTGACGCGATCCACGATGTCCAGAGTCGAAGCCCCGCCGCCTTTCAGGATCGTCAGCAGTGTGCCGCGGCGGCCATTTTCGCGCACGATATTGGTTTGCACGGCGGATCCGTCCCGCACCTGCGCCACGTCCCCCACGTAGATGGTGGCCCCATTCACCTGTTTGACCGGCAGCCGGTTCAGCGCCTCGACCATCTCCGGACTGCTGTTGAGCCGGATGCTGTACTCGCGGCCGCCCATCTTGGCAGTGCCGGCGGGAATGATCAGGTTCTGCGCGTTGACCGCGGCGCTGATGTCGGTGGCCGACAGCCCTCTGGCAAAGAGAGCCTGCGGCTCCAGATCCACCATGATTTGCCGAAATTTGCCCCCATAGGGCAGTGGCACCGAGGCCCCTTGCACGGTCGCCAACTGCGTCCGGATGAAGTTCAACCCCAGGTCATAGAGCTGCTGCTCGGTGAGCGTTTCGCTGCTGGCGCTGATTTGCAGGATCGGAACGCTGGAGGCGTTATACCGCAGGATGGAAGGCGGAAAGATGCCCGGCGGCAGAACGCGCACCACTGAGTTGGATTGCGCGCTCAGTTGCGCCACCGCCGCCTCGATTTTCGCCCCCGGCTGGAAGAAGATCTTCAGGTGGCTCAGGCCGTTGATGGACTGCGATTCCATGTGTTCGATGTCGGCCACCGTGGTCGTGAAGGCGCGCTCCGTCACCGTAGCGACCCGCTTCTCCATCTCCTCGGCCGACATCCCTGAGTAAGACCAGATGACGCTGACCACCGGAATATTGATCTCCGGGAAGATGTCCGTGGGCATGCGCAAAATGCACACCGCTCCCAGCAAGGCGATTACCAGCGCGGCCACGATGAAGGTGTAAGGACGGCGCAGAGCGAGGCGTACGATCCACATAGCCTAGAGAGACACAATACCAGATTAATGGCGTGATCCGAAGCGGGTCGGTTACGCAGCCTTGACCGACTGGGACAAGTCCCCGACCTGCCCGGCCCGGCCCACGGCCCACGCTCTGATTTGACTTTTGCCCTGGCGGCGCAGCCGCGCCATGCCTGCTGCCGTGAGCCCAGAAATCCAGTAGAATCAAGACGTACCGCTACGGGCGGTTAGCTCAGCCGGTCAGAGCGCCTGCCTTACAAGCAGGAGGTCGCAGGTTCGAGCCCTGCACCGCCCACCAAGCTTTTCAAGCATTACCCGAGGACCCGCGACGGGAGCAGGCCTGTGACCTCAAACCACTTTTCCGGGCCGGCGGTCGGCCACGATGATCATCTCCATGTCGCGTGCCTCGCGCACGATCTTATGGATCAAGTTTCGTCCGAGGAACCACTGCCATCGCCCGTACTGCGGCCGGGCCACGAAAATGTGGGTGATCTGGTGCACTCGAGCGAAATCAACCAGGGACTTCGCCGCGTCTGAGTCGTGCAGGATACGGGTCTCGATGTGCAGGTTCCGGGCAAAATTCAAGATCCTCTCGATGGCCTCTCTGCGCTCCACGGGAAGATCGCTCAAGTCCTGCTCCGGGTGGACATACACGGCAAAGCAATCGGCGCGAAGATAGTCCGCCACGCGCCGGGCACGACGGATGAGCATGGCCGCTGAGGGATCGGCGGTGACGCACACCATGATACGCACCGGCGATGCGGCAGAATGGCACGCCAGGCCGGCCGAATCAGGTGGTTCCTGTTTTTCTGGAGCCGTTTCGGGAATCTCGACCTGGCGCGCATCCACCTCGTGCGCGGTCTCGCGTAGCGCAAGCTCGCGCAGCGCCACCAGCGTGGATTCCTGGAAGAAGTTCTCCAGCGCGCGCTGTGCCTTGTCCGGCGCGTAAACCACCCCGCGCCGGGTGGTGAGTCCCTGCCGATTCAGTTCGTCCGCGATCTGCCGGGTGGTGTAGCTCGCCGCGCTCAGCCAGGATTTCCATTGTGGTTTCCTGGGTAGCTGCAAGCATACACCTGAGCACCTTCGCTTGGACGCTCCCAGCCCGGTTTCCGTGCGCGCGGGACCACGGCGTGCAGGGGATTGTCCCCAATCGTCTTGCGCTTTGCCGTTTTCTAGCGGCTCCTTTTCAGATACTTCTGTCGGAGATCGTCAATCTCCAGAAGCTTTCCCGTTTGCGGGTCTCGAAATCTCCAGAAGGTCCACCCGTTAGTCTGAGGGTACGGGCGGCCTGGCGGCGCCCCGATTACAGACTTCCGTGCGATCCCGGCGGCGGTGGAGAGGGAATCGTAGGGTTTGCCATCGACTACTACAGTTCCGCCTTCCTGGATGGCTGCCTTGAGGTGGACGCCCTTGTACTCCCTCTCTAGGTCCAAGGGGGGATGGATGATGCCCGCTTCAATCAGCCTGATGGCCGAAGCCTCCTTTGTCTTCTGTATCGTCTGCCAGGCTTTGATACCGCCTTCCCTGCGGCGACTGGAGGGTTGCGTTGCGGGAGGCTTACTTTCTTTCTCCAGCGTTTTCTGGGGCACGGGGATCGCTGGGAAATCAATCCGAATGGCTGCCCGCTTCAGGGAAGAGCGGATTTCAGAAGGATTGAGGCCAGTCGTTCTCTTCCGAATCAGGCGAATTAGACCGCTCTCCTCGTCTTTGAAAAGACCGTCCAATGCCGCCTTAACGTTGCGGTCTACGAAGTGAGCTTTCCAGAGGACGCTGAGGCTGTTCTCGCCCATCTTTTCTTTCGACAGGAGTTCCATGGTTTCAAGGGTGTATTGCTCTTGACCGGAATCCGAAATGCGTACCGTTCGGAATAGTTTTTCCTCCACGTCCACAGCGGCGTGGGCATTGTAGAGGCGGTATTCATCCCCGTTCGTCAGCACGCACCACTCCACGCCCACGACGGTCGCGTAGCTCAAAGTCTGGGATACCCATTTCCGGTCGTTGAGATCCCTTTCCAGGCCCTTGGCCTCCACAAACAAGCTGGGGGACCGAAGGAGGAATAGGGAATAGTCCACCGGGTTGTCCTGGGGTTTTCGCTTGTACTCCCGTGAGACCTCCTCCAAATCCTCCATGTCCCATCCCAATGCGGAGAGGAGCGGGTCGATGAGGGTTGCCTTCGTATTTTGCTCCCCGATGGGTTCTCCCTTGTCCCGGATTGACTGGATTCTCTTCCTGAGCTTTTCCATGGTGTCCACCAGCATCTGGCGGCGTGTTTCTGTCATACTCATCGGCTCCTTTCCTGCTTCATGACCTTGTGGGCCAGAGCGGGGTAGTTCTCTGCCCCGTGGCTGTTCGGGTGGTATCGGGTGATCGGTTGACCGAATGAGGGACACTCAGCCAGGCGAACGTCTGCCCGGATGACGGTGTGCATGTTCACCTCAGGATTCGATGGGATTGTAGCAATTCCGAAACTCCGACGCAGAATTCCTGCACCCTGGCCGATTGCCTAGCACCCGGCTCCCCCGCTAAGCTTCCCTCAGACCGGCATCCGGCGGCGGAGGTTCCTGCCATGGACCTCAGTGAGCACGTCTCGCAAGACGCGCTAGAGCAGTACGCCATGGAAACCCTGCCCGAGTCAGAGATTGAGCCCCTGGAGGAGCATCTGCTGGTCTGCGAACCGTGTCAGGATCGCCTGACGCACATTGATCAGTTCATCGCCGCTCTTCGCGCAGCCGCGAGAAAGATTGCCCAGGACGCCCCAGGGGAAAAGGGGTAGTCTGGTGCTTCCCGGCCCCGCAGAATCCTTCCTGGTTCGGTTTCGGTGCAAGACCGGGCCATTCCCGATCTTCTCCCGCCTGCGCCTGAAAGCCTGCCCAAGTGGATGCAGGGCGAAGAAGGAGTGCGCCGGGCGCTGCTCATCGTGATCGGGGCCGGGCGCCCGACCGCAGCCTCGGGCGGATGATCCGGGCCGATGCGCGGGTCCGGCGGTACTGGCGACGGTTCAAACGGGAGCCGTCGCCCAGCCCGCAGGAATGGTGGTTGTGGCACTGCTGCGAGGGGCGTATGGAGAAACTGCGGGTCGCCGCGCTGCGCCTGCTGCGTGAACTTGACCTGCGCGCCCTCCGAGGGAGTGCCAGCAAGGTTCCAGCCGTCCACCCCGTTTAAGCACGGCCTGAAGCCCACGCCAGACGCCAGCTTGAGGACGGGTCGAGGCGCTTCACCGGACTGCGATCTTCGAGGTCTGGCTGGGCACCCCGTCCACTACGACATCCAGGCTTACGAGCCCGGATGGCGTAGTGTCCGCCATCACGACGTTGATCTGGTACAGGCCCAGGAACCCTGGAGCGTAACCACTGAACAGCACCTGTGCTTCCTGACCAGCGATCCGCACAACGGGCTGCAGATAGGTGACCGCTGGGGGATCGGCAGGCCCTATTTGTCCGGTCTGCAACACGGGCAAGAGTGGACCCATTCCCGTGAGGAAGATCGAGATCGGCTCTCCACGTAATACCGGGTTCCCCAGGTCCACCACGGAACCGTCGGGCTTCACCGCGGCCGCGTGCGTGACCCCGCTTCCGGGCAAGGCGTACTCGAAAACTCCGGGCTGCGCTCTGAGCACTGGCACATTCTGGAGCGCCGCAATCCTCCCACCGCTATTGACCTCGACCCTCGCCAAAGCCGGTGTGCCCAGCTCAAAGGGAGCCTGGAAGTTGATCTGCTCTTGGCCCCCCACGTTGCTCAGCGCCAGCAAGGGAACCCTGTGGCCTTCCACGGTGACTGTGACGCCTTTGTAGGAAGTAGCCCCTCCCGGAAACTCAGTCCCGGCGGCTAGCGAGAGGTTCTTCCCAAACAGCGTGCCGAGTCCTCCTGGCACCATCCCCGCCCGGAAACTGGCGGCGTTCACGATTGCGCCGATACTGGGCACCGGGGCCGTGACTGTGAGGGTGACCGTGATGACCTGCGAGGCCGCTCCGGAAGCCGACACCGTCACTGTGCCGCTGTATGTGCCCGCTGCGAGATTCCATGGATTCACGGAGATGGCGAGCGAAAAGGGCGCGGTCCCAGAGGCCGGGGACACCACCAGCCACGGGGCGTTGGAACTCGCGGTCCAGCCCAGTGTCCCGCCGCCCGCATTGGAAACGGTTACCGTCTGCGATGGGGGCACAGGCCCGCCCATCTCGAACGAAAAACTCAATTGGTTCCGGGAGAGGGCGATCGCCGGACCTGTCGTGATCCTTAAACGGACTGGGATAAGCAAGGGGCCGTTAACGGCACTAGCCGATGCAATTCGCACCGTGCCCGAGTAAACCCCTGGAGCCAAACCTAGAGGATTCACTGCCAGAGTCAAAGTGGCCGGAGTAACCCAGCCCGTAGTGGAGACGGACAGCCACGTCTCGCCGGTGGTCGAAACTGAAAAGGGAGCTTCTAACCCCAGTTCGCCGGGCAGAACCGCTCGGATGTCGCTCGTCAAACGAAGCGCTCTCGTGCCTGGAGGGGGGCCTGGCGGTTCAAACGCAAAGTCGGCGGCATCTGGGGAAGCCTTCAAAGTGACACGAATGGGTCCTGGGAGCCGCCACGATAATCCCCCGTCGGAACTGATTCGGATGCCATAGTAGGAAGCAGCGAAAATTTGATCGGGACTCCTGGGGTTCAGTGCGAGGTCGAGCACGCTGGTTGAATCGGGGATCGTGCTGACACGTGTAAAGGTGGCTCCGCGATCGAAACTCTTAACCAGACTGTTACCGAACGCGGCATACACGACTGACGGTGTGAGGGGGTCAACCAGGATCCTCCCGTTGACCCCCCGATCCCGCCATGTTGTAGGCGCGATCCATGTTCGACCGCCATCTAAGCTTCTGTGAATTCCGTTCCTCGCCGTTCCCGCGTAAAGAAGTTGCGGGTTGGAAGGATCGCTAACAAGGGTCCACACCCCGTAATCCTCGTGGGGGTCGCTTGGGAGGGGAACAGCGAGGCTCCCAAGCAGTTGCCAACTAGCGCCTTCATCTGTGGATCGCCAGACCTGGTTGCTTCGAGTGCATAGCATGCTCGACGGGATGGCAAGGTTTGGGATCACGAAACTATCCGTGCACGGGGCTTGACCTCGCCCGGCCCAACTCGCTCCACCGTCGGTACTCTTGTAAACAGAATACAAATACTGTTGCGAGGATATCCGTACCTCAAGCCACAGATAGATCGTCGATGGGTTCGATGGCAATATCCAAATTGAATCGGACTGCGGGTAAAAGGTTTGAGGTAAGCCCTTTTGGACTTGAGTCCAGGTCCTGCCTGAGTCTATCGATTTGTACAACGCGCCTGGGGCCATCCCACCGACAGCCGCATACAGGACTGAGGGCCATACCGGGTCAACTGCGATTGCCGTGATCCACGTGTCATCGAATCCCCGGTCAGTCCCGGTGATCTTGGACCACCACGCTCCTCCGTTGTCGGACCGGAGGATGCCTCGTGAGGATGTGCCAGCGTAGACAGTCCCGATCCGGTCAATGGCCAACGTGCGAACATCTCGGTAGTATTCGGGCCACTCGGATTGAGCCTTGGCCATCGGTGCGCAACTCAGCGCAAAGGTCATCACGAGGAAAACGTCCTTCAAGCGTGGCATTGGACCTCCGGTCGTCCTAAGGCATCTACTCGACGACCTCCACTTTGGGATGCCCTCACCGCAAACAGTATACTGCACCCGGCACCTCGCCGGCGCAACTCCCGCCCGAACAGCCCAGGCCCCCTTCCACGTGCCACTCGAAAGGCCTTGTCTGGGGCGGTTTGGCGGTCTGAACCATGCCAGCCCCCACAAGGAAATCCGGGTTTAGCCGCCATATCCTGACAGCGCCACAGTGAGGGCGTAGCCGCCTTCTACCAAGGTGTTCGGCCGTTGGTGTTACCCCCCGGCCTACGGGCTGCGACGCCAGCCCAGCCGACTGCGCGCCGCCGGGGTCCAGTCCGGGAAGGCCCCCGAACGCGACTTCTCGCCGGACGGGGTTATAAGCCCTACAGCCAATCGCCGCCCGGTCCCGCGTGGGTTGTGCTGCCACCCGCCCCCGCCGCCAAAGCAGGAAGCCCGGTTTCCGCCGCAGGAACGGGCAGCGTGGGAACCATCCGGCTGCATCAGGCGCGCCCCAGTAAGTGGCCCGAAGGCAGGCAGAAGCGCCCAGTCCCCGAACCTTGTGACGTTCCTGTGACGTAACTCGGGAAGCTACTACGGATTTCTACCGCCTACCCTGCTGCGCTATCAGGTACACCCGTGGCGGTGGCAACTTACACTTAGTGTAGCACTTAGTAACAAGTTAGATAAGTGCTGAACAGGATGCCCGCACACCTTACAAGCAGGAGGTCGCAGGTTCGAGCCCCTGCACTGCCCACCAAGCTTTTCCGGCATTACCCGAGGACCCGCGACGGGAGCAGGCCTGCGACCTCAAACCACTTTTCCGGGCCGACGGTCGGCCACGATGATCATCTCCATGTCGCGTGCCTCGCGCACGATCTTATGGATCAAGTTTCGTCCGAGAAACCACTGCCATCGCCCGTACTGCGGCCGGGCCACGAAAATCTGGGTGATCTGGTGCACTCGAGCGAAATCAACCAGGGACTTCGCCGCGTCTGAGTCGTGCAGGATACGGGTCTCGATGTGCAGGTTCCGGGCAAAATTCAAGATCCTCTCGATGGCCTCTCTGCGCTCCACGGGAAGATCGCTCAAGTCCTGCTCCGGGTGGACATACACGGCAAAGCAATCGGCGCGAAGATAGTCCGCCACGCGCCGGGCACGACGGATGAGCATGGCCGCTGAGGGATCGGCAGTGACGCACACCATGATACGCACCGGCGACGCGGCAGAATCGCATGCCAGGCCGGCCGAATCAGGTGGTTCCTGTTTTTCTGGAGCCGTTTCGGGAATCTCGACCTGGCGCACATCCACCTCGTGCGCGGTCTCGCGCAGCGCAAGCTCGCGCAGCGCCACCAGCGTGGATTCCTGGAAGAAGTTCTCCAGCGCGCGCTGTGCCTTGTCCGGCGCGTATACGGCCCCGCGCCGCAGCCGATTCAGCAGGGCGCGAGGGGTGAGATCGATCATCACCACTTCATCGGCCTGCCGGATCACCCAATCGGGCAGCGTCTCCCGGACCCGCACTCCGGTAATGTGCCAGACCTGGTCATTCAGGCTTTCCAGGTGCTGGACGTTCATCGTCGTAAACACATCAATGCCGGCGTCGAGCAGCGCCAGTACATCTTCCCAACGCTTAGCATGACCGGACCCCGGAACATTGGTGTGGGCCAGTTCATCGACCAGACAGATCCGCGGGTTGCGGCGAAGGATCGCCTGGGTGTCCATCTCCTCGAACACAGATCCCCGATGCTCTATCCGGCGGCGGGGGACCGTTTCCAGACCTTCGGCCTTGTCGATGGTGTCTTTGCGCCCGTGGGGTTCGAAGTACCCGACGACAACCTCCGTGCCCTTACGCACCAGCTCGTGCGCCTCTTCCAGCATCTGGAAGGTCTTGCCGACCCCGGCGGCGTAACCCAGGTAGACTTTCAAGCGGCCACGCTGGCTGTGCTTCGGTTCGGGCATCTGGGCTCTCTAATGAGGGAACACGTGGACATCCATACCTTCGGCGGCGCGGATCAGCCGATCCAGCGGCCCGCCCGCCAGCCGGTACCACCAACTCCGGCGCAGACTGTGACCGACAAAGATCTGGGTGATTCGACGTTCGCGCGCGAAGCGAACGATGGCTTCGATCGGGTCATCCTCCTCCAGGATCTCGACCTGCGCCCCGGCCTCCCGCGCCATGGCCAGGCTGGCTTCGAGGGTGGCTTGGTCCTGGGGCTTCAAATCCGGCTGTTCGACGTAGGCCACGTGAAGATCGCCGTGGAACCGCTCCGCGCTGCGCTTTCCACTCGCGATCATCCGGGCGGCGCTGGCCCTGGGGGTAATGCACACCAGGATGCGCTCCTGGGCGCCCCACCACTGATCGATCCCCCGCGAGGCAAGGTAACCCTCCAGTTGCCCGTCCACGATGTCGGCGGTCAGCAGAAGCGCGATCTCCCGCAACTCCGACAGGCGGCGCGCTCGCTCGGGATCCGCCGAGCTTTCGCCGGTTCTAACAAACAGCAAATCGGGTGGCACATCCACCACCACGATTTCGTCGGCGGTGCTGAGAAAGCGCTTGGGAACCGTCGCGGTCACGTGTTTGCCGGTGATCTTCTCGACCCTTTCCCGCTCTTCCTCGATGTGCTGGAGGTTCACTGAGGTGATCACAACAATGCCGGCCTCCAGCAGTTCCTCAACGTCCTGCCAGCGCTGGGCGTGCCGGCTGCCAGGAGGGTTGCCATAGGCCAGGCCGTCCACAATGCACACCTGCGGCTTCCTGCGCAGGATGGTGTCCACATCCATGGTCTCTGCGCCATCGATGATCTTGGGCGGGATCACTTCCAAGGCCATCAGAATGGCCTCAACGTCCGCGGATCTCTTGGGTTGAATGGCTCCGATGACGACGTCCTGGCCGCGCTCGTGCCTGCGGCGGGCCTCGTCTAGCATGCGCGACGACTTGCCAACTCCGGAGGCATATCCTAGAAAAACCTTGAGTCGTTCGCGTCCTTTCGGGGGGTTCTGGGTCATCATCTCCCGGTCTGCCTCGGCTCGCACGTCGCTCTCCTCTGTATGAAGTGTACTCCTCCGCTACCAAGCCCCTTGCTTGCCTCCAAACCACCAGATTAAACCGAGAGTTGCGGTGTTCTGCTCTCGCTTCAGGAAGTCGGGGGTCTGGGTCAGGAAAAAGGGACGGTTGGAGAAATCGCGCCTCCACTCGCCACGTACCAGAAAGCCCTCCGCGGCCCGGTAATCAGCCGTGAGAGTCGTCTCTTTGAGAGCGAGTGTGGTCCCGCTGAAGAGCCCTCCTTGGTCGGAAAGGTACTCGGCGCGGCCGGCCAGTGCGAACCGCGGAGCGAATTGATATCGGGCATATGCAGCCCCACCCGCGACGTGCGGCGCCGGATTCTCGCCGCGATGGGTCACGTAATCCGCCTCGCCGGCCAAAGTCAACTTCGAAGTCAGATTCCAGGTTGCGTAACTATCGATGATGTGTAACCTTCGGCCCGGCACATGCCGGAGAACGTTCGCCGAAAGGCCGGGTTGCGTCGCCAGATCCGGCAAGCCAGGGTTGAGGGCGGGCCTCGTATCCCGGTCCTCGATGCCAGTGTAATAGTTCACATTCCAGGACAAGTTCTTCGCCGGCTTCAGACTGAGAAGCAAAGCTTGCGACTTGAACCCGTTGAAGTCCTCGCTCTGCTGAGCGCCATTTACGAGCCAGTAGTTGACATTCAGCCAACTGGTTGCGTTGTAACTCGTACGGAATCCGAAATGATAGAAGGGAAGAAAGTTGAAGAAGTAGGAGCGCGAGTAGTTGAACTGGTCCTTAGTGTAGTTGTTCTCGATCCCGAGAGCGCTGGCCCACTTCCCGAAATCCACGGTGAGCCCGCTACCCACTGGCAGAACATAGGTCCCGTAGGCTTGAAACACAGTACGATATACCTGTGGGCGCGGCTCGTTCACAGCGCTGCCCTGGAGAGTCTCGGTGGCCTGCCCGTATTGGAGATCCAACCGCATCCCAAAGCGGCGTCCCGAGTTGGGATCCGGCGCGCGTTCGACGACAATTGCCGCCTGGTTCAGACTGAGACTGTTGCTGAGGACATCGTAGGCCCGCAGCAAGTTGATGCGCCCCACGGGACGGTTGAAGTTGTAGCCGTAGTAGCCGTCGAGCGTCATGTTGAACGTCGTATCCCGAAGGAAGCTCGGCAACCCAGGATCCGGAGGGGCAGTCTGTGGTTCAGTGGCCTGCACTGAAGCCGGTGAGGCGGCTTGGGCGGGAGCGGCGCCAAGCTTCGCTTCCAGTGCGACCAAACGCTGTTCCAGCTTCTGAATGCGATCCAGCAACTCCTGTTCTCGTGGGCTGATGGGTACGTCAGATTCCGAGGCGGCAGCAACCTGAACGGCTGCCATGAGAAGCAACATCAGGCGCAGGCAATGCATCACATACCTTTCTTGCCGATAAACGCGGCTGCTAACGTCGCACGGGATATCCCCGGTCCAGCGCCAGGTTCAGTTTCAGTACGTTGACCCGCGGTTCCCCAAGGAAGCCGAGTTGACGGGGTTCGATGTGAGCATCCACCAATTGCCGGATGCGGCTGGCAGGAACGCCGCGTGCCGTCGCCACACGTTCCACCTGGGCATAGGCTGAGGCCGGACTGACATGAGGGTCCAGCCCGCTGGCGGAGGCTGTGACCAGATCCGCCGGAACCGGTCCCCGGAACGCGGGGTTGTCGCGGCGAAACCGCTCTACGTCAGCCTTCACGCGTTCTACCAGCTTTTGACTGGTAGGTCCGAGGTTGGAGCCGCCGGAACTGAGCCCATCGTAACCATCGCCAGCCGCCGAGGGCCTGCCCTGAAAATACTCCGGCTTGGTGAACTTCTGGCCAATCAATTCCGATCCCAGTACGATTCCGTTGACTTCGACCAGGCTGCCGTCGGCCTGCCTGGGGAAAAGCAGTCGCGCCAGTGCGTTGACTATCCCGGGGTAAACAAAACCGGTCAGGACCGTAAGAACCAGCGTCATCCGCAGCGCTGTTCCCAACTGGGTAAGCATTCAAGTCCTCCTCAGTGAGGTTCGCAGAGTCCAGTGACACACTCCGATGTGGCGCAGGCACTCTTGCCTGTCGCGCCGAGACTCGTCTCGGCGCCGCCCAGGTCGAGACGAGTCTCGACCCGGCAGCCTGAAGGCCGCGCCACATAGTCACCGAATACCTTGCGGCAATCGCGAATCACAGTACTCAGGCCAGGTGCAGAAGCCCCAGCAATCGATCGATCAGCCAGATGCCCGGGAATGGCGCAATCACTCCTCCGGCGCCATAGACCAGCAGGTTGCGGCGCAACAGGGCGGCCGCGCCCATGGGCTTGTAACGGATTCCCCGCAGGGCCAGGGGGATTAAGGTAATGATGATCAGCGCGTTGAAAACCACCGCCGCCAGCACCGCGCTTTCCGGGCTGTGCAAATCCATGATGTTCAACCGTCCCATGGAGGGGTAGGTGACCATGAACATGGCGGGAAGAATGGCGAAGTACTTGGCTACGTCATTGGCGATCGAAAAGGTGGTCAGGGCGCCCCGAGTCATCAAGAGTTGCTTGCCGATGGCGACGACCTCGATCAGCTTGGTCGGGTTGCTGTCCAGATCCACCATGTTTCCCGCTTCCTTGGCGGCCATGGTCCCCGTATTCATCGCCAGTCCGACGTCGGCCTGGGCGAGCGCCGGCGCGTCGTTGGTGCCGTCGCCGGTCATGGCCACCAGCCTTCCTCCAGCCTGCTCTCTCTTGATGAGCTCCATTTTGTCCTTGGGCGTGGCCTGCGCCAGGAAATCGTCCACGCCGGCCTCCGCCGCGATAGCCGCGGCGGTGAGCGGGTTGTCGCCGGTGATCATGATGGTGCGAATGCCCATGACGCGTAGTTGCTCGAAGCGCTCCCGCATGCCGCCCTTCACCACGTCTTTCAGGTGGATTACGCCGAGCACCCTGGCCCCGTCGGCCACCGCCAGGGGCGTGCCGCCCGAGCGGGAGATGCGCTCCGTGATTTCAGTCAGTCTCCCCGGAACCTGACCCCCTTCCGCCTTCACGAACTCCAGGATCGCCTCGGTGGCTCCTTTGCGGATCGAACGGTGGTCCAAATCGACCCCGCTCATCCGCGTCTGAGCGGAGAAGGCGATGAACCGGGCCTCGCGCTCCGAGACTTCCCGGCCGCGCAGCTTGTGTTTTTCCTTGGCCAGCACCACGATCGAGCGGCCTTCGGGGGTCTCGTCGGCCCCGAAGCGAAGAAACTCATCGAAGAGAAACTCTACACCTGCTCCACCATCATGTTCTATTGGGGCGTGGACAAGGAATATCCGCAGATCGCGCATCACAATGTATTTCTTGGCGGCGATTACAAAGCTTCCGTTCGATCAGATCTTTAACGAACACACCCTGCCCGAAGTGCCGTCCTTCTATGTCCATGCGCCCAAGCGCACACGATCCGCCGCCGCGCCCGAAGGACAGGACACGTTATATGTGCTGGTGCCTGTCGGTCATCTCGATGCGCGCACTGAACAGGATTGGGACGCGATGGTCAAACGCGCCCGCGAAACCGTGCTTAACCGCCTCGCCAAAGAAATGGGCGTAACCGACCTCGAGAGCCACATCAAGTTCGAGATCGTGTACAGCCCAAAACTGGAAAGAACGTTTCAACCTCGTCAACGGCTCCGCTTTCGGGCTGAGTCACAACTTCTGGCAGGTCGGCTATCTGCGTCCGCATAATCGCCACAAGAAATACAAAAACATGTATTTCGCCGGCGCATCCACCCACCCAGGCACGGGCCTGCCAATCGTCCTGCTTTCCGCCCGCTTAACCACCGAACGAATTCTCAAAGAAACAGAGTACAATATCTGTGCAAAACGTGAATAAACCCGCCTTAAATCCAGCCTAAGGAGAAAACCGGTATGTCAGTAAAAACCCCGCCTTCAACCTGAAAGTCGTTCTGAAAGAAACCAATATTGCCGCCGATACTCTGCGCGCCTGGGAACGACGTTATGGCTTGCCCATGCCGCAACGCACCCAGGCGGTCATCGCCTGTATTCCCAATACGACATCCAGACGATCAAATGGCTGATGGCACGCCAGGCGGAGGGACTTTCCATCTCACGCGCTGTGGATTTGTGGAATGAAAACCTCGCTTCAGGGCTGGACCCGTTGGCTGGTCTGGCGCCTTCAGCCTTTACCTCCCCGAAACGACTCCTGCCATCTACATCCCGCAGGAAACGACCCTCGATTCGATGCGCGCCAATTGGGTTGCCGCATGCCTGAACTTTAGTGAGACTGCTGCAGAACAAATATTGA
>CAVRZY010000103.1:0-25810 GCA_963725415.1 uncultured Acidobacteriota bacterium | reverse complement strand
CCGATTTCACGCCATAATAGAGAGTAGGTGCGGAGAAATATGACTGGCGTTAGGCGAAGAGATTTTCTGGGAGGAGTTGCGCTGGGCGGACTGTGGGCCCGCTCGGCTGCCTATTTTGGCCTGCACCCGTTCATCGAGAAAAACCCGAAGGCGGTGTTCATCCGGCGGACGCGCGTGGCGGCGAAGACCGACGAGGCAGCGAAGCTGCACGAGGGACTGAGGCTGGCGCGAGAGATCTTCGTGCCGCTGGAGCGGCCCGGGGTTCCCATCACGCACCGGATCATCTTGAAGCCGAACGTGTGCCCGGTGCGGAGCTGGAGCCGCCCGGATGTCGAGAACTGGGGCACCACCACCGACCCGCAGTTCTATGAGGGCCTGATTCTGGGGCTGAAGGAACTGGGGCTGAGGAAGTTTCACTTCGCCGAGGCCAACAACTTTTCGGGGTGGAACCTCCGCGGGTTTGTGGACATCCACGAGCGCCATGGGGTGGAGATGAACGAGCCTGAGCGGCGCGAACGGAATTTCCGGGAAGGTTACGAGATGACCTGGAGCAAGGTTCCGGAGGCGGTGGTCTACACTCGGATTCCGCACTACGCTCCGGTCAACGAACCCGACACGTGGCTGCTGAACATCGCCAAGTGGAAGGCGCACGGCATGTGCCTGACCCAGTCGGTGAAGAACGAGCAGGGGCTGGTAATAGGTCCGTACGTGCGGTTCTGCGGGGGCTGGCCGATGGTGACGGGAGTGCCGGATTTCATGAAGCCCGACATCCACCCGCGGGTCGAAGAGGCAGTCAAGGAATCGTTCGCGCGGCACGTGAAGCTGGGCTACTCGCGCTACGACAGCCAGGCCACGCTGAGTCCCATGCACCAGGAGATCTGGGCGCACAAGACCTGCGACAACCTGAGCGTGCTGAAGACCGGGCTGGCGATGATCGAAGGCATTTATGGGCGGGACGGGAACGGCTTCGGGATCGGCGACGACTACCTGACGAACCTGGTGATGTTCTCCAAGGACCCCTTCCGGCTGGACCTGGTGGGGATGTACCTGGGGGGACACGAGCCGGGGAACGTGAACCTGTACCGCATCGCCAAGGAACGCGGGCTGAGCGACACCTTCAACCCGTGGGAAGTGCCGGTGTACGAGTGGGTCGATGGCGAGGCCATACCCCGAAAGCTGACCGACTTTCCGCGCATGCCGCTGAAGACTTACTACTTGCGCAAGGAAGGCGAGCCGGAGTATCACCTGGTGAACGAGCCGTTCGACTACGAGCGAATCAAGGTGTAGTTCAGATGCTCAGTTCGCGACTGGCCAGTAGCCCGGCCGAGTGCGAACGATCAGGTCAGTGCGGCCCCAGATTCTCACCTCAATCTCGTGGAAACCCGGCTCGTCCCGCGGCGGTGTGTAGCTCAGCAGGTACTGGCTGTGCAGTTCCTCACCGATGGAGGAGACGGCTTGCTCGAGGATCTCTGTTTCAGGAACGACAGGCGCCGGCCTCCAGTGTACTTGGAGAAGGCTTCGGCGGTGTTGGTGGAAGCCAGGCGAGCCAGCTCGATGAAGATGGCCAGCAGATTCAGGCCGCCGTTGGCTGGCGGCGGGCCCGCCTCCGGACGGGTGGTGAACGCCGTGAAAAACGCGGAGTAGGTCACCGGATAGATGGTGACGTTGCGATGCTGGGCCAGGGAGACGGCGTCCTCCAGCTTGGTCTCGCTGGAGCGATCCTTGGCTTCGCCAATCAGCAGGAGAACGCGGCGCCGGTTGGGGGGCCTGCCGGCCAGCAGGCGCACGGAGTGAACCACCGCGTCGATCATGCGGCTACCAGAGTCCCCCGGCTGGATCTGCTTGAGGGCTTTTGTCAACGCGTGCGGATCGGAGGTGAAGGGCTGAACCATGCGCAGGCGGCTATCGAAGGCCAGCACGGCTGCCTCGCCCCGTTCCCCAATGATGAGCGGCTCGATCATGCTGCCGATCTTGCGGCATTTCTGGAGCGCGGGCGCGGAGATGGCGCTGGACTGAACAGCTACGACGAGCGAAATGGGGACGAAGGCCACATCCAGGTGGAGGCTTTGGGGCCGGCGATTGTCGTAAAGCAGGAAATCCTTGGCGCTGAGGCCATCAACGTACCTGCCGGCGCGGTCGGTAACCGTGGTGGGCGCGATGACGAGCGGTACGGTGGTACGGAAGGCGGGCTCCTGGGGCAGCAGCAAGGGGGCCGACAAGCCGACGAGCAGGTGCGCCAAGCGCGGCATGGTTATTGTCTGGACGCAGGGCCTGGGTCTCGGGTTTCAGAAAGGGGCAGGTCAGGACCTGCCCCACACAGGCAAGAATGCCTGTGCTACTTCCGTCAGAAGTGGATGCGCATGTTGTACTGCATCTCGCGCCCCTTGGTCCCGGCCGCCAGGGCCGTCACCTTGCCGAAGGCGGCGCTGGTCACCGTGGTGTTCGGATTGGCCCCCGAGAACGTGTTGCTGAGGTTGTACGCCTCCATCTTGAACTCCAGCCGAATCCGTTCGGTGATCCGGAAGAACTTCGACAGGTTGAGGTCTACGTTCTTGTAGCCGGGTCCCTGAACGCCGGGATACGATTTCGGGTTCGTGCGCACCCTATACGCAGCGTCCGTGATGACCTTGAAGGCGGACGGATTGAACATCAGGCTCCATTTGTCGGGGTGGTCGATGGCGGGATCGCCGACCACCTCCATCTGGCCGAAGCGGATCCGGGTGCCGGCGTTATACCAGTAGATGGCGCTGGTCATCCAGCCGCCCAACACGGCGTCCAGGACCGGATGGGCTCCGGACATGTACCGGCGCCCTTTCCCGAAGGGGAGTTCATAGGTGGCGGCGATAGTCATCCGGTGGCGTGGCCTTTGGCCGTCCTCCCACCGGAAGGTGTTCAGGAAGGTCTCTTCTTTGTCGAAGAACTCCTGGGCGTGCTCCTGGTTGTAGTTGTAGGCCAGCAGAACGTTGAAGCCGTTGGCGAACGGGCGCTGCACCCGGAGCTGCAAGGAGTGATAGCGCTGGCCGATCCCTTCCGTGTTGAGCTGCTGGACGCTGTTGTACTGCGGGTACTGCCTGAGCAGGGTGTTCAGCGCCACGCTGGCCTGATTGCGCAACGAGCCGCGCATCTGGTTCAACGGAAGCAACTGGTAAAACGGATTAGTCACTCTCGTGCTCAGCGCCGCTCCCTGGGCGTTGGTAATCGTCGGGTTCACCAGGTTGAAGTCGAGGGTATACG
The DNA here is from genome assembly GCA_963725415.1 of uncultured Acidobacteriota bacterium. Lineage (GTDB taxonomy): Bacteria > Acidobacteriota > Terriglobia > Bryobacterales > Bryobacteraceae > CAVRZY01. Next base: position 22,576 of record CAVRZY010000103.1, on the reverse strand, counting down.
GCCGGTCGCGGCCGACATTTAAGAAGTACGTCCCCTCCACCACCAGACGCGCCACCGTTGCGCGCTGGACGGTGAAATTGAAGCGGTCGTTCACCGCCGTGACCAGGTTCCGCTTGTCCCAAGAGGCGTCCGCTCCCATCAGGGTATAGCGCCCGTCGCCCTTGCCCACCGGCATCACCACCGGGTTCTTCCCCGCCGGGTAGGGATCGCTCAGCCGCTGTTGCGGCACCCCTTCCAGGTTCGCGAGCTGCGGGCTGTCCGCGCCGAAGCCCGGCACCGGCGTGCTGCCCAGCACATCGAGGTTCCGCTGGAGCATTGACGGCGTGCTGAACCGGGCGTAACCGATCCGCAGGGAGGTCCGGTCATTCAGCCGGATGGCCACTCCCACGCGCGGCAGCAGCACCAGCCTCCGCGGGTCCCACATCCCGCGGTGGTTCGAGTCGGTAAACATCCAGGCGCCGTTCCATAGATAGGGCCGGTCCATCAGGGCCAGCGCCTGGGCCGGCATTCTCGGCGCGCTTGCGCCCTGAAACTCCGGAATCGGGCTGGTCAGATCCAGTCCCCGCGAGTAGCGGTTGGCCTCGAACGTCGAGCCCCTGGTAAGTGCCCCCGCGGTCGTAAATGGCGGCCTCGTACTCGTAGCGCAGCCCCAGGTTCACCGTCACGTTCCGGTTCAGCTTGTAGTCGTCCTGAATGTAGGCGCCATAGTAGTTGACCGTGTCCTTCTTGAACGGCTGGAACCGCGCATAGGAATTGGCCGTGTCCATCGCCCCCAGTAGGAAACTCGCCCAGGCGTCTCCGCTCACCCTGGTGTTGGGAGTGGTAAAGCTGTCCGCCGTCTCCTCGTCGCGGAAGGCGAAAAGGAAGGTCTGTGGGCGAACGGCGTCCACGCGCAGCGTGCGGAATTCGAAGCCCGCCTTGAGGTAGTGCGCGCCCGCCTGTCTCGACAGCTTCACCGCGTCGTAGTAACCCTGCGGGTGCTGGAACCACCAACTGGACATGCCGTAACTTCCGCCGGGACTTCCCCCGCCGATGGACAGGCCGGGATAGTAGAACGGCGCTCCAAAATCCAGGTAGCGGGTATAGAAGTCCGTGGCGTTGGGAAATAGCTGCTTGTAGGTGTCCAGGGTGGCGCGCTGCTCCGGAGCATCGTAGTCGTCGTTGTTCGAGATGTAGTTGCTCCGGACGTTGAGCACGGTGGTCGGATTGATCGTCCACACCAGGTCGCCCGATACGTTGAGCGCGTTCATGGCGCCGCCGTTCTGATTGAAGTAAATCGGCGAGTCGTTCGGATTCAGGCTCACTTTCGCGGTGCGGAAGCGGCTGAAGCGGAAAAAGCCTCTCAAGGTGTCGGAGAACACGACATCGGCCCGGTCGCTGAGGTTGTGGTAGTTCACGTCGATGGTGTAGGCGGCGAGAAAGTTGTTCGTGCCGGTGATGTCCCGGCCGGGATTGTTAGGCCCCCACAGCAGGGCCAGGAACTTCTGCGCGGTTGGGTCGGTGCTCGTTTTGGGTATGACATTGTTGGCAAAGGGCAGCCGGGTCGCCTTGCCTGCCTCCAGCTTCGAGGTCCAAGGATCATAGATGGTGCGCAGGCCCCCGTTGATGTTCAGCGACCGGGAAAAATCCCCCTGGCTCTCCAGCGAGGTCATCATCCGGCGCTGGTCCGATTGGGGGTCCCGCTGCTTCCACTGCTCAAAGGCGAAGAAGTTGAAAATCTTGTTCTTCAGAACCGGGTGCCCCACCGTGCCGCCCCACATGTGACTGCGTGTCAGGTTCCTGGCGCGGGTCAGCGGATCGGTCACCGCGTTCAGCTTCGGATTGCGTCCGAAATAGTAAGCCGTCCCGTGGACTTCATTGGTCCCGGACTTCATCGACGCGTTCAGCACTCCGCCCGTGCTGTGCCCATACTCGGCATCCACGCTGTTCTGCTGGACGGTGACTTCCGTGGTGCTGTCCATGGTAGGCGAGTAGGAACCCTTCGGCCCCACCATCACCGGCATGCCGTCCACCAGCACGTCGTTCTGAAGGGCCGCGCCGCCCCCGACCTCCACCCGGCTGGGCACCCACATGTAGAAGGGGTTCTTCTGGTCCGTGTAGGTGCTCACCACGGCCGGGTTCAGCAGGGCCAGCGTGAACGGGTTGCGGGCCACGATCGGCAGGTTCTTCACCATCGTGTTGTCCATAGTCAGCTCCATGGTGGTGGTGTTGAACTTCACCGAGACCGGGGATTCCGAAACCGTTATCGTTTCGGCCGTGCCGCCAACCTGCAAGGCCGCGTTGACCGTGATGTCGCCGCGGTTTTCCACCAGGATGTTCTCTTGAATGAAGCGCTTGAAGCCCTGCAATTCCACGGATACCGTGTAGGTGCCGGGTTCAACGAGATCAAACAGGTAGTGCCCTGTGCTATCAGTTGTCCGAACCGTCGCAACGCCGGTGTTGGTATTCCATAGAGTGACGGCGGCGCCCACCACAACGGCTTCGGTGGGGTCGGTGACAGTGCCCTGAACCCTGCCGCGATACTCCTGCGCGCTCGCCATGCCAGCCAGAAGGAGCGCGAACGCAAGACACGTGGGCAGCAAGCGGCGGAGGGCCACAGGCTTGCCGAGTTTCATGCTCTACCTCCTCAGTAGTATGTGTGTGCCGGATGATCCAGGAGTTTCCCCTCGGAATCTCCGGTGGTGAGATTATACCTTTTTGAGATTTTCTTGTACAATGAGCCTGCCATGAGGCTGCTGCGTTCGCTGATGTGTTGTTTTTTTGCTGTCGCCGCGTTGGGCGGGGAGATGACGATCCGGATTGACAGGCCGATGGCGCCGCCGGCCTGGGCGCTGGCCGAGCGGGCGCTCCTCAAAGCCTATGCAGACGCGGCGCGGGAGTTCGCCAACAAGTATCTGGATGATCGGGGATTCCTACGCTGCGTCGAACGCTGGGGCGGCAACGACGGGCCGGATGATGCGATGGAGAACTTCAACAACTGGACGCTGATGTACGCGCTGGGTGCGCCGGAGTCGCTGCTGGAGCTTTACAGAAAGGCCTGGGAGGGGCACCTGGCGCAGTACACCCAGGCCCGCGTCCCGTCGGTCGAGATGGCCAGGCAGGGGATGTACTACAAGGAGTTCATCACCTCGTTCGACTGGGAGCACAACGGGGAGGGCCTGGCGGCCTTCAACTTCTACGCGCTGGCGCGCCCGGACGACCGGGCGTATCTACAGCGGGTGCGGCGGTTCGCGGGTTTCTATTTGAACGAGGATCCGGAAGCGCCGAACTACGACCCGCAGCACAAGATCATCCGCAGCCTGCACAACGGGAGCCGGGGGCCGAAGCTGACGCCGGCCAGCGAGCAGGACTGGGGCGGGGAAGCGGTGCCGGGGCGGCCGGAGCGACTGACGCGCTACAGCACGGCGGGCAACATCCGGGGCGATCACCCGCTCAATCTCTGCGCCACCACCCTGGCGATGAATGCGTACATGCTGACGCAGGAGAGGAAATATCGGGACTGGCTGCTCGATTACGCGGGCGCGTGGCGGGAGCGGGTCGAGGCCAACGGCGGGAACATTCCGACGAACATCGGGCTGGATGGGCGTATCGGCGGGGAGTGGGAGGGTAAGTGGTACGGCGGGGTGTTCGGGTGGAACTTCTGGCCGCAGGAGAGCGGGCGCAACTACTACATGCGCGGCCCGCGTCTGGCCTTCGGGCAGGCCCTGATGCTGACCGGGGACCAGCGGTTCGTGAATCCCCTGCGCCGCCAGATCGCCAATCTGTACGCGGCCCGGAAGATCGAGAACGGGCGCATTCTGCTGCCGAACAAGTACGGCGACAACGGCTGGTACGGCTACACGGCGGACCAGCATTTCGATGTGCAGAAAGACATCTACCTGTGGTCGATGGATGCAGCGGACTTGAAGTGGATCGCCGAAGACCCGTGGATCCGGTATCTGGAGGGCAAGAACCCCGGTCACCCGCTGGCGGCGATGCAGGCGGACTTCGCGCTGATCCGGCAGCGGGTGCAAGGGCTTCGCGAGGATCCGAGTACACCGGACACGCGCTCCTCGGACCACTCGCAGCGTTTCAATCCGGTTTACACGGCCACCCTGGTGAACCTGACGCTGGGCGGGAACGAGCCGGGGACGGACGGCAACATTCTGCACAGCCGGGTGCGTTACTTTGACCCCATCCGGAGGCGGGCGGGGCTGCCTGAGGACGTAGCGGCGCTGGTGGAGAAGATTCGCCCGGAAGGAGTCGTTCTTACGCTCGTTAATACCAATCCAGTGGAGGGGCGCATGGTGGTCGTCCAGATGGGGGCCTATGCTGAGCACCGTTGCGTGTCAGTGGAGGCGGGCGGGCGGAAAGTGGACGTCGAGGTGCCGTTTTTCACGGTGCGGCTGGCGCCGGGCGCGGGCGAGACCCTGACGATTGCCATGAAGCGCTACGCCCAGCAGCCCACGGCCGCGTTTCCATGGGACAGGGAGTGATGCGGGGAATTCCGCCTATGCCGATGAGTCGTGCTGTGATCGGACGCACCGTGCGATACAAACAGGTCATTCTTTTGCTTTGCCTGATGGGGGTTTCGTGCGGCTGCCGGCGCAAACAGGTCACTGAAAGAATCAACGAGGTCCGCATGTCTGACGCAGGCCGCCAAAGTCGGCTGCTGCGGGGTTTCTACGGCGTGACGGGCGGGTGGCGATGGACCTCCCGGGTTTTCGCTGTTTCCCTGGATCCACCGCAAGCCGATCGAGGCACATACCTGGAGTTCGATTTCGGACTATCCTCCGAACTGCTGAGCGAGTATGCGACGGTCACTCTGGTTGCCAGAGTCAATGGGGTTGAAGTAGGTAGACAAAAGTACGACAAGGTGGGACGGTACGTCTTCGCCAGCTACGTTCCGTTTGCGGCTCTCGGTAGGAAACCCGCGGAGGTGGAGTTCGAGCTCGATCACGCGCTCAAGGACCCAACGGACGGCCACCTTCTAGGCGCGAATGCCGTTTCGATAGGGCTCAAGGAATACGAACAGACCACCGAATACCGGGAGACCCAAGCCAGGCTGGCCCGCGAAGCCTACAGCAAGCTGGTGGAGGAGCGCCACCACCAGATGCCCCCGCAAAAGGAACGAGAGTTGATGAAGTCGTTCCACGAGCTGCCGGTGTGGCAGAACTTATGGTTTCAAAACGTTCGCATTATCAAGAACCCTCTGGATCTGTGGATGATGCAACAGATCATTTATGAAGTGCAGCCGGACTTCATCGTGGAAACCGGTACCTGGTACGGGGGCTCCGCGCTTTATTGGGCATACACGCTTCACGGCATGAGCCTCTTACACTCGCACGTCCTGACCGTGGACGTGCAGGACTTCACCCCGCACTCCGCTTCCCACCCGCTCTGGAAGAAGTACGTGGAGTTCTTTCGCGGTAGCTCAACCGATCCCGCAATTGTGTCCAGGATCGCGGAAAAGGTCAAAGGCCGGAAGACGATCGTTACTTTGGACTCAGACCATAGCATGTCACATGTACTCCAGGAGCTCCGGATGTACTCGCCACTGGTCAGCCCCGGCAGCTATCTGATCGTGGAGGACACGCACCTGGATGGCCTGCCGACGCACCCCGAGCAAGGTCCTGGGCCCATGGCGGCAGTGCGGCGGTTTCTTGAGGAAGGCGGCAACAGGGACTTTGAGCGGGATGACTCTCGCGAGGCGCTGGTTTTGACCTTCAACCCGGGGGGCTGGCTGCGGCGCAAGTAAGCACGCTCCAAGGAACACTCCAAAGAGTCAGTGCGATTGGGCTAACAGCCCGTGGATAAAGTCCGGCGGATCGGCCGGCGGAGGGAATTTCGGGGACAGGCAACGAAACTCCCTCGGCTAAGTGCACTAGTTTGAATGGCCGCCTCGACACGGAGTTTCGTCGCCTGTCCCCGAAATTCGCGCATTGTGACTTTATGCACGGGCTGCTAAAGAGTTCGTCCCACGATCTTTCTGGACACGAAGCCCAGCGCGACGAGCTGGTTCGAGAGGAGCGCAGCGAACAGGGGAAGGCCGCCGGCGTTGGCCTGGGAAGCTCCCTTGAATTTCCCGCGCGCGATGAGGACGAAGCTGCGTGTCATGCCGCACAGGGCGCATTCCTGGCCGTACTTGGCTTTGCGCTCACAGACCGGCGTCCAAGCGAAGATGGTCTGGCTCGGCAGGACGAACGGCGCGAGCAGTAGCGGAACAGTCACGAGGGTCAAAACCAACCAGGCCCAAAGGAATGCAGCTCGCACCGGACTGGCCGCCCGCAATGCACGCATGTCGTCTATTGTTGCAGGCTGCGGGCGCGGGTGGCGATGTCCGCCTTGGCCAGCGGGCTGGGGCTGGCATAATGCAGGCTCTTGAGAACCATCTGTCCGGCTTGCCCGGTGGCCCGTAAGGTGGTCACCACCATTCGTGGATAGATGATGTTCACGTTACGCCGGCCGGTCTCGTCAAACGATTCGGTCGCCTGGATGCTTTCATAGCCGGCCAGATTCCAGCTTGCGATCAGGGAACCGCTTCGGGCGGCCCGCAGCCACAACGATCCGTCGGTGCGCTCCGGCAGGTAGTCTTCACCCTCCAGCAGGCCCAGCGGATAGGAGCCCTCGATAATCTCAATGCCCGCTCCGGGCGTTTTCACACGGTGGGTCCGCTGTTGAAACTCGTCCACGACGCGGATGCGGCTGGTGACGTCGATGCGCAGGTCTCCCAGTTGGGACCACCACTCGATCTCGACGCCATCCGGGGTCAATTCGCCACGCTTGACGCCCGTGCGGCCTGCGCAGGCGCCGGTCTGAGGGTTCCGGAAGATGAGCGCGCTGTCGAAGGCGCAGCGGTCCTTGTGTTTGAGAATGCTGAACGGGAAGTGCGAGGAATAAGCGAACTTGTTGTACTTGTCCTGGTAGCCGGCGTTGTCGTTCGCGTTCAGAGCCTGTAGCCATTGCACCTGGCCCGATCGTTTCGTTCCCACCAGCAGCATGCGCGTGCCCTGGAAGGGGACGCGGAAATCGTCCCGTTCCACCGGCAGCGGCTCCTCGGGCGCCTTCCAGAATGGGTCCTGTTCTGGGATGAGGAAAAAGGCGAAAGCCTGCATGCCCCAGTAGGGATGGCCATTGTCGATGTAGGTTTCGTGGATGTCCGGGGTTCCGTCCCGGGAAAAAGTCTCGCGCAGTTTGCCGCGCTCCCGATCGAATGGCCCCAAGCTCCAAAGGAACTCGAGGTTGCGGCGTACGATGCGGCGCAGCAGGCCGGGCGAGTGTGGCCAGAGTTTCTGTCCGTAGGCCAGTACCAGCGGGGTGAGGACCGCCCACCGGTAAATGAGCGAGCGCCCGAACAGGATGTGACTTCCGTTGCCGCCAAAAAAGTAAGGGGCCTTTTCGAGGAACAATCGCAGGCGCGGGCGGAAACGTCCGGCCCACTCCGGGTAGCGCGAGCCGATCACGCGGTCCCAATAGAGAAAATGGCTGGCGAAGACCCAGAAGTTGTAATAGTCGTAGGTCGGCTTGGTGAGCGAGTCCGTGTACCAGCCGTCGCCGGGGGCGGCCATTGCGTCCAGGACTTTCAAGTCCTCGATCATCCAGGCCGCATCGCCGGAGAACTCCTTCCAGCGCTCGGAGAGAGCCAGGCGGACGGCATGGTTGACGGCGGTAAACCAGGCCCAATTGTTCCTGCGTACCGGAACCCTGGTGCAGCTTGCCAGCCAGGCCTGGACGTTGGCGCGCTGCGCGGAAGACAGGCGTGGGAGCAGCCTGTCGCGGAGCAGCCACAGCGACCAGGCGACGATCCCGGACTCGACTTGCCGCTGGTTCTGGCGCTCCGTCGGCGACGCCTCCCAGTAGTCGGGCGAGGCGGGGTCGAAGGCGTTCACGAAGATCTGCCTGAGGACTTCGAGCAGCTCGACCGGTTTCCCGTCGGTCTGGAAGCGGCCAGGCTGTCTGCCACCGGCCACCCAGGCCGCCAGGGCCGGGAGCATGCGGGACACCGAGTCGTAGGTTTTGCCCGACCGTCCGAGTGCGCCCTGAAGGATAGTTCCGTCCGGGAAGTCACAGACCGCAAAGCTAGGGGAGGTTTTTCGCGCGTTGGTCAGGAACCCCTGGGCGATCTCCAGGAAATACGGGTCAAGGAGGGTGTAAGGTGGGGTCTTGGCCAGGCCGACGAGCGCGCCTGCTCCGCCTGCCAGGAAATCGCGGCGCCTCACGCCACGGCCTCGAAGTCCCAACTGAAACCGGGCTGGTCGGAGGGCCGGGTGTAGATTCCTTCCGGCCCGCGGGTCAACTGGTTGTCCTCTTCGTAGCGCTGGTAGACTTGAGGTGGGCCGCCGGGGGCCGGCATGAACAGCTCGGCCCAGGGGCTGTTGACCGTAGCCATGACGAAATGCACGCTGTCGCGGCCGCCTCCGCCGTGCGGGATGACGGGGATGTCGTAGGTCGCGGCCAGGGCGGCGATGCGGCGAAGCTCGGTCAGGCCGCCGCACCAGTGGATGTCGGGTTGCCAGATGCTGGCCGAGCGGTGCTCGAGCAACTGGCGGAAGCCGTAGCGCGTATACTCATGCTCGCCGGTGGCGATGCGGGTGGATTTGATCTGGGCGTTCAACCTTCCGAAGCCCTCGTAGTCGTGGGGCTGGAGGCACTCCTCCATCCAGTAGACGCGGTAGGGGGCCACCATCTCGGCCATCTCGAGGGTGTAGCGCTCGGTCCAAGCCATCCAGCAGTCCAGCATGATGTCGCCGTCCGGGCCCAGCAGTTCCCGGGTGCGTCTGACCAGTTCGGTGTTCGTCTTCATGCCCTCGCGCCCGTCGGCCGGGCCGTGCGGCATGGCGAGCTTCAGCCTCTTGAAGCCGAACTGGATGTGCTGCTCGATATCGTTGCCGGTGCAGTAGGCCGGGATGCGGTCCTTGGTAGCCCCGCCCAGCAGGCGGTAGACCGGCATGCCGAGAGCGGTTCCGATCAGATCCCAGAGCGCCAGATCGACCCCGCTGATGGCGTTGATGGCAACTCCGGCGCGACCGTAGTACATGGTGGACCGCCACAGGATGTCCCACAGCTTCTCGATCTCGAAGGGGTCCTCCCCGAGCAGGAGCTTGCGGAGATGCGCTTCGACTACCTGGCCACCGCCGGTCCCGCCGCGGGCGTAGCCCTTGACGCCCTTATCGGTTGCGATCTCGACGGTGAAGCCGCCGAACGATCCGGGATCCGGGAAGAAGAGGGAGCGCGTGGCCTTGTACTTCGGGTAGACGGACATGGGATTGGCGACTTCCACACCCTGCGTAGACCAGGAGCCGGGCGCGGGCTTGTAGGGGGGCAGGGGCCGTTTGGGTCGGGTGCGCACCAGCCGCACGCTGGTGATCTTCAACCGGCTCTTCTCAGCTTGAAAGGGGAGGGCCGCCGGGGTCGAGACAGCTATCGGAAGGCCTCGTAGGAAGTCTCTGCGATGCATGACAATCCTCCGCTGCTTTACAGGAAAGCATGTCGATTATGGGCTGAAGAAGCGTTGAAATGTCAAGGTGGCAGAAAAAAGATGATCCTGGGCTGGCCTTCGTGTTTTTTGTAACTGGTTTAAGTTGACAGGCGTCCCTGTCTGGGAGGACTATCAAAGAGGAGGCGCCATGAAAAACGGTGAGCGGTTCCTAAGGGTTGTGGTCATGCTGGCGGGCCTGGCGGGGTTCGCCTTCGGGCAAGCGATGATTTCGGCCAAGTCCGGCCTGATTCACTACGTGGAGGGCCGGGTGCTGCTGGATGGGAAGCCGGCCGAGGTGAAGTTTGGGGTCTTCCCGCACATGAGGGATAGCTCCGAGCTACGGACCGAGGAGGGCCGCGCGGAGGTGTTGCTGACGCCGGGCGCCTTTCTGCGGGTGGCGGAGAACAGCTCGTTGCGGCTGGTTTCCAGCCAACTCGCCGACACGCGGCTGGAGCTGATGGGCGGTTCCGTGTTGCTGGAGTGCGCCGAGCTGCTCAGGGACAACGCAGTTACCTTGACGTACAAGGACGCGACCATCGCGTTGCGCAAGAACGGTGTCTATCGGCTGAACGCCGAGCCGGCCGAAGTGCGGGTTTACGATGGCGAGGCCCGGGTCGAGCAAGGCGGGCAAAGCCTGGCGGTGAAGAAGGGCAAGCTGCTGCCCCTGGACGGATTATTCATCGTTCAGAAGTTCGATCCACAGACTGGAGACGCTCTGTACCGGTGGGCCAAGCGACGGGCAGAATACCTGGCCATGGCGAACCTTTCGGCGGCCAAGTCGATCCGGGATTCGGGTCTGTCCTGGCAGACCAGTGGCTGGCGGTGGAACCCCTATTTCGGGATGTTCACCTTCGTTCCCTGGCGTGGCTCCTGGAACAGCTACTGGGGCTATCGCTACTGGAGCCCGCGCACAGTCTACGTCGCCTACCAACCTTCGGTACAGGCATCGTCTGGCGGTTGGGACAGCTCGCGCTCCTACAATCCTAGCCTGGGGTATTCGACCGTCGGTCAGACATCGGCCGGGACTTCCGGAACCATCGCCTCTTCGGGTGCGCCGACCGCAGCCTCCAGCTCTTCGACAGCCTCCGTCCCCCGCGAATCGGGCCAAGCCGGCGGGCGCGGACGGTAACGAAATTGAGTGATTGAAGATTGAATCATTGAGTCATTGAGCGGCTGGGCGGCTCATCTCACAAATGATTCAATGAATCAATGAGTCAATTCTTCTTGAGTGTCTCCTCGAAGAAGCTGAGCATAGTCTCGTAGAGGTGCTTCCTGAGGGATCCCGTCACCCCGTGGGTTTTCTGCGGGTAGACGACCATGGCGAACTGTTTGCCGGCACGCTCGAGGGCATCAGCCATTTGCAGGGTGTTCTGAAAGAGCACGTTGTCGTCCTCGAAGTTGTGGATCAGCATCAGCTTGGCCTTCAGGTTGGCGGCTGAGTGGACTGGGGAGCTGCGCCGGTAGCCCTCGGCGTTTTCTGAGGGCAGGCCCATGTATCGTTCGGTGTAGATAGTGTCGTAGTTTCGCCAGTCGGTGACGGGCGCCCCGGATACACCAGCCGCGAACAGGTCGGGGGCGTTGAGGAGGGAGTAGAGCGTCATGTAACCCCCGAAACTCCAGCCGTGAATGCCGATGCGGGAGGGGTCCACGAAGCCGAGCGAGATGAGGTGGCGCAGGCCGTCTTTCTGGTCTTCCAGCTCCCGGGTGCCGAAGTTTCGAAAAACCGCCGTTTCCCAGCGGTGGCCTCGGCCGGCAGAGCCGCGATTATCCAGTTGCCAGATGACGAAGCCTCGATGGGCGAGAACCTGGTCGAAGCTCAAACCGGGCCAAGCTTGGCGGACGTTCTGGGCGTGCGGGCCGCCGTAGATCATCACGATGGCCGGATACTTCCGTCCGGACTGGAATCCGGCAGGCCTGATCAGGCGGGCGTAAAGCGTAGTGCCGTCGGAGGCCTTCAGGGGCACAATCTCCACGGGCAGCAGGTCGTACTGCTCGAGGGGTTTTCGGTCCGGCTCCTGAAAGACGGCCCACTCGGTCCCGTCGCTTCGGTGGAGGGTGCGGCGCGGGGGCGTGGCGAGGTTGGAGAAAGTGGCCAGGTAAAAGCCGCAGCCGGGCGCCATCGAGACCGAGTGAGTACCGGAGGCTTGCGTCAGCCGGGTAGTGGCGCCCCCATCGAGTGCGACGCGATACAGGTGGCGCTCCAGCGGGCTGGGCTCAGTCGAGAGATAAAAGACCTCGGCGGCGGTCTCGTCCACACCAGCCACTTCGGTGACTTCCCAGTCGCCGCGCGTCAGTTGGCCAACGAGGTTGCCGTCGATGGAATAGTGGAAGAGGTGGCGGAAGCCGTCCCGCTCGCTGGACCAGAGGAACTCCTTTCCACCCTTCAGGAAGCGGAGATCATTGGCCAGGTTGATCCAGTGGGGATCGGTCTCGCGCAACAGCAGGCGTGAGGAAGCGGATTGGGCATCGGCCAGCAGCAGATCCAGTTGGTTCTGGATGCGATTGAGTCGCTGGACGGCCAGGCCTTGGGAATCCGGCAGCCAGGCCACCCGGGCCAGCAGCGAGTCGCGGGTCTGCCCCAGGTCCATCCAACGGGTACGAAGCGGGTCTTCGACCGGGAGCACTCCCAAGCGCGCGTCGGCATTGGGATCGCCGGCCTTGGGATAGCGTTCCGGCTCGTAGGTGGCGCGAAGGGGCAGCAGGTCGGTCTGGGGATAGAGGGGCTCGCGGCTGAGGTCGAATTGCAGGTAGGCAATGCGCTTGGAATCGGGCGACCACCAGTGGGCCGTCTCCAGTCCCAGCTCTTCGGGATAGACCCAGTCGAGTTCGCCGTTCCACAGGGTGGCTGAGCTGTCATCGGTGAGGCGGGTGACTTTTTGCGAGGCCAGCTCGAGGAGGTAGAGGTCGTGCCCGCGACGGAAGGAGATGCGGCGTCCGTCGGGAGAAAGCTTGGGATCGCGCTCAGCCTCCGGAGTGGCGGTCAGTTGGCTCCATCCGCCGGCCGCAATACGAAACCAGAAGAGGTCCCCGCCTGCGCTGATCAGCAGCTCCTGGCCGGAGGGCGACCATTGCAGGATCTGTTCGCGCACATTGCGGTTCTGCCACGAGGAAAGCCCGGCGGGTGGAACCTTGGTGGCAGCGGCTTCGAGAGCCTCCAGCGAGACAAGCTGGCGCTTGGTCCGCGAGGCTACATCATAGAGCCAAACCTGCCGGCGTTCCTGGTAGGCGAATTTCTTGCCGTCCGGGGCCCAGACCGGCTGAGGCGGCTGCGGCGGCCTTTCGGTAGCAATGGATTCGATGGTGACGGGCTTTTTCTGAGCCAAGGCGGTCCAGGAACTGGCGAGGGACAGCAAAAGCAGAGCAACAATCGGCCACATGACTTGTACTACTATAGCCCCGTTTCTTGGCGGCGCGGGAAGATTCCGTGTGTTGAGCGCCTGCGGTATGGCCGGCCAATTGACGATTTGCTCATTGACGATTGATGATTTCAGTGTCCCGCGGCGCCAGACACAGCAATCGTCAATCGGCAATCCCGCAATCGTCAATTTCCTCGGCACGGCCGGTCTCAGAGCAGACGCCGCTCGCTGGGGTGTTTGGTTGCGGCTACGCCGCGATGTGATTCTACCGAGTCTGCGGGTGGCTTGCGTGGCGTTGGAAGAAAATGTGAACCTGAAACCTTATGCAAGTGACGTTTTGGGGGGCCGTCGGAACCGTCACCGGGTCGATGCATGAGCTGCGGGTGGATGGGAGAAGGTACCTGCTGGATTGCGGGCTGTACCAGGGCCGGCGCAAAGAAGCCAAGGAGCGGAACAGCCATTTTCCGTTTGCGGTGAATTCCGTTGAGGCGGTGATTCTCTCGCACGCCCACATCGATCACAGCGGGAACCTGCCCACGCTGGTCAGGCAGGGCTATGGGGGGCCGATCTATGCCACGCCGGCCACGGGAGATCTGTGCAGCGTGATGCTGCGCGATTCGGCTTACCTTCAAGAGAAGGACGCAGCCTTCATCAACAAGCGGCGGGAGCGACGCGGGGCTCTGGAGCCGGTTACTGAGGGGGACGTGGTGGAGCCGCTGTACCGGATCGAAGACGCGGAGGCCACTGTGCCGCTGTTCCAGCCGGTGGGGCTGCGTACCCGCACGGCATTGGGCAACGGGTTCGAATATGAGGCCTACGATGCGGGTCACATTCTGGGATCGTCTGCCTTGGTGCTGGCCTACCAGGGCAACGGGAAGAGGGTGCGGCTGGCGTTTTCCGGGGACATCGGCAGGCCCGGGTTGCCAATTGTGCGGGATCCGGAGGCCTTGCCGCCGGTTGACTACCTGATCATGGAGAGCACCTATGGGGGGCGGTTGCACAAAGACCTCGGCACGGTTCTGGCCAAGCTGGCCAACGTGATCAACCGCACCTGCCAGCGGGGCGGCAAGATCATTGTGCCCGCCTTTGCAGTGGGGAGGTCGCAGCAACTGGTATTGATGTTGCACGAGCTGAGCGACGCGGGCAAGATCCCCAACATTCCCCTCTTCGTGGATAGCCCGCTGGCGGTGGAAGTCACGGGAGTTTTTCGCAAACATGCCGAGCTGTTCGACGAGGAGACGCGACAGTTCCTTCACGACGGCGGCGATCCGTTCGGTTTCCAACGCCTGCGCTACATTCGGGAGGTGAGCGAATCCAAGGCGCTGAACGACCTGCACGGGCCGTTTGTGGTGATCTCGGCAGCGGGCATGTGCGAGGCGGGCCGGATACTGCATCACCTCCGGAACAACATTGAAGACCCGCGCAACACCGTTCTCATTACCGGGTTTCAAGCCCAGAACACGCTGGGGCGGAAGCTGGTGGACAAGCTGCCCGAGGTTCGCATCTTCGGCGAGCCCATGCGCTTGCGAGCGGAAGTGGAAACGCTGAACGAACTCAGCGGCCACGCCGATCAGCGGGAACTGCTGGAGTGGCTGAAGCCGCTGGCGGGGCGATTGAAGAAGCTGTTTCTGGTGCACGGCGAGCCCTCGCAGACCAGGGCCTTCGCGCAGGTGGTCGAGGAGCGCTATGGCCTGGAGGCGGTCGTGCCGGCCAGAGGGCAAACCTTCGAACTGAGCTGACCCCGCCGCCTCAATGACTCAATGATCCAATTCTCAGGTATTTTCCCGGGCCTCGACTAGTGGCAAGGCGCCATCGTGTTCTGCTGGTAAACCCCCGATGGAAGAGTCGAGGATCGAGATGCTGCGTGGCATTATTGTGTGCCCCGACGAGGAGTTGGGCGCGAGTCTGGAACACGCCTTGGTGGAGATCCGGCTGGCCAGTGTGGTGCGAACAACCCGCTACCCCAGTCCGCTGGAGGTCGAGCGGCTGATTCGAGAGCACCGGCCGCAGATCGTTTTCCTGGGGTTGGAATCCCCCGAGCGTTGCCTGAACGTAGCCTTGAGCATGGAAGAAAAGGCGCCGGACGTGCCGGTGGCCGTGGTGGGCCGTAGCTGGGATCCGGCCATGCTGTTGAGCATGATGCGGGCAGGAGTGCGGGAGTTCGTGGCCCCTCCGTTTGAGGAGAAGAGTCTGCGGGAAGCCGTTCTGCGGATCATGAACCTGCTGGGGCGCCAGAATTCGACCGGCACCAGCCGGCTGCACAGCTTTCTGCCTTCGAAACCGGGCGTGGGGGCCTCGACGGTGGCTTTGAACACCTGCCTGGCTCTGGCGCGGGTCCCGGAGACCAGCGTTCTGCTGGCCGACTTCGACCTGAACTGCGGCATGATCGGCTTCATGCTCAAGCTGAACAGCCAGTATTCGGTGATCGATGCGGTCGAACACGCTCACGAGCTGGACGAGGAGCTTTGGACCAGGCTGATTTCCTGCGCCGGGAAGCTGGACGTGCTGCCGGCCGGAATGCTCAATCCCGGCCACCGCATTGATCCAACCTATCTCCACCCCTTGATGAACTTTGTTCGCAGAAGCTACGACGTGGTTTGCGTGGACCTGTCCGGAATGATGGAAAAGTACTCCATCGATCTGCTGCACGAGTCGGGGCGCATCTTACTGGTGACGACGCCGGAGGTTCCGGCGTTGCATCTGGCCGCGCAGAAGCTGGGATACCTTCGAAGTCTGGATTTGGCCAGCCGGGTGCAGGTCATCTTGAACCGCATGGAGAAATACTCGGTGCTTTCCAAGGAGGAGATGGAGCGGATGCTCGGCGCGCCTGTCCAGATGATCATTCCCAATGACTACGACAGGGTCCACCAGGCATTGATGGCAGGCCAGCCGGTGGAGCCTTCCTCGAAATTAGGCAAGCGCTTTGAAGAACTGGCGCGAATGCTGCTGGAGAGCCCCGAGGTGGTCACCGGCAGGAAGCGCCGTTTTCTGGAGTATTTCTCGGTGGGCACAACGGGAAGCACCTCGATCGTCGAAAAGTAGCCAGCCGGCGGGAGAAGGGCAAGTTCCAGTACCAGCGATGTGGCACCAGGCCATACCTAGACCGGCCTGGGTACATCCTCCGGGCTATTTACAGGTGTTCTGGCGCCTCCTACCCTGGGGGGAATGCCGCAAGCTGCCGGAAGCCTCAGCGCCAATCTTCTGATCCAGTTCACCTACTTGCAGGTTCTAGATCTGCTGACTACGCTGGCCTTCCTGGCCCACGGAATCCAAGAAGGCAATCCCGTGGTACGCCTGGTCCTGGGTCTGGCGCCGTCACCGCTGGGAGGGCTGCTGGGTCTAAAGGCGTTGGCGCTGGCGCTGGCCATCTATTGCTGGCAAAGGCGACGCCGACGGTTGCTGGCGCGCATAAACCTGGTGTTCGCGGCCGTGGTGGTCTGGAATCTGGTTGCCCTGGTGCTCCGGTTCCGGATTGTCATCTAGGCAGCGTGCCCGGATTCTGTGGGTGGGATAGAATTGACAAGTTCGGGAGGACTTGTCATGCATTGGAAATGGTTGGTTGTAGTTGTGATGGCGGCATTACCGGCTTGGGTCAGGAGGAGACACGCGACCGTTGGCGCCGACAGGGTTGCGGTGCGAGTACCTAGTCAATCCGATGGGCGTGGACGTGGCGCAGCCCCGGTTTTCCTGGGTGCTCGAACACGCGGAGCGCGGGCAGGGACAATCCGGCTACCAGGTACTGGTTGGGCTGAAGCCGAACCTGGAAACTGGAGACCAGTGGGACAGCGGCCAGGTGAAATCGGCCCAGTCCACGCAGGTGGCCTATGGTGGTAAGGGTCTCGAGAGCGGGCAAACCTACTACTGGAAAGTCCGCTACTGGGACAAGAACGGGCGGGCCAGCCCTTACAGCACTCCCGGGATGTTCGGAACCGGGCTGCTGGCGAGTTCCGACTGGAAAGGAAAATTCATCGGCGGCGCCAACCAGCTTCGCAAGGAATTCGCGCTGGCGCGGCGCCCGCGACGGGCGCGGGCCTACATTGCCGGGCTGGGTTACTACGAGCTGCGGATCAATGGAAGGAAGGCTGGCCGTTCGGTGCTGGATCCCGGCTGGACCACCTACGACAAGCGGGTGCTGTATGCGAGTTACGACGTGACCGGGTTACTGGCGCAGGGACCGAACGCGGTCGGTGTCGTGCTGGGCCAGGGCTGGTATACGTCGCGCGCTCTGCTGCTTCAGCTCAACATTGAATTGGAAGGCGGGCAGCGGCTCGAGGTGGTCAGCGACGGTTCCTGGAAAGTCGCCCAGGGTCCCATCGTTTCCGACAGCGTTTATAACGGAGAGGTCTACGACGCGCGGCGCGAGACGCGGGGTTGGGACCGGCCGGGCTTCGAGGACGGGGCGTGGAAACCGGCTGCGCTGGTAGATCCTCCCAAGGGAATGCTGTCGGCCCAGATGATGCCGCCGATTCGGGTGGTGGACACCATCGTGCCGCTGAAAATGACCAGCCCGCGGCCGGGCGTCTACGTCTACGACATGGGCCAGAACTTCAGCGGCTGGGTGCAGTTGCGGGTGCGGGGTCCCAGAGGCACGCCAGTGCGGCTGCGGCACGCCGAGTTGGTCTACGATGACGGCACGCTGAACGTCGAGAATCTGCGGCGGGCCAGGGCCACGGACACTTACATTCTGCGGGGCGGGGGCGAGGAAGAAGTCTACGAGCCCGGTTCACTTATCACGGCTTCCGCTACGTGGAGCTGACGGGTTTTCCGGGCGGGCCCAAACTGGACACCATCCGCGGCAAGGTGGTGCACACGGACGTGAAGCCGGCGGGCGGGTTCGCGGCCTCCAAACCGATTCTCAACCAGATCCAACGAATCATCTTGTGGGGCGTGACCAGCAATCTGCACAGCATCCCGACCGATTGCAACCAGCGGGACGAGCGCATGGGCTGGATGGCGGACGCGCACCTGTACTCCGAAACCGCCATGCTGAATTTTGACATGGCCGCCTTCTATACCAATTTCCTGCGGGATATCCGGGACATCCAGGGCCCCGACGGGACGATCACGGATACGGTGCCGCACAGGTACGGCCAGCGCCCGGCCGACCCGGCCTGGGGTGCGGCCTATCCACTGCTGGCGTGGTACATGTACCAATACCAGGGTGATCGGCGGGTGTTAGAGGAGCACTACGACGGGGTGAAGGCCTGGACGGATTACCAGCGCAAGCGGAGCCAGGACGGCTTGCTCACTTACAGCTATTACGGCGACTGGGTCCCGGTCGAGAAAACCCCAGGCAGCCTGGTTTCCACGTTCTACTATTACTACAGCGCGCACCTGGTTTCGCG
This sequence comes from uncultured Acidobacteriota bacterium, assembly GCA_963725415.1. GTDB lineage: Bacteria > Acidobacteriota > Terriglobia > Bryobacterales > Bryobacteraceae > CAVRZY01. Next base: position 4,418 of record CAVRZY010000103.1, on the reverse strand, counting down.
CATGGCGGAGATCCTGGGCAAATCCGCGGATGCTGAAGCCTATCGGAAACTGGCGGGAGAGGTCCAGGAAGCCTTCGATCGGAAATTCTGGAACGCGGACACCCAGTTTTACGGAAACGGCTCGCAGACTTCGCAGATTCTGCCACTGTACCTGGAGCTGGCGTCCAAAGATAGAAGAGGGAGGGCCTACTCCTGGCTGCGCGACGATATCGTCTACCGCAACAACACACACCTCACGGCAGGGATTCTGGGAACCAAGTACGTCATGGAGCTGCTGACGCGCGGCAACAATTCCGATCTGGCCTACGAGCTGGCCACCCAAACCAGCTACCCGAGCTGGGGCTATATGATCGAAAACGGGGCCACTACGCTGTGGGAGCTGTGGCAGAACAAGACCGGGCCGTCGATGAACTCGCACAACCATCCCATGTTCGGCAGCGTGGGGGCCTGGTTCTACAACGCCCTGGCAGGCATCAATCTGGATCCGGCTCGGCCGGGGTTTGAGCGCATTCGCTTCGAGCCGCAAGTGGCCCGCGACCTGCGTTGGGCCTCGGGCTCGCTGGAAACGCTGCGCGGCGCGGTGTCTTCCTCCTGGACGCGCTCGGATGACTCGTTCCGCTGGGAAGTCGTGATCCCGGTGGGCAGCGAGGCGGAGCTTCACATTCCGAAGCTCGGGCTGAGCGCGGTGGTGGTGAAAGAATCCGGTCGAGTGGTCTGGGAGAAGGACGCCTATCAGCCCGGCGCACCCGGCCTGAGCGGGGCCCGCCAGACGGATCGGGCGGTGATCTTTCAAGCTGGTTCAGGCAGTTACGTCTTCGAGCTGACGGGCAACTGATTGCCTCAGTTTACAGATAGATGGGTTCCAGGCGCTTGACGATGTAAGCTCCGCAGCGCTGGTAGCTGGCGCGGGGACCTTTGCGCGCCGTGTCGAGATCGACGCAGTTCCATCCTTTGAACTGGATCTGTTTGAGGATACGCTGGCAGGCCGGGAAGTCGATCTCGCCGTCGCCCAGGTCGTAGATGCTCTCATAAAACTTGGCCGAGCTGGAATCTTTGGCATGCACCTGACCGTTGGGCAGGATCACGTCGGCGGCGGGCGTCGTCCACTTGGCGTCTTTGTAGTCCATGAAGACGATGCGGTGCCTGTACTTGTCAAACATCTCGACCACATTGCTGCCGCCCAGGTGCAGGTGCGCCGTATCCGGTGAAAAGTGGAAGAGCTTGGGATCGATGAGCGCCATGGCGCGGTGAACCTCGTCGGGCTTCTCAACCATGGCATTGAGGTGATTGTGAAGTCCGGCCTGGAAGCCCATTTCGCCGGCCGCTTCACCCAGGCGGTTGTAGCAGGCTGCCATGGCGCGAAAGGCCGCGTCCACGTCGGCGCCGGGCTTCAGGGGCGGGGGAGGGAATACCACCAGGCGATCGGCACCGAAGATCTTCAGAAAGCGCATGGCTTCTCTGGCGTTGTCAATCACCCTGGCGTGCTGTGCCGGATCGTGTGCGAGGCCGCTGAAGGAGATGGTGGCCACGTGCAGGTTGCGGCTGGAGACTTCTTTCTCCAATTGCGCGGCGGTCAGGCCGTAGGTCTTCAGGATTCCCGGAAAGCCCGTCAGCCGGATGCCGATGAAGCCGGTGTCCCGCATGACGTCCAGAATGTCGGTGAACGGCCCGCGCGGATAGTGAGACCACAGCCCGGCGCTGACGGCCCATTTGATGTTCTTATTGGCCGGCAGCCGGCTGGCAGCCTCCAGCATCGCCGCGGAGAGAGAAGCGAGAAAGGTTCGTCGATTCACAGAAAATACGATATCACGCCGGCGCGGGGCGTTTTCTTGTATGCTTTCTGCATGCGATCGTCCCTGCTTCTGTTCAGCCTCGTCGTTAGCACAATTGGCTTCGCTGCGGAAAAACGCGTGGTGTTTCCTGTGACCGCCAAACCGGTAGGTCCGTACAGCCCCGGAATTCTGGCTGGGGAGTTTCTCTACGTTTCGGGCCAGGGCGCGGCGCGCCCGGATGGGAAATTCCCGTCCACGGTGGAGGAGCAAGTGCGCCAGACTTTGCAGAACGTGCGGTCGGTTGTGGAGGCGGCCGGCCTGACGATGGAACACATCGTCTACGCGCAGGTCTACCTCACTGATGTTAGCGGTTACGAGGAGATGAACCGCGCCTGGCGGGAGTTCTTTACGAAAGCGCCGCCGGCGCGCGCCACTCTGGGCGTTTCCAGGCTGCCCACCGATTCGCCAGTGGAGATCACCGTCGTCGCCATTCGCGATCTTTCCCGCAAGAAGCTGATCGTGCCGCCGGGGTATCCGCCGAATGCGCCGGTGACGCCCGGGGTGATGGCCGGCGAGCGGTTGTATCTGTCGGGGTTTTTGGGCCGCGACATCGTGACGGGGCAGATACCGGAAGAACCGGCGGCGCAGGTACAACTGGCTCTGGACCGCATGAAGCAGACCCTGGAGACAGCCGGCATGGACTTCCGCCACATGGTTTTCGTGAACCCCTACCTGACCGAGAAGATGCCCATGGAGGTGATGAATCGGGTCTATGCCAAGCACTTCGAGTTCGACAATACGCCGGCCCGCGCCACCATCCGCGTGGCCAGCCTGCCGAACGGCGCCAACATCGAGTTCACCGGGGTGGCCATCGGCGACCTGTCAAAGCGCCGCGCTGTGCGCCCAAAGAACATGGAACCGAGCGCCACGGCTAGCCCATGCGTGTTTGCCGATGACACGCTGTACTGTTCGGCGAAGGCCGGATTCATTCCTGGCCCGCGCAGCGGCATCTATGCCGCCACGGTCGAGCACCAGTTCCGCCAGACCATGCGCAACCTGCTGGACGGGCTGGAGGAGGCGGGTCTGGATTTCTCGCACGTAGTGGCAAGCAACGTGTATCTGGACAACATCGACGACTTCGCTCGGATGAACCGTGTCTACGCGCAGTACTTCTCGGGCGCCCCGCCCACTCGCACCACGCTCCAGCAGTGTCCCCCGGTGGAGCGGAAAGCTGGACCGGATGACCGCTGGCCGGCCCTCGAGCAGGTCTCGATTATTGCGGTGAAGTAGGCGCGTACCGGGTTCGCACTAGGAAAACGTAGGCTGCGATGCCCAGCAGCAGGACCAGCCAGATGGCCTGCATAGGAGCCTGGTAACTGCCGGTGGCCTGCTTCAACCAGCCCGTCAGGATGGACGCCATGATGCCCGAGAGGTTGGAGGCGCAGTTCTGCACGCCCACAATGCGGCCGATGGCGGCGCCCGGAATCAGGGTCTGGGTGAGTGCCCAGTAATTGGCCGTGGTGACACCCAGGCCGGACAAGGAAAACACGGCAAAGAACAGCGCCACGGATTGCGATTCCGACAGCGCGCCGATTAACTCCGTGGAGGCCAGCACCAGCCCGGCGATGGTGAACGCTTTTCTGATTCTCACCGGATCGCCGCCCCGGGCGATGAGACGGTCTGCCAACCAGCCGGCCAGGGTGGCGACGGTGGCCATGCCGCCGAAGCTGAACATGGTGTATAGGCCCATCTTGTCCAAGGAGAGTCCCCGCCGCTCGGCGAAATAGGAAGGCAGCCAGGTCAGGCAGAAGTAGACGAAGTAGTTGTAGGCGAAGGTGCCGATGAGGATGCCCCACATCACCGGGCTAGCCAATACGCGGACGAACGGGACTGCCGGTGCGCCGCTCTGCCGGGCCGCGGCCTGTTCGATGCGCCGGTCGTCGTTGCGGACCAGCGCCATCCAGAAGATTAGCCAGGCCAGCCCCCCGAGCCCCAACAGGATGAACATTCTCCGCCAGTCGAAAGCCCCGATCATCCAGGCGGTAACCGGGGCGCTGATGGCCGGTCCGATTTTGGTGCCCGCCATGTAGAGGCCCACGGCCAGGCCACGCTCCTTTTCGGCGCAGTGGAACCGGATCCAACGCAGGCTAGCCGGGGCCACCACCGACTCGCCAATCCCCAGCAGCAGCCGGAGCACCAAAAGCTGCCGGATGGAACTGATCAGCCCGCTGGCCGCGGAGATGAAGCTCCAAAACAGGAAGCCCAGGGCGTACGGGAATTTCACCCCGTAGCGATCCACCAACCAGCCCGCCGGGATTTGCAGCAACGCGTAAGTCCAGAAAAAGGCGGAGTTCAGGGCGCCGCGATCCCAGTCGCTGAGCCGGAACGCTTTCTTGAATTCCTCCAGCGCCAGCACTACCGAGATGTTCGCCCGGTCGATGTAGGCGATAGTCATGCCCAGGCTGAGCAAGCCTACGATGATCCACTTGCGCGCGGGCTGGGCCACTGAGTCATTATCGCCAAACGGGAAATTGGCGAGGCGTTCGAGCTCGAGAGCGACGAAAACCTCTCACCGCAGAGGCGCAGAGAGGCGGAGAAAAACCTATTGGAGGCGTAAGTAGTTTACCTTAGTTAGTAGGCCATTTT
>CAVRZY010000102.1:0-15283 GCA_963725415.1 uncultured Acidobacteriota bacterium | reverse complement strand
CACCATCAGCATCTTCGGTACCCTTCCGGGGGCTCGCGTCGCTGCGGTCTGCGACATCGATCAGGCCCAGACCGAACGGGCCGTGCAGTTCACCGAAAAGGTCCAGGGGAGCAAGCCCAAGACCTACCAGGATCTCCGCAAGCTCCTGGAAGACAAGGACATCGACGCGGTCTCGATCGCCACCTGCAACCACTGGCACGCCCTGGCCACCATCTGGGCCTGCCAGGCCGGCAAGGACGTCTACGTCGAGAAGCCCGCCAGCCACAACATCTTCGAAGGCCGCAAGATGGTCGAGGCGGCCCGCAAGTACAAGCGCATCGTGCAGGTGGGCATGCAGAGCCGCACCACCGAGCACAAGATCCGTGCCATGGAGCTGCTGCGCCAGGGGGTGATCGGGAAGCTCTACATGGCCAAGGGGCTGTGCTTCAAGCGGCGCCGTCTCGATCGGCAAGTCACCCGACGGGCCCGTGCCGCCCGGCGTGGACTACAACCTCTGGCTCGGCCCGGCCCCTATGCGCCCCTTCAACCCCAACCGCTTCCACTACAACTGGCACTGGTTCTGGGACACCGGCAACGGCGACATCGGCAACCAGGGCGTTCACGAGATGGACATCTGCCGCTGGGGCCTGGACAAGAACACCCTGCCCAAGGTGGTCCATTCGACCGGCGGCAAGTACGTCTACGACGACGACCAGGAGACCCCCAACACCCAACTGGCCACCTTCGAGTACGACGACTGCCTGCTGGTGTTCGAGGTCCGGGGCCTGCTGACCGGCGGCGAGTCGAGCATCGTCAAAGACGGCTCGAACTACATCGGCAACCTGTTCTTCGGCAGCGAGGGCCACATGGCAGTGGACCTGAGAGGGTTCCAGATCTACCTGGGCGAGAAGGGGAAACTGGCGCAGGAGATGACTTACAAGGAGCCGCGCACCTGGGACACCGCCCCCCACATCGCCAACTTCCTCAAGGCGGTCCGCAGCCGCAAGCACACCGACCTGACGGCGGACATCCTGGAAGGCCACCTTTCGGCGGCCCTGTGCCACCTGGCCAACATCAGCTACCGCACGGGGCGCAAGCTGACCTTCGATCCCCACGAGGAGCGCTTCGTGAACGATCCCGAAGCCAACCGGTACGTCACCCGTGACTACCGCGCGCCGTTCGTGGTGCCGGAGAAGGTGTAAGGGGGGGTCCGCGGCGCGCTAACTCGCCAGCGCCCTTTCGACCGCCTCCGGTTCCCGGTCAATGATGGTAAGCAGAACGCGTGCGGGTCCTTCAGGTCGTCGCCGGCCTTGCTCCCAGTTGCGGACCGTCGAGAGGCTGACCCCAAACCTAGCAGCGAAACTGTGTTGAGACATACCGAGCTTGGCCCGAACGTCCCGGACATCAATCTGTTCTGGGACACGCACGATGTGCTCGACCACCGCAACTTTGTCACCCCTGGTATACGCGACGGCGTTTTTCAGGGCCTGAATAATGTCGGTACCCACCGTAGGTCGTTTTGCTCTTACAGACCTAGATCTACGATTTCGCATATGTTGCCCTCAGTAAAGCGACCAGTTTCGTAACCGTCTTCAATTGAGCCGAGGTCAGCCGGGCCTGCTTGCTCTTAGGGTAAACGGTCAGCAAGAACAGCGGCATCGATTCGTCGTGGAAATAATAGATGACTCGGACACCGCCACGCTTGCCGCTCCCCCCGCGTGACCAACGCACCTTGCGAACCCCGCCCGTCCCGACCATCAAGTCCCCGGCCTGCGGGTTGCACGCTATGTAGCTGATGAACTCCAGACAGTCTTCATCGCTCCAGACTGCTCTGGCCCGAGCCGGAAAAGGTTCCACCTCAACCACCGTGATTGGCGCCCGGGGCACACCTCCAATATACGCCATTGAAGTACTGGGTGCAACCCGGTGGCGGGACGGCTTCGATCTGGCGGATCGCGAGTGGGACCGCTAACAGGCCACCGCTCGATCGCCAAGTTTACGGCGGGCCCGTGCCCCCGGCGTGGACAACAACCTCTGGCCCGGGCCCGGGCAACCGCCAGCCAGGCTGTGGATAAGGTATACTTACGCCCACCAGGACATCCGCAAGTGGAAGCCCCGGTTCTGATCGTGGTTTCAGAGAGGGCCGCGTCGTGATCGGCCAGCGTATTTCGCATTACCAGGTCGTCGAAAAGCTCGGCGAGGGCGGGATGGGCGTGGTGTACAAGGCCCGCGATACGCACCTCGACCGCTTCGTCGCCATCAAGGTCCTGCCCCCGGAGAAGGTCACCGATCCCGACAGAAAGCGCCGCTTCGTACAGGAGGCCAAGGCGGCGTCGGCGCTCAATCACCCCAACATCGTCCACATCTACGACATTTCCAGCGAGGGCAGCCTGGATTTCATCGCCATGGAGTACGTGACTGGCAAGACGCTGGAGCGGTTGATCGGACGCAAGGGGCTGAGCCTGAGCGAAACCTTGCACTACGCGATTCAGGCTGCCGATGCTCTGGCCAAGGCCCACGCCGCAGGAATCGTGCACCGGGATCTGAAGCCGTCCAACATCATGGTCACCGAGGACGGTCTGGTGAAGATTCTCGACTTCGGCCTGGCCAAGCTCACCGAACCTGTGGAGAGTGGTGAGTTGGCTCCCACCGTGACCCTGACGGAAGAGGGAAAAATCGTGGGCACCGTGGCCTACATGTCGCCGGAGCAGGCCGAAGGCAAGAAGGTGGACGCGCGCTCGGACATTTTCAGTTTCGGTTCGGTGCTCTACGAGATGGTGACCGGCGCGCGGGCCTTCCAGGGGGACTCCTCGGCCTCCACGCTGGCGGCGGTGCTCACGAAAGAGCCGAAGCAGCCCAGCCAGGCAGTGGAGGGCTTGCCGCGCGAGCTGGAGCGGGTCATCCTGCGCTGCTTGCGCAAGGACCCGGCGCGGCGCTTCCAGCATTATGGCCGACCTGAAAGTGGAGCTGGAAGAGGTGAAGCTGGAATCCGAGTCTGGGACGTTGGCTGCGGAAGGTCCAGCGCGGGCGCGCTGGAGGCGGCGCTGGCTGCTGGGAGCGGCAGCCGCCGTTCCGCTGCTGGGCGTCGCCGGCTGGTTTCTGTTTCGCCAAGCAAGCGCACCCCTCCCGCCCCCGAGTGTGGTTCCCCTCACCGCCTACACCGGAAGTGAGCTGTACCCCTCTTTTTCCCCGGACGGCAACCAGGTGGCCTTTGCCTGGAACGGCGACAAGCAGGACAACTTCGACATCTACGTAAAGATGGTGGGCGCAGTGACGCCGCTGCGGCTCACCACAGATCCGGCGCCGGACGATAACCCGGCGTGGTCGCCTGACGGCCGCCAGATCGCTTTCGTGCGTCAACAGGCAGACCAGGCAGTCATCTATCTGATTTCTCCCCTGGGCGGGCCGGAGCGCAAGTTGACGGACTTCCGTCTGGCCAGGCACCCTTCCATATCCTGGTCTCCGGATGGAAAATGGCTGGCCGTCGCTGAACTGGAGCCCCAGGGAGTTAATGGGATATTCCTGATTCCGGTCGAGCAGGGCGAGGAGCGGAGGGTGACCTCGAATCCCGTCTCTTTTGATCATTGTCCGGCCTTCTCGCCCGACGGGCGGTTTGTGGCGTACGCCTCTTGCAGCGGCTTGTACTCCTGCGATGTGCACCTGCTGGAGCTTGGTCCAGATTTCCTGCCAAAAGCCCCGCCGCGGCGGCTGACTCATCAGGGCGTGTTCATTCTGGGGATCGCTTGGACGGCAGACGGGCAATCACTGGTTTACGCCGCCTCGCGGGATGCGGGCGTGAATCCTTACTTGTGGCGGGTCCCCATCTCCGGTACTGCGAAACCAGAACGTCTGGAACTCGCTGGGCCACAGGTTCGACATCCTGCCATCTCGCGGGTGGGCAAGCGGCTGGTATACGTTCACGGCGGGCTGGACACGGATATTTGGAAGTTCGAAGCAGGCGGCCCCGCAAGCAACTTCATTTCGTCTACTCTCCGTGACGACAATCCCCAATTCTCGCCGGATGGCAAGAGGATTGCTTTTGCTTCGAGCCGTTCTGGCGGTGGCAATGAAATCTGGGTGTGCAATCAGGACGGAACGAACCCGGTGCAGTTGACCAACGGACTGGGCAGGCACCAGGGCACTCCCCGGTGGTCGCCAGATGGCCGCTGGATCGTCTTTGACTCGCAAGGAGAGGACGGCCACTGGGATATCTACGTCATTGATGCTGCCGGCGGGCAACCGCGCCACATGACCCAGTACCCCTCCGACGAGCATGGGCCGAGTTGGTCACGGGATGGCAAATGGATCTATTTCGCCTCGAACCGCAGCGGCAAGAACGAAATCTGGCGCATCCCTGCGGCGGGCGGGGAGGCCGTGCAGGTTACCGACAACGGGGGCTATACGGCCTTCGAGTCCTGGGATGCCAAGACCCTCTATTGCACAAAATACACCGGCAGCATGTCATCCGGGCCGTTGTTCGCCAAACCTCTGGCCGGTGGTCCGGAGCGGCAGATTCTTGATTCGGTAGTCTCCCGGGCGTTCTTCCCGGTCGAGGGTGGAATCTACCACATTGCGCAAGCCGATAAGGACGGCGCCTATCCGCTCCAGTTCTTCGACTTCGCCACCGGAAGGAGCCGGGTGCTCACCAGGATTGAGGGCCAGCCCAACCTGGGTCTGACCGTTTCGCCGGATCGAAAGACCGCGCTGTTCACCGTCGGCAAGCCGATCAACTATGATCTGATGCTGATCGAGAACTTCCGGTGACAGATTTCGCGCAAAGGCGCAAAGATCACCCAAACCACGCAAAGTTAAAACCGTGTTTTTCTTTGCGTTCTTGGCGGAACCTTCGCGCCTTTGCGCGAAACCTGGGCGGGCGTACTACAATTGGAAATGAGCGTGCCAACCAATTCCGCAGCAACACTAATTCACTGCTATGCCAAAAGGTTACGTTTCCATCACCGTGGAGCGCTGCAAGGGCTGCGCCTTCTGCGTGGAGTTTTGCCCCACCAAGGTCCTGGCCCTGTCCTCCGCGTTCAACTCCAAAGGCTATCATCCACCCCACGTCGTAGCCCCTGAAAAATGTAGCGGTTGCGATCTTTGCGGCATGTACTGCCCGGACTTCGCGATCTTCGGCTGGAAGATCAGCGAGCCGAAACCCGAGCCCAAACCGAAGGAGGCTTCCCATGCAGGCTGATCCTCGCGGCGTGCTCACCGGCGTCCATTTCATGGACGGAGACCACGCTTGCTGCGAAGGTGCGCTAGCGGCGGGTGCGCGATTTGCCGCAGGGTACCCCATCACGCCCTCCACCGAGGTGGTCGAGCGCTTTGCCGCCCGCATCCCCACCGTAGGCGGCTTCTTCATTCAGATGGAAGACGAACTGGCCGCTTCCATCGCCATCCAGGGTGCGGTGTGGGGCGGCGCCAAGGCTTTCACGGTCACCTCGGGTCCGGGCTTCTCACTGATGATGGAACACATCGGCCTGGCGGTCATGACCGAGACCCCCTGCGTATTCGTGAACGTGCAGCGGGGCGGGCCCTTCACCGGGCTCCCCACCCTGCCGTCCCAGTCCGACATGATGCAGGCGCGCTGGGGCTCGCACGGGGATTACGAGATCATCGCCCTGTCCCCCAATTCCCCGCAGGAGTGCTTCGATCTGACCATCCGGGCGTTCAATCTCTCCGAACAATACCGCATTCCGGTGATGTTCATGATGGACGAATGCGTGGGGCACATGACCGAGAAAGTGGTGATCCCTCCGTCCGAGCAGATCGAAATCTACCCCAGAAGGCACACGCGGCGGACGCTCGCCGACTACAAGCCTTACGAACCGGGAGCGGACCTGGTTCCCGAGATGGCGCATGCGGGCGAGGGATACCGGTTCCACGTTACCGGCCTGACCCACGACGAACGTGGCTATCCTTCGATGACCGTGGCCGCGCAGGATCGCCTGGTGCGGCGGCTCCAGCAAAAGATCCGCGTGGCGGCCGACGGCTTGGTGCACTACGACGGGGACGGGCTGGAGGACGCCGAGGTGGTGGTGGTTTCCTATGGGATCACCTCGCGGGTGGCGCAGCGGGCCATTGGCCTGGCCCGCCAGCGCGGGGTGCGGGTCGGTAGGCTGCGGCTTATCAACGTGTGGCCGTTCCCCGACAAGCTGCTGCGGGGTCTGGCCGGGCGCATCAAGGCATTTGTCGTGCCGGAGCTGAACCTGGGCCAGATCGTCCACGAGGTCGAGCGGGCCGCGGCCGGGCTGGCGCCGGCCATCTCGGTCACGCACGCCGGCGGCGGCGTGCACCGGCCGGAAGCGATTCTGGAGGCGATCATGGAGGTGGCGCAATGACGGCGGAAGCGCCTGTTGTGAATCTGATCGAACCGTTCCTGCGAATGGACCGCATGCCCCACATCTGGTGTCCGGGCTGCGGCATCGGAACGACGGTCAACTGCTTTGCCCGCGCCCTACTCGAATCCCAGGTGAATCTGGACCGAGTGGCGGTGGTCTCGGGAATCGGTTGCAGCGGGCGGGTGGCCGGCTACATGAGGCTGGATTCGTTCCATACCACGCACGGCCGCGCCATCCCCTTTGCGACCGGGCTGAAGCTGGCCAATCCCTCCCTGCACGTGGTAGTGTACTCGGGCGACGGCGACCTGTTCGCCATCGGAGGGAACCACATCATTCACGCCGCCCGCCGCAACCTGGATCTGAAGGTCATCTGCGTGAACAACCTCATCTATGCGATGACCGGCGGGCAGACGGCTCCCACCACACCGGGCAAGGCGATCACCACCACGATGCCTTACGGCTGCTACGAGCCGGCCTTCAACCTGCCCTCCCTGGTCGAGGCGGCGGGCGCCGCCTACGTGGCCCGCTGGACCACCTTCCACGTCCGGCAACTGACGCGCTCGATGACCGAGATCCTCACCAAGCGCGGATTCTGCTTCATCGAAATCCTCTCGCCCTGCCCCACCCTGTACCAGCGCCGCAACAAGCTGGGCGACGGCCTGGACACCATGAAGTATTACAAGGAGCGCAGCAAGACCAAGCACGGAGCGCCCACCTCCGAAGTGGCGCTCACCATGACCGGCGATATCATCGTGGGTAAGTTCGTGGATCGGGACCGGCCCGATTACATGGAACTCATGCGCGGCCAGATGGTCGAACAGTTGGGGGACCGTTTCGTGGAGGCGGAAGCACTGGTATGCAGCTAACCGAGATTCGCATTGCCGGATTTGGCGGCCAGGGGGTCATCCTCTCGGCCACGATCATTGGAAAAGCCGCTTCAATTTTTCAGGGCGGCTACGCCACCCTGACCCAGAGCTTCGGCCCGGAGGCCCGGGGCGGCGCCTCCAGCGCCCAGGTGATCCTTTCCGATGAGCCCATCCTGTATCCCTACGTGACCCGGCCGGATGTCCTGGTGGTGATGTCCCAGGAGGCTTACACCCGCTTCGTCCCCGGAGCTCAAGGAGGGCGGGCTGCTGATCGTCGAGGAAGACCTGGTACACGTCGACGAGTTGCGCAGCGGGATCCGGGTGCACAGCGTTCCCGCCACCCGGCTGGCCGAGGAACTGGGCAGGCGGATGGTGCTGAACGTGGTAATGGTGGGCTTCTTCGCGGCGGTCACCGGGTTGCTGGACCCCGACGCGCTGCGGCAGGCGATCGAGGATTCGGTGCCGCCGGCCACCCGGGAACTCAACCGGAGGGCCTTCGATAAAGGTTTCGATTACGGCCTCGCCAAGCTCCACGCTACGGTGGAGGAGGCGGAGCACGAACACGCCCCGCGCTCGCTGGAAGGACAGGGGTGAGCGGCTAGCGGCTCTTCAGGTCCGCAGCGTGGCGTGGCGCGCGAAGGGCACGATCACCGGATTCACCAGCCGCTCGAAGTCCCGGAAGTGCATGTGCACCACGTCCCGATGGGTGCCGGCATTGAAGGCGATCATGTCCTGGCTGGTCATCCGGGTGTCCACGTAGACCGGAAGATCAAACAGACTTCCGACGGGCGGCATGGCCCCCAACTCGCACTGGGGGAACAGTTCCCCCAGTTCGGCCTCGGTGGCCAGCCGCAGCCGCGTTAGCCCCAGATCCTGCCGCAGTTGCTCCAGATCCACCAGGCTGTCGGCAGGCAGCACCGCCATGGCGTAACCGTTTTCGCTCAAGAAAACGACGGTTTTAGCGACCTCGCGCGCCGGCACGTGCTCGGCGGAAGCGACTTCCCGAGCCGTGTAGGCGGTCGGGTGAACGGTATACGTATATTCGATTTTGTTCTGGTCCAGAAGCTCCTTGAGCTTGTTCAAGATGCTCATAACTCGCTCCTCGCAAACGCGCCGCGTTTGCCCCCCAAGCCGAATGTACTGCAAAAAAAAGAACGATGCAATGGGCCGAAGACAGCCGCTGGCCGTTCGCCAACTGCTGGTGTTCGGCAGCCTTGCGGGAGTTTAGGACGTCAGCCGCCAGCCGGAGCGGCTAAGGGCTAAGGGCTGACGGCTGAGGTTCTACAGCTACCGGCCGCCCACGCCGATCAGCATGATTCCCAGCAGGATCAACGACAAGCCCAGCAGCTTGTTGCGGGTGAACGACTCATGGAAGAACAGCCGCGACCACAGCAGGGTGAAGACGTAGCCCAGAGAGACCAGTGGGTAGAGGACGCTGAGTTCGCCCTGCCGCAATCCCAGCATATAGAAAACAGAGGATCCCAAAAACAACGCCACTCCCAGGGCCAGGCGAGGGTTGAAAACCAAGGATCGCAGGTTGAGGCGGACGTTGCCCGCGCCCGCCTTCAGGAACACCGCTCCGAAGGAGCCTATGAACGAAGCTGTCAGGACCAGGAGGATCGACGAGACAGTGGTCTTCACTTGCGAGGGTCCCTCCCCAGCACGCCCACCCCAAGCACGATGGTAGCCACGCCCACCAACCTCGGCAGGTTCATCGACTCCCGAAAGACCACCGCCGAGAGAGCGGTAACCCAGACGTAGGTCAGGGAGATGATAGGGTACACGATGGAGAGCTCTTCGCTGCGCAGGACGAAAACAAACAGGGCGGTCATCAGCGCGTAGAGGATGTAGCCGGTCAGCACCGGCGGGTTGGTAAACATGGCCAGAATCATGGCCAGGATCGCGCCCCACCAGGTAGTGGGAGGGGGCACCGAGCCAAGGCCATGCTTGATCAGGATCTGGCCGGCAGCGCCCAGCAGCGTGCAGCCGAACATCATGGTGATCGACTGGCGCCGGCTGGCGGGTTTGCGCACAGGCTGGTGGTTAGTGGTGAAAGCAGCGCCCAATGGTCCTCCGGACAAGTCCTCATCATAGCCGATCCGGGGTACTGTTTCCCTGTGCCCCACCCCGACTATCGGCCGAGCCATTCCTGGTAGGCCTCGAGCACGGTGCGCCCGCGGTAAACGCGCGGCGGGCGCTCCTGGGCCTGGCCCTTCTCGGGCGTTTCCGGTAAGTACTCGAACCTCAACTCGACCGGCCCTTCGATGATCCAGGGGGAGAACTCGCGGATGCGCGCGACGGCGCGGCGCGCGTGGGCCCGGATCTGGGCACGCGCCTCGGCGTGCGACAGGCTTAGCGCCGACTCCGTCCCCACCAACCGCTTCACGGCCACGGTCTCCGCCTTGGGCTCGAGCGCCAGCAGCTCTTCACAGGCGGCCTGGTCGCCCGTGAGCATGATGACCGGAATGTGGAAATAGCCGGCGATCGCCGCCGTCTGGCCGATCTCTCCCACCGGCTTGCCGTTCAGAAAGATGCCCCGCACGTTGCGGCTTTGCGAGTGCGCCAGCAGTCCCTTGGCCCCCGCCATGGCGTGCTGGCCAACGATCATGACGCCGTCGTACAGCTTCTCTTCCAGGTAGTAATTGGCCGGCGTCCGCCGCCCCTGCACCAGCCGCGCTCGCGGATGGAGGTCCTCGACCGAAAGCGTCCGGCTTCCCCCGTGACCGTCCCAGATGACCACCTGGCTGGCCCCAGCGTCGAAGGCGCCCTCCACGGCGGCATTCACCTCCCCGGTCAGCAGCCGGCGCGATTCCTCAAACCGGCGTTGGCCCGGGCTGACCTGCTCGTCCCAACTGTGTACGCCGCCAACACCCTCCAGGTCCGTCACGATGAAAATCCTTGGCCCCTCCGCGGCGGAAACCGCCAGGGCCGCCAATAAAAGCATAGATGCGCGCATCATCGAACGACGCCTCCTGTTACAGATTGCCTGCATATCGCGGCATGGCCGCAACCGAACAACCCAGCGAGCGGCAGGTGCGGGCAGAGTGGCTGTGCCGGGGGAATTGACGATTGCGGGACTGACGATTGACGATTGCTGTGTCTGGCGCCGCGGGACACTGGAATCGTCAATCGTCAATGAGACCTCACGCTCCATAGCCGCCTCCACCGGGTGTTTCGATGCGCAGAATATCGCCGGCGCGGGCCTCGAAACTGGCCTTGCCAGCGACAGGCAGCACCTTGCCGTCGCGAATCAGCGAGTTGCGCCCCGCTCTGCCAGGTTGCCCGCCGCGCAGGCCGTAAGGGCCTCGCTTTCGCCGGTCGGAGAGCAGGCTCACCTGAGAGGGCGCGAGCATCTCTAGTTCGCGGATGATGCCGTCCCCGCCCTTCTGCGCGCCGCGCCCGCCCGAGTTGGCTCGGACACGGTAGGCACGGAGGCGCAGGGGATACTGATGCTCGAGCGCCTCGATGGGCGTGTTCCAGGTATTGGTCATGTGGGTGTGGACGGCGCTCTGGCCGGGCCCTCGGGCCGAGGCGCCCATGCCCCCGGCGACCGTCTCGTAATAGGCGAAGGAACACCGGCGAGCAGGATCCCAGCCGCCCAGGCTCAGGTTGTTCATGGTCCCCGAGCTGGCCGCTGGAATCCTATCCGGGGCGGCTTGCGCCAGCGCGCCCAGCAGCACATCGGTGATGCGCTGCGAGGTTTCGACGTTGCCGGCCGCCATGGCCGCCGGCGGCTCGGCGTTGACCACCGTGCCTTTGGGCGCCAGCACCTGGATGGGCCGCATCATTCCGGCAGTGTAGGGCACGTCCTCGGACACCAGGCAGCGGAACACGTACATCGTTGCAGCCATCGCGATAGCGTAGTTGGCGTTCACCGGGCCGTCAGTCTGCGGGTCTGACCCGGAGAAGTCCACCACCGCAGAGCCGTTGTGCAGCCGCACCTTAACCGCAATCTTCACGGGCCGCCCGGTGACGCCATCGTCATCCAGAAAGTCCGTGAACTGGTATTCCCCTTGCGGCAGCCGGCGGATAGCGGCGCGCATCATCCGCTCGCTGTAATCCTGAAGAGCGCGCATGTTCCGGCGGACCTTGCCGAGGCCGTACTTGGCAACCAGCTCGAGCAGGCGGGCCTCCCCGCGGCGGATGGCCATCCACTGGGCCAGCAGGTCGCCGCGGCGCTCCTCCGGCGTGCGCACATTGGCCAGCAGCAGGCCCAGCAGGTCGCGATCGAGTTTGCCGCCGCGCACCAGCAGAACCGGCGGGATGCGGAGACCCTCCTGGTAGATCTCGCGGGCCAGTGGCATCGATCCCGGACTCATTCCGCCCACGTCGGCGTGGTGGGCGCGGTTGGCCACGTAGAAGGCGGGCTTGGTCGCGCCGCGCAGAAAGACTCCGGAAACGGCGGTGATGTCGGGCAGATGCGTCCCGCCGCGAAAGGGATCGTTCAGAATCGCCAGATCACCCGGGCGCAGCGAGAAAGCCTCCGTGACGCTGCGGACTGCCAGCGGCATGGCGCCCAGGTGAACCGGCAGATGGTCCCCCATCGCCACCGTCTCGCCGCTCGAGTCGTACACCGCGCAAGAGTAATCCCGGCGCTCCTTGATATTGGCCGAGTAAGAGGTCTTGCGCAAGACCACCCCCATCTCCTCGGCAATCGAGACCAGAAGGTGACGAAACAGCTCCAGCTCGATGGGGTCGTGTCTCACGGCTTTTTCAGAGTGGGCGCTTTGCGGGGCGGCTTGGGCGGCTCCGGCTCGGGGGCCAGCGGCGTCTCCGGAGTGACCGGTTCCGGCGGCAGCGCGGCTTCCGGCTCTTTGCACTCGCCGACCGGAATCAGAGAAGGCCGCCACGGTCTGCCAGCGCTCCTCGACGCGCTTCTCGATGCGGTAGGATTTGCTGGCGGCGTCGGCGCGGATCCGCCAGTCGGGATTCGGCGACCGTCCGCGTTTCGGATCGTCGGGGATGGGCCGGTCGCTGATCTGGCGCACCATCCAGCTTTCGCCGCCGGTCCTGGACTCGTACATCTCGTAGCGGCTGGTTGCCTCGCCGGCCTGCGTACGGTCAATCCAGATCGTCCCGGTGGTCCGGGAGTCGAACCAGAATCGCTCGATGGTCCCCGCGCGGTTTTCGCCGTAGATGGGCCGGGCGCGCCAGCTCTTGCCGCCATCGGTGGTCAGCAACAGAAACGGATCGCGCGGAACGGGCTGCAAATGCTGCCCCCCTACCCAGCCGGCTTCAAAGTCCGCAAACTGGATCTGCTCGAGCGCCGCCCCGCGTATCCGTTCGTGGGGCTCGTACCAAGTCTTGCCGGTGTCATCGGTGGCCAGCAGGATCGAGCTGAGCGTGGCGGATTCTGTATGGATGTTGCCCGTGACGAAGATCTTGTTCCCCACCGGCTCCAGTCCGGACAGCTCCACATACACGAGGCAAGGGTGTTGGGCCGGGCATATCAGCCCCAGCGTCCGGATGTCCTCTTCCGTGCACTGGAAGCCGATGCGCATGGGCTTGCCGGTGTTCTCCAGGCGGGTGGCGGGGCCTTGCGGTTGAGCGCACAAGCACAGCAGCAGAAAAGCGGACAGTCCCCACTCCCCACGCCGTGACAACGGAGACTGTCCCCTTTTCGGCATCCGAGACCTACCGCAGCTTGGCGGCCAGAAATTCCTCGTATTCACGGTAGTAATCCGCTTCGTCGAAGAGCTGCGAGGTCAAAACCAGGCACACCGAGCCCGGATCGAAATTCATCTCCGCGGCCCAGATCATGGCAGGAACGTACAGGCCCCTCCAGGGGCGGTTCAGGTGCACCGTGCTCTGGCTGACGCCGTCATCCACGTACACGTCAAAGCTGCCGGCCAGGCAGATGAAGACCTGCTGCAAGGTTTTATGCGCATGGGCGCCCCGCGACTCCCCCGTGGGCACGTCGTACAGGTAGAAGATGCGTTTGATCTCGAAGGGAACATGCCGGCCACCTTCCAGAAACGTCAGATTCCCGCGCGGGTCCGGGACCTTAGGGAAGTCAATCGTAGTGCAATCGCTGATTTGCGTGAACTTTGGTGGGGTCAGCATGGTCCTTTCTCGAAAATACGCAAAATTGCCGCAATGATCATCTCTACCTCTGGGTCGGAAAGTTCCGGGAAGCAGGGCAACGTCAACACCTCCCGGCTGCATCGTTCGGTGACTGGAAGAGCGGAGCAAGGCGGGAAGGATTTCCGGACGGACTCCTGTAAGTGGTCCGGTATGGGGTAGTGGATCCCCGTCCCGATTCCCTGGCTGGCGAGGGCGCTCTTGAGTTCGTCGCGCCGGGGGGTCCGGACCACGTAGAGATGAGCGACGTAGTCCCCCCCGAAATTCTCAGGCAAGGTGAGCGGGGCCTGCCGCAGCCCTTCGGTGTAAGCGCGGGCGATGGCACGGCGCCGCTCGTTCCAGCGCATCAAGTGGGGCAGCTTGGCGCGCAGCACGGCAGCTTGCAGCTCGTCCAGGCGGCTGTTGCGGCCGTCCGGTAAGACGGATCGATACTGACTGGTCCAGCCATACTGCCGCAGCAGGCGCACGCGCTCGGCCAGCGCCGCATCCGAGGTGACCACCGCGCCCCCGTCTCCCAGGGCGCCCAGGTTCTTGGTCGGATAGAAGCTGAAGCAACCGGCCGCTCCCCAGGCGCCCGCGCAGCGGCCGCGCAACTCGGCGCCGTGCGCCTGAGCGCAGTCTTCTATCACCGGGATGCCCGCCCGCTGCGCCACCTCGAGCACGGCGGGCACGTCCACCATCTGCCCGTAGAGGTGCGTGACGATGACGGCCTTGGTGCGCGGCGTTAGAGCCCCGGCCAAGGCGCTCGCATCCATGGTCATGGACGCCCACTCGACGTCCACGTAAAGGGGTTCGGCGCCTGCGGCGCGAATCGCAGTCGTGCTGTACAGGCCCGCGTTGGCCACCGTGGCAACCTGGTCTGACGGCCCGATTCGCAGGGCGCGCAGTGCCAGCTCCAGGGCCTCGGTTCCGTTGGCCACGCCCACGCAGGCCCCCGTCCCGCAGAACTCCGCGAACTCGCGCTCGAAAGCCTCCACCTCCGGCCCCAGGATGTACCAACCCCGCGACAGCACTCGCTCGAGGGCGCCCTCGAGTTCGGCTCGAACCGACCCAGTGTGGCGCTTGAGATCGTTGATCAGGATGCTCATACCGCCTGCCGCAGCGCCAGAGCAACTCGCTGCTGATCGTCTTCGGTCATCTGGTGGAAGAGCGGGAGGAGAATGCTGCGGTCCTGCGCCGCCTCGCTGTGCGGCAAGCGTTCCCCGCCGCCCGCATAGGGCAGCTCGCGATGCGCGCACATGATCCCGCGCCGGGTGGCGATGCCCTGCTCCAGCAGGAACTGCATCACCGCCCGCTGGTCGCATTCCTCCGGCAGGCGCACGCAATAGCTTTGGAAGTTGCTGCGCGCCCAGGAGGGCTGTTCCGGCAGCCGCAGCCCTGGCACACCGGCCAGCAGCTCACGATAGCGGCCCGCCAGAAAACGCCGGCGTTCTACGATCTCCGGCAGCCGCTTCAGTTGCTCGCGCCCGATAGCCGCCTGCAAATCCGTCATGCGGTAGTTGTAGCCCAGCTCCGGATAGGATTCGAAGATCACCTCCCTGGCCCCATGCCGCACCGTATCCGGCACGCTCATGCCATGCTGGCGCCAGAGCCGGAACTGCCGGTCCCATTCGGCGTTCGACGTGGTGATCATCCCGCCGTCGCCGGTGGTGATGAGCTTGCGGGGGTGAAAGGAGAAGCAGGCGATGTCCCCGCGCGGCTTGCCGATCTTCTCCCAGGCGCCGTTCCATAGTATCTCGCTGCCGATGGCGCAGGCAGCATCTTCGATCAGCGGCAGCGAGTGCCGGCGGGCGACCGCCAGGATCGCCTTCAAATCGCAGGGCATCCCCATCTGGTGGACGCACAGGATGGCGCGGGTACGTTCGGTGATGGCCGGCTCGACCAGGGCCGGATCCATGTTGAAAGTCTCCGGCTCGATGTCCACAAACATGGGCCTGGCCCCGCAGTACCGGATGCTGTTGGCCGTGGCGATGAAGGAATGGCTGGCGGTGATGACTTCATCGCCGGGGCGGACGC